>URNW01000009.1 GCA_900549285.1 uncultured Mycoplasmatota bacterium
CTCGCCACCTACGTATTACCGCGGCTGCTGGCACGTAGTTAGCCGTGGCTTTCTTGAAGAGTACCGTCAAGTAAGACTCATTTCCTAATCTTACAATTCTTTCTCAACAACAGAGTTTTACAACCCATAGGGCCTTCATCACTCACGCGGCATTGCTCGTTCAGGGTTTCCCCCATTGACGAATATTCCTAACTGCTGTCTCCCGTAGGAGTCTGGGCCGTGTCTCAGTCCCAGTGTGGCCGATTAACCTCTCAGTTCGGCTACGCATCGTTGTCTTGGTAGGCCATTACCCCACCAACTAACTAATACGCCGCAGGCCCATCTCTAAGCGAAGCTTTAAGGGCTTCTTTACTCCGTAGAGCACATTCGGTATTATCAATCGTTTCCAATTGTTATCCCCAACTTGGAGGTAGGTAACCCACGTGTTACTCACCCGTTTGCCACTAGGTGGAAAATCCAAATCATAAAACATCCGGCATCTGAGCAAGCTCTTCAGCTTTCTGTTTTAATCAATGGGCCACCTCGTTCGACTTGCATGTCTTAGGCATGCCGCCAGCGTTCATCCTGAGCCAGGATCAAACTCTCAATAAAAAAGATTTATTTAAATCCTTATAATTTCAGTTTAATCTAAGCTACTCAAAATTGACTTTTTAACTTAGTTTTCAAAGATCATTTCTTGCGTTGCTTTTTTGCTTCGCGTAGATATACTATAACATTTTCACGAAGCTTTGTCAACAACTTTTTTTAATTTTTTTACACTTTTTTTGGGGCTTTTTCAAGCCTTTTTGTCAAGTGCATAAGTAATATAACAAACTCTGAGAATTATGTCAACATTTTTTTTGCATTTTTTTACTTTTTTTCGCATTTTTTTATTTTTTGTCGAAAAATTCCGTTTTTTTGGGCTTTTTTCAGACTTTTTATATACTTCTTTATATTATATGCAACTATTTTAAAAAAATTCTACTTTTCATATTTTTCATTTTTTAGCAACTTCTTATATATATAATAATATTTTTTTATTTCTCCTTTAGCAAAAGGTCCTACATTATGTTTTTTCATTTCAATTAATTCAGATAATTCATTTTTTATAATAACTTGAATCTCCCGCGGATAATGCATCAACTTTTTATGATAATTGTATTCATTATAGTCTAATATTTTAAATCCACCATCAGGAAAAACTCTTAAATCCAAATCATAATCAATATATTTAATTATTTTGTCATCAATTATATAAGGTGTAGCAATATTACAATAATAAAATAATCCAAATTTTTTTAGTTGACCGATTATATTAAACCAATGTTTTTTGTAGAAAAACAAAATTGCTGGTTCTTTAGCATGATAACTCCTACCATCCCTTTCAGTTAATTTTGCTTTATTATTGGCGACGACTATTTTTTCTTCGTCTATTGCTAAAACAATTCCTTCATCACACAACTGATGTAACTTTCCATTATGTTTATAACAATGAATTTCTAATTTATCGCCTACCTTTATTTGATGTTTATCTTCTTTCATTCTTACTCCTGGCTTTCTGTTTGTGATTTTATTATAGCAAATTAAAGAAAAAATAACAAATTTTAATTTGTTATTCCATTTAATACTTCTATTGCTTTATTTAGTTGAGAATCGGTATATTCCGTTACAGTTCCGTTTTCGTCTTTAACCGTTTCATTTTCTACATAGTAATCTGGGGTAATACCTACCTTATCTATACAAGTCCCATTAGGGGTAAGCCAAAGTGCAGAAGTATATTTTACCATTGATCCATCTTCTAATTTCATTGTTTGTTGAACTTTTCCTTTTCCAAAAGATGTTGTTCCCACAATTGTTGCTCCATAACTTTCTTTTAAAGCTGCGGCTAATATCTCAGATGCTGATGCGGTATTTTTATTTACTAATACTACAATTGGGTATTCTTTGTGTTCTTTCGTTGTATCACTATAATTTGTAATTTCGCCCTGATAATCCAAGCTGTAAATTCTTTTTCCCTTTTCTAAAAATATGTTTGCAACATCTGTTGCAGCAGTTAAATAGCCACCTGTATTATTTCGTAAATCAATTATTAAAGAAGTCATTCCTTGATTTTCTAAATCGTTCAAAGCATTTTCTACTTGAGTTTTCAAAGTATTTGAAAAGGTTTCCATATATAAATATCCTGTTTTTGTATTTTCTATTAAGTGATATTCTACGTTTGGAGTAAGTAGAGTTTCATTTTTTAGAGAAACACTTATTTTATTTTCTCCTCTTTGTAATTCCAATGTAAAGTAATCTTGATTGCTCTTAATCATATTTACTAATTCATTTGCACTCATTGTTGTTACATCTGTACCATTAAATCCAATAATAATATCACCCACTTGAATTCCTGCTTTACTTGCTGGGGTATTATCATAAACTTTAGCTATTGATTTATCGGTATTATTAATTGAAACCCCTATTCCTGTATATTCTCCTGCAAGGGATTCAAATAATTCTGCAGTAGTATCATCATCTAAATAGGTAGAATAATCATCTCCTAAGTAGTCCATCATTCCTGCAATGGCTTGATCTAATAAAGCACTTTTATCAACATTTTCATAATATTCTGATAAAATATGAGCATATACTGTCAAAAATTCGTTTAGATCATTATCCTTAGATAAATCCTCATATGTTAAATCATAGGATAATTTATTATTATTATAAACTATTACTCCAGCTGTTATTGCAGAGATAATACTTGTTACTGTTACTATTCCTATTACCCAAAGTAGACTAAAGCCTCTATTATTATTTATTCTATTCATTCATTCACCTTCTACTATAAAATCATATCATAATTTGGTGAAAATATAAAGAAAAAAGATACTAATTTTCAGTATCTTCACTTTCTACGTATTTTAGTTCTTTAGCTATTTCATCTTCTGTGCCAAAAGTCTTTGTAATTTTACCATTTTTTACCTTAATTAATGCAACATCTCCTACTTTTAAAGATGAAATATCAGATCCATTTAAGTTTACATTTTCTTTATCATAAAAATCTTTATTTAACTCATTATTTAAATCTGCATAATAAACTTTTAAATGTTCTTTGTTTTGTAAATATTTAGATGCTATTCCACTATAATATGCTGCTCTTAAATTTTCGGAACTATATATTAATACATAATATTCTTTTTCTGGTTTATTTAGACTTGAACCAATTAAAGTTTTATCATAATTTATTGTACCTTCAACAATTTCATTTTCATTATTTGTACTTTCTTCTGTAAAAAATGCTTTAGTTAAAAAGTAAATTCCTAATATTAAAACAACTATAATTAACAAAATACGAATAAAACGAATCATTTCCATTTGTTCTTCAGTACGATACTTTTCTTGTTTTACTTTTTTTCTTTTTTCTTTTGCCATGTTCCACCACCTAAATAAATTATAGCAATAAAAATAAAAGAAAGCAAGGATTTACTTAGTCTCTATCAAAATAAATAATATTTTTATTCTTTTATCTTGATACTATTAAATCACTTGCTTCTTGATTCATATTTATTTCTTTATTTCTTGCATTCCAATATTCAAACTGAATTTTACGCATTTGTGATATTGTCATTGCAAACTTTTGATATAGTTCTTCTACCTTATTTAATTGATCATGGAAAGATATCTTATTAATAAGACTTTGATTATATTTTATTTCCAATGGGATATGAACCATGTTTTCTAACGTTGTGTTGTCATTTGCTAAATCATTTATGGCACTGATACTTGTTAAAAATTCATTTAAAGACTCTTCTTTAATTTCAGCTACCCATGAATTTTTTGTCATATAAACTTGAGTAGTACCATCCTTATTTATCTTTTTTATGACTTGAAAAGACTCTAGAGTAGGTAATAAACTATATACTATTATTGTTTCATCTTCTTCGATTACATCTTTTACACCTACAAATGGTAAATTTTTCATTTTTAAACATTTTTGCATTTCTAATAGCATTGTTTTTCTAATATTGATATCAACACTACTTATATGATTGATACGCATTTTTTCACCCCTTTTCGTAGTGAACTATATTAGCACTTTCTTTATTATTTGTCAAACGTCTTTTATAAAATTATTACTTAAACACTTAAATGCAACTTTTTTAAAATCATTTTTAACTATTATTACAAAAAGGAAGCGCTTTTATTTGCTTCCTGATACTACTTTTGTATTTCCTAATGATTCAGCAATGGTTACCATTTCTTCTGTTGACAAATCATTACTTGTTAAATAATATGATACATTATCACTTGTCCAATAAAGCGAGTTAGCACTTTTGGCGGCAATTGTATCACTTAACATTACAGGATCTCCATATACAGGTATTATTTCAAATTCGCTAGCAACATTGGCAACTTCTTCTATTAAAACAAAGTTTTTATCTCCTGCAAAAGTTAAAATCATTCTATTTCCACTATCTGTATCAATTTCCTCACTATTGGATAAATAAGTTTCACTTGGAATATAAAGAGGATAAATAATATCATCTAAAACATTACTTGATTCTGTATCACATTCTTCATTTTTACAATCTTTGTTAGTATCTTGTTCTTCTTCTTTTTCGCTTGAATCATCTTTATTAGGATCTTTGTTTTCATTTTTATCATTATCTTCACTTAAATCAATTAAATCTTCTAGTAGGAAGTCTTCTTCACTTAATCCTGCTTTTAAATCAATTGAGGAAAAGACTACTTTAATATTTACAATGTCTTCACTATCATATACTTCTACTTTTTCTAAATTCATATTTTTATCAAAATAAATTTTTTGATATGTTAAAGCAGAGTTATTAGGATAATTTACTTTGGTTTTTACTATATAGTTTTTATCTTGTTCTTCCACACTTATTTTATCTTCCTTTTTCATATCGTTTAATAAGGAAGATAAAATATAAGACTGGCTACTGTTGGATGGCCATTCACTTTGAAATTTGAAGCTCTTATTTAGGGTTGGTGTTACAACGTAAACTCCCTCTTTATTTTTTAAAATAATTTGTTCATGATTATTGGTTTGATTTACTAATGTTACTTTATAATAATCATCTTTTAAATAACTTGCTTCTAAGCTGTAGGTAAATGTTTCTTCATTACTTAATATTTCCATATTTCCTTTTAGAATATAGGATTTGGAATTTGTTATATTTTTTTCAAATTTAGCTATTAAATCTTCTTCTGTTTTATCTTTGCATCCTGTAATTAGTAACATTACCCCCAGTGCTAGCATAATTAATTTTTTCATTCTTCACATCCTTTTCTAATTTAACTATATTGTTCTTTTTTTAAATTATGAACTTATTTTTCTTTTTTGATGTATATTTTAATTTATTTATTCCATAATAGTAGCAAAGGGTGTGATTAAATGGAAACATTACAAAAAATAGCATTAATTTTTACAATCATTGGAGCTATAAACTGGGGACTTATTGGATTTTTTGATTTTAATTTAGTTACTAGTTTATTTCAAGACTCTAGTGTTATTACAAGAATTATCTATGGTATTGTTGGGGTTTGTGGAATTATTAATATTTTCCTATTATTTTCCCATATTGAAAAAGACCCTCGTTAATTACAGGTCTAATTTCTTTAATAAGTTTTTACTGTGTGCTACTGTCAAGTAGCCCATATAACTTGCTTTTACTTGTTCATAGTTAGGTGCGTTTATCTTCTTTAGCTTACGCATCTTTTTTTTAATTCTTCTTTTTGTTCCAGGATTAATTTTAATAATTAATCTTTTTCCTTTTAAAAGAAATTGATAACCAAGAAAACCAAAGCCATGTTTTAAATCATATATATTTGTTTTCCTATTTAGTTCTAGTTTAAATTCTTTTAATTTTTCTTCTATTTTCTTCTTTAATTCTTTTAAATGCTCTTTGTCTGGATCAAATATAATAAAATCATCCATATATCTTACATAATACTTACAATATAATTTTTCTTTTATATAGTGATCTAAATCATTTAAAAAATATATCGCTAATAATTGACTTGTCATATTCCCTATTGGTAAGCCTTTTCCTTTTTCGTATAATGGTATACTTTTTAACTCTGCTATTTTATTTTCTTTATCTAATATATTTAAGTTTTCTATACGATTTATTTCTTTTCTTATTACTTTTTTTATCGCTTCATTTACATAAGCATTGTCTGTTGATTTTATAATATTTTCTATTAATTTGTAAATATCTGGATCCGTTATAAATCTTTTTACTTTTTCTAATATTAGTTCATGATCAATACTATAAAAATATTTTTTTATATCACATTTTAATACATATACTTTATCGTAGTTTAACTTTAGTTTATTAATATATTTTTTTACGTAACGGATTCCTTCTTTGGTTCCCATCTTTTTTCTAGTTGCTACATTTTGAGGAATTAAGTGGGGAGTTATACCAGGAGCTAAGACAAAATGACTTACTACATGATTTATTACTTTATCACTCATAATTTCACTCATAATAATACGATATTTTGGTTCATGAACTAAAAATACATTATAATTGCTATGGTTATATTTTTTATATTTTAAAACATTTAAAATACTAATAATATTACTCGCATAAAATAATTCAAACTTATGAAGTTTCCCTCTATTTTTGGTGTTCGTTCTAATTGTTTTATACATAGCGATTATTTTATCTATATCCACTAAATCTTCATACTTAACATTTAGTTTCATTTCGCACCAATCCATAAGCAATTTTTCTTATTTCTACAATGAACATAGAAGTTGATTCAAATTTCTTCTTGCTAATGATTCTTTTTTCAAATGATGTTGCTATGTAAAAATCTAACATAGATAATTTAATGATTAAATCTTTTAAAAACTTTATTTTTATCCTTTCTATATCATTTATACTATAAGAAAATATTAGTTCAATTAATTCATACATATTTCTTTCAATATTTTCTTTTAGTACTGCTTCTGATTTAGGATAATTTATTAATTGTTTATTAATAAAGGCAATTGTTTTTTTAGTATTATTTAATAATGAAAAATTAGAGTTCATCTACAAACTCCTTTATTAATTCATAATTGGCTTCTTCTTTTTTTACCTTTATTTCTATCGCATTCATTAAATTATTTAACATATTCGATATTAACATATTGCTTTTTGCTTCTCTTAATTTTACTTGATAAGCATTCTCATTTTTAGATTCTAATATATAAGCATAATCATCAATTACTTCAATTAAGTTTACATTATTACGATTTAATACACTTTTTACTTTGGCTTTGGCATTTAGAGGAAATCCAATTTTATTTTCTCTAATTTGGTAATTAAACAAATAGTTCATTATATAAGTGTCGTCCCCAAAAGTATAATAAAAATTCCCTGATTTAATAATTACTACATGATCTTTATACATCTCTTTAAACTTTAGATATTTATCAATCGTCTTCATAATATTCCCTTTCTACAAACTTGTAGTTAAGATTATTACTGCTCATCATAACTAAGATAAATATGTAATATAAAAATATGCTTTTATTTATCATACTTTCATATAATATAAATATATATTAGAAGTCGGATTTTGTCAACATAAATGTTTGCTTTTGGTAAACTTTTTTTATTTAAAATTATTATTTATCAAGAATATTGATTAGCATAAAAAAAGAATTTTTAATTCTCTTGTTTTGTTTTTAATACTAATTCTAGGGCATCTTCTTTTGTCTCTGCTGTTATTAAAAAACAATTTCTATGACAAAATTTAGCTGTTTTTACCCCACTTATCGCTCTTAATTCTTCATCTCTTTTTCCAGCCCATTCTTTTTTAAAAGGAATTCTTGAAATAAAGCCTTTATATTTAGTTGGGACAGTGTGGGCAGCATATCCTCCACGGTTAGAAGGATAAATGACAAAGTCTACATCTAAGTTTAATTTAAATAAGGCATATTCATAGGGAATATATTCATCTAAAATTAAGATTTTATCTTTTATAGTGTCCTTTAATTTTTTTATTTGCTCTATTACTTCTGATTTTGTTATGGCATCTGCAATTATTTTATCGAATATAACTCTAGCAAAATCTACTGCTTCTAAAAAGCATTCATTTTCATCTTTACTCTCTTTAAATTTGGGTCTAAATTGTTCTATTAAAAGTGATAGAGTGTAAATATTAAATGGAGCATCTATTGTATATTCGCCATTATCAAAAGCATCAATTTGAGTTACTAATAATTCATCAAAAATTTGAAATACGGTTTCATAGTTTTTTATTTGTTCTTTTTTTAAATATTCTTTACCATATTTTCTCCAGAGGAGACCAAAGCTACAATAGTGAATGTTATTAGCTCTTTTTTGGTCATAAGAAGAGCCATGATGATCAAAAGGTCCTAAACCAATATCATATGCTAATTTGCTTTTATCATCTTGATATTCTTTTAGACGAATTAAAGACATATCTTTATATAATTTTTCAAGAAATACAGTTGAAAATATATCATCAGCATGGAAATTTCCTGCATGAGTTACAAAGTCTGCTTCTTTTAAATCACTAACAATTTTTATCATCTTCTTATTTCTTCTTCCAATGTTACTAAGATATTTTCTTTCTTTTCTAGTAAATTCATTATTTCTGAAGCTGGTACTTCATTCATTGTAACATATCCTTTTTTTATTAAATGACAATTCATATAAGCATTAAAATTTAGCATGATTTCACCTCGAATTTATTATATACTACTTCATATTTTAGTGCAAGAAAAAAAGTCTCAGTGAGACTATCTACTTTTGTATACTAATATTTGTTCTGGTAACAAATAAATTGTTTGATTATATTTTAATATATTTTCAGGTGTCGTATTAAAAGCACTTGATACACCACTTAAAGTATCTCCTTCAGCTGTAATATAATAACTGTATCCACTCTTAGGAATTAGTAACTCTTGGTTTGGATAAATATATTCATTATCTTTTATTCCATTTATCGCTGCTAATAATTTGGGATTGATATTATATTTTCTCGCAATTTCATATAAATTATCCCCTTTTTCTATTGTATAATAAGTAAAGTAACTTTCATTCATATTATCACTCCTATCTATTTATAGGATATGACAAAAACACAAATCGGTTAATCTACATAAATCATATTCTCATAATTAAAGTTCCATTCAAAATAATTTAATAATTTCTTACTTCCTGTTAGTGGGTCAAAAACATATAAAGTATCTTTCTTTAAATAGAAAACATTATTATCTTTTATTCTTACAATAGATGTTACATCACTATCTATCTTCGTATTTATCTTTTCATTATTATAATTTAAATATAATTCATTTTCTTTTAATATATATTGATAATTTTCTTTGTATTGGAATTTTTTATTTTGATTTACTAAAGTTTTAATGCCTACTTCTTCCCACTTACCATTATTTAGCATTTTAGGTTTTATCTTCTCTATTTTTCCATTTTTTACGTTTAATTCATACATAAGTTCTTCTTTATTATCTATAATGTATAATTTATTTTTTTCATATCCTGGATAATAACTATCAAAATAAATCTCTTTATTTAACTTATATTCTTTTACATCTCCATTTTTTAAAGATATACGGTAAAATTTATTATATGTATAATTGGAATCATAGTCTGGTATGATTAAATAATCTTTAGTATAAGTAATTAAATTTACATTATACATTTCTTTAGCAAATAGACTCACTTTTTTTGTTTCTTGGGAATTAATATAGTAAAAGCCATCATAATCCCATAATAAATAAGTGTAATCTTTATTATATATGTTGATATCTTCATATGATTCTTTTAATTCTTTTTCTTTTTCTAAATATTTTTCTGGTATTTGTTCTTTTAATGAATCTTTTATATTTTTATAATATATGATTTCTTCATCTTGATAACATAAAGGTATAAAGTCTATAGTATCAGCGGTAGGTATTAAACAAAAATCATTTTCTTCCTCTATTATTTCAATCTCTTTAATTAGATTTCTTTTCTGTTTATATTTACTTTCAGTTAAATAATCCAAAGTAATACCCTTATATTCTAAAGTAAAGTAGTAGTTTTTCATATCCTTATTATAACTTTCTTTAATATTAATACCATTTACTTTGTACTCTTTTGTATAGTCTGTTGCACGGAAAAAGAAAAAAATAAAAATTATAAATAAAGCAATTATTGTTATTTGAAATATTTTTAATTTTCTCATTCTTTACACCATTATTTATTCATCATCATTTGTCCATATTTTTTCTTTTCTTCAATCATAAATTCAGAAATTACTGTTTCGATTTCTCTTAAAGAATCTTTAGCTAAGTTGGTTATAACTACTTCTTCTTTTACGGTATCAATTGTTATCTTTCCCCAAATTAAACCTGAATACACTTGCATATCATTATATAAATCTGGAGTAATACTGCTTAGGAAATAGCCCCATACTACCCGTTTTTGACCAATTAAAATTCTTTTATTGGTTATAGCTATGACAGCAGTTGATGTTACATCATAAAATTTATCATTTTTTTGTCCTGCAAAAGCATAGCGTACTGTTTCTCCAGGATTTAGATGTTCTTCGATTACAGCACTATGTTTTTTTAATCTCCACCAAGTTACTCCTCCTGGAAACTTTTTTTTATATATTTTTACATGATCGTATACTTGTCCCATTATAATCACCACACTTTCATTTTATAATAAAATTCTAGACTTGACAAGTATTTATTAGGGAATTTGCCTTTTCGTTATGAATATGTTATTATAGGAAATAAATTTTAGGTGATTTAAATGAAAATTAGTGTTATTATTCCTGTTTTCAACAGTGAATTATACTTAGATGATTTATTTTTATCTTTATCTCAACAAACATTACAAGATTTTGAAATTATTGCTATTGATGATGCTTCTAGTGATCAATCTTTTACTATCTTACAAAAATGGCAAAGAAAATTTGCTAATAAAATGAAAATTGTTCATAATCCTGTCAATCTTGGAGTTGGGGCTAGTAGGAATATTGGTTTAAAATTAGCAAAAGGTGAATATATTAGTTTTATTGATAGTGATGATTTTATTCATCCTAATATGTTTTATGATCTTTATTATGGAGCTTTAGAGTATCATTTTCCCGAAGTATTATCAACAGGAATTGTTTTTACTAAAAATTTAGATCATCCTGGAGACTTTCATTCTTACCGAAGAAAAGGAGAGGTATTTTCTCCTATCGATAATCCGTCTAAAATTCTTTTTTTCTCTCCTAGTTGTGGTAATAAACTTTTTAGAAGAGACTTCATTTGTCAAGAATTTCTTGCTAATGTTATGTGGGAAGATATTCCATTTTCTTATGCTCATTTATTTTTAGCTAATCAGGTATTAGATTTTCATAATCCCGACTATTATTACCGAAAACATGATCATTTTAGTGTATCTAACCAAGGATTAAAAGAAAATCCCCATCTTTTAGATATCTTTCTAGTTTTAGATTATTTAGAATTCTTTTTAAAGCAAAAAGGAAAATATGAAAAATTTCAAAAAGAAATTCAAACGATTCAGGTTGTTTATGCTTTATATCGTATTCGTGAAGTATTAGATTGGAATATCCCTCTTTCTATTAAAAAACAGATGGTATCTATCCTTTATCATATGATTAAAATGAAATATACAGATATTAAAAATTTAGATCAGGATGCTTTGAATATGAAAGTCGATTTTTATACCATTGATCAAGTATCACAAGTAGACGATTGTATTATGTCGATAGAAGATTGTGAAAAAAGTTTAACAAGAACTCTAAAACTTTTAATAGATAAGAACTAATTTTAGAGATTAAAAAAAAGCACTTTCGTGCTTAATCTATATTAATTACTTTTTTAGATATGTTCTCATCTTTTTTAGGAGCGATTACTCTTAGTGTACCGTCTTTAAATTCAGCTTTGATATTTTCTTCTTCAATATCACCTAGGTAGAAAGAACGTGATAATTTTCCATAAAATCTTTCTCTTCTAATATATTTCTTTTCGTCTTTTTCTTCCTTTTCTTCTTTCTTTTCAGCACTAATTGTTAATGTTCCTTTATTAAACTCAATGTTAATATCATCTTTTGTAAAACCAGGCATATCTAGTTCTAAATTATAATTTCCATCAGCTTCATAAATATCACATTTCATTTTAGGACTCTCACTTTCTAAAAAACTATCAAACATATCATCTAAAAACATTTTTCTTGGTAACATCATAACCATCTTCCTTTCATGCTAATAATATACCACTTATATTAGCACTTGTCAATATTAAGTGCTAATATATTTTTATTATATGTAAAAAAGCGTAAAATATACAAAAAAAAGTAGAATTTCTACTTTTCTTTGTTAAATAAATTTAATAAATCTTTTGCTTTGGTATAAAGCATAATAGAATTACATATTTCTAAGATACTAGCTAAAATTATAAAGATTCCTGTTACTTCTACTATATCCATAGATGCCATAGGATTAATCATAATAAAGATACCAAATACTAATAGAATTATAGCAATTACTAATGTAAGAGACCAACCATCATATTCTATTTTCTTTAATTTGAAAGACTCTATTATTTTTCTAATCGCTACAACTGTTAAGTAAATTCCTAAAGCAAATGTTAGTATTTTTACTATTTTAAAGGGATTAATCATAACAAGAAAGCCTACTATTATAAATAAGATTCCCCATATTAGATTAAACTTAAATAGGGGATTATTATCTCTTATTATAAATTCATATATTGTATATAATCCAAATAAAAGAAAATAAATTCCTAAAATTATTCCTGTTAATTCTAAAGTAATCACAGGATTTAAATAGATGATTACTCCAAATAAAAGAAATAAACCATTTAAAATTATACTTCCAATTAATATCTTGTTAAAATTCATTTTTATTTTTTCTATTATATTTTTTGCCATAAGTATCCTCCTATATATAATTATACTATAATTTCTTTAGGAGTCAATCAAATATAGACAATTATTTAGGGTTGTGTTATAATAACTCATTATTTATAAAGGGGGATATATATGCATATAAAAGAACTTTCTATTGCTGAATTTGATACTTTTGCTCAAAATTATCCTATTAGTTCTTATTATCAGAGTTCTAATTATGCACTTTTTATGGCCGAGATGGGTTATGATTATGAACTAATTGGTTTCGTTGATGAACTTGGAGTTATTAAAGCAGCAGCTTTAATATTAATTAAAAAAATTGGTTTTTCTTCTAAATATGGTTATTCACCTAAAGGTTTTTTGATTGATTATTTTGATCATGAATTATTAAATAAATTTACAGAAGCGATCAAAGAATACTATAGTAAAAAGTTAGTGTTTATTAAAATTAATCCTGAAATTGCAATTGGAGAAATTGATGCACATACTAAACTTACTAATTATAATCAAAATATTATTGTTCGAGATTATTTAAAAGAACTAGGATATCTTAAATTAAAAGATAACAAGTATTTTGAAAGCCTTTTTCCTAGATTTAATGGAATTTTAAATATGAAAGAATATTCTTTTGCTTCTTTAGAAAAAAATACCAAAAATAAAATTAGAAAAGCTATTAAAAAAGGTCTTATTTTTGAGAAAGTAGATCGTAATAGTTTAGATATCTTATTTCAGTTTATTAAAAAGAAAAAAGATATAGATCCTTTTTATTACAAAAATTATTATAATGTTTTTGATCGCATAAATGCTGCAGATTTATTTTTAATACGTATTGATTATCAACAATATTTGGTTAATAGTAAACAATTATATGATCAAGAATATGAACATAATCAAGAAATATCACAAAAATTAATACAAAATTCTGATGATATTTATATTAAAGAAAAAATGAATTCTGATAAGATTTTATTAACATATAAAAATGATATTGAAATTGCTACTAAGGGATTACGAGAACAAAGACAAGATTATATTGCAGGAGCTTTTATTATTCGCTATCTTAATCGAGCTCATATTGTTATTAGTGGTTTTGATAAAAACTTTAAGCATTTTAATCCTAATTATTTCTTACATTATAAGATATTAGAATTTTATAAGGATCAATTTAAATTTTTAGATTTAAATGGAATGACAGGAGACTTTACTAACCATAATCCATATTTGGGTTTAAATCAATTTAAATTGGGATTTAAGCCTCATATCTATGAATTTATTGGAGAATTTGATCTTATCTTGAATGAACATGCTTATAGGACCCTTATTAAAAAAGGATTACTAGCAAAAGAGTTTAATAAAAAAACAAAGGTTCACTCTATTTAGTGAACTTTTATTTTTTCTTGCGTTTTGGTTTATTATTTTCCTTTTTCTTCTTTTCAATTACTCTAACTACTGGTTCATGATAGTATTCTTTTGTTCCTTTACTTTCATTTAATAATTTTCTTTTTATTTCTTCTTTACGTTTCTTCTCTGCTGCTTCTTTTTTAGGATCTTTCCGTTTTTTATTACTCATTTTATTAGCGTTTTCTTTGATTGTAGAAAGCTTTGTTATCTTCATAATATCTTTACCAATAATTATTAATGCAGGTATTAAGATAAATAAGAGCCATCCTATTCCTGATGCTAAAAATCTTTGAATATGTCCTACTCCTGGAATTTTTATTATAACTTTTCCAATTACATTTTTATATTTGGCACATACTTCATCTTCTATTGAATTGGCATCTCCTTTAGTTACGTAACAAGTGTTTCCCTCTGTATCTTTAGTTATTGCTTTAATTCTATGAGTTACAGTCATATTATAATTCGTTGGACTTGAAGAACGGAAAGTGATTACATCTCCTACTTTTAAATCATTGGGGTCATCTACCCGCATATTGATAACTGCATCATATATATTGATATTCGGTACCATGGATCCTGATGCGATTGTATATATGGAAAATTTTGGTTCATATCCTGGTCCATTTTTGACATATATTTTATTTGCTATGTAGTAATATAAAAGAAAAATTGCGATCAATAAAAGAATTATAAAAAGAGCCCATGATAGTATTTTGAAAATAATATGTACTATTTTTTGCCATGAAAAGTTTCTATCTTTCACGTTGGCCCCTCCTATTCTATTATATTATTATTATAGCTTATAACTCATGAAATTACAAGATTATTCCATCAAAAAAGTAAATACTTTCATATTTACCTTTTTAAATCCTTAGTTTGCAGATACAAGTTGAATTTCTACAGTACCACTGTAATTTTGTCCCTTGTCATAATCTTGATTTTCCTCTAAATATTTAAATTCATAATTGATTTGGAAACTAGCTGTTTCTCCTGGAGCAATTACAATATTCTTAGCAATTGAACCATCCTTTTTCAAAGCTGTTGTTTCATTTACTAATGTCTGTCCATCTTTAACTAGACTATAAACAAAGTTATTGCTTGTAAATGTATTTGTAACTTTAATCAAATTAATATTGTAAACAACTGTTTTATTAGAATTATTTTTAATTGTAAATTCATGACTACCTGTCCATCCAGGAATGATATTTTTAGCATTCATTGGTTTTGTGAAGTTTACTGATAAGATCGCATCTTCTGATGTATCAATATCAATATTACCACTTCCTTCTTCGGAAGTACTAGGATTTTTCGCTTTATTAATGGTTACATAATAAGTTTTTGTAGTACCATCTTGGGCAATTACAGTTATGGATACACGAGTAGAATTATTGACTAAATTTATTAGTCCTGTACCAATTACGGTTGCTTTTTCATTTAAAGGTGTTGCTTTTATTTCTACACTTTTTTGATCTTCAGCAACTTCTACTGTATATTCTATGGTATCTTTATTAAATTTTGGTTTTAATGTATAATTTTCTACTTTTATACTACTTAAATCGGCACTGCTATATAAATCGCCAACACAATTATTATCGCATACGCCATCATTATTCGTATCACAATTTACATCACATACACCATCATTATTGGTATCAATGTTAGTATCTGGTTTGCCATCTCCATTATTATCAATGTTGATGTCTGGTTTACCATCATTATTCGTATCACAATTTAAGTCGCATACACCATCATTATCTGTATCAATATTGATATCTGGTTTACCATCTCCATCTATATCAATATTGGTATCAGGATGTCCATCATTATCCGTATCACAGTTTAGATCACATACGCCATCATTATCTGTATCTTGATCTGTTAAGTTCTCATCTGCTTTTCCATCATTATCTGTATCAATGTTAATATCTGGTTTACCATCTCCATCTACATCAATGTTGATATCTGGTTTACCATCATTATTGGTATCACAATTTACATCACATACACCATCACCATCAATATCAATGTTGATGTCTGGTTTGCCATCATTATTCGTATCACAATTTAGATCGCATACACCATCATTGTCCGTATCTTGATCTGTTAAGTTCTCATCTGCTTTTCCATCATTATCTGTATCAATGTTAATATCTGGTTTACCATCTCCATCTACATCAATGTTGATGTCTGGTTTTCCATCATTATTCGTATCACAATTTAGATCACATACACCATCATTATCTGTATCAATATTGATATCTGGTTTGCCATCTCCATCTATATCAATATTGGTATCAGGGAATCCATCATTATTCGTATCACAGTTTAGATCACATATACCATCATTATTGGTATCTTGATTCATTAAATTTTCATCTGCTTTTCCATCATTATCTGTATCAATATTAACATCTGGTTTGCCATCTCCATTTACATCAATGTTGGTATCTGGTTTGCCATCATTATTCGTATCACAGTTTATATCACAAGTATTGGTATTATCAAAATCAATATTGATATCTGGATAACCATCATCATCTGTATCAATATTAAAATCTGGCTTTCCATCTCCATCTGTATCTTTATTTACTAAATTAACATCTGGCTTTCCATCTCCATCTGTATCAATATTAAAGTGTGGAATACGATCTCCTTTATAATCAATATTAATATCTGGTTTACCATCATTATTGGTATCACAATTTACATCACATACACCATCACCATCAAGGTCAATGTTTAAATCAATAATACCATCATTGTTTGTATCACAATTTAATGTACATGCTTTATCTTTTTTAGATATCGAGAAATAAATACCTAGTAGAGTAACTAAAATAATTAGAATACACAAAATAATAATTATAATTGTTTTTCTTTTATTTTCTCTTCTTTCCTCTTCTAATAAAGCATTTTGTTCTTGTAAATTACTGTTGTTCATTTGGAACACTCCCTACTATCTATTTAAGTATAACATAACCAATCATTACTTTCAATATCAAAAAGCTACTTTTTTGCTTTTATATCATGTATTTTTAACACTTAATTTTCCTCAGCAAAAACTACTTTTATTTTACCATTTAATTTTTTATTAGCATTATGGTTTTGATCTGCACCAGTGTTTTTATATTCTAATACTAAAGTATAGTTTAGAACTGTTTGAGCATCAACTGTTTTGTTTTCATTTTTTAAAGTAATCGTACCTGATTTTTCCGTTAGATTACCACTAGCAATAGACATACCACTGTTATCTTTTAAATCGTATGTTAATTCCTCAGAATTTAATGTACACATATTTGTTGCAGTCTGATTATTGCTATCACATGTTTCAAAAGTATTTTCATCAATTTCTAAATTAATAGCATACGTTACTGTTTTTTCGGTTTGGGTAGGTGTGATTGTAACACTAAAGTTCTTCTCATCTTTTGTCCCTGGTATAGCATTTTCTAAATGAATGGTTTCTTCTCCCGCATCATATTCCACTTTTAACATATCTCCTGGGGTCATACTAGCTTTTGCACCTTCACCAGTTACACTCACACCACTAGTAAAATAAGCAAAGGATACACCTATTACCGTGATACTTACACATAAAACAATCGCTAAAATGATATTTTTCTTTCCTACATTCATTATTAAGACCTCCATTTTATGATTTAATCATATCAAATTATTGTCTGTTTTTCAATATCTTTTCCTATTTTTTATTTATTAAAAATAATACTAACTGTATAAGGAGAAATTTTTTTAACACAAAAAAACTATCTTTTTGATAGTTTTTAGGTTTTCAATAGTTTTGTTATTTTATTCTTGTACTAGAGTAGCTCTACCATTAGTTAAACCAGTAAATTGAGCAGTAATTGTTTTTCCTGAATCAGTTGTTGTTTGATCACTTTCGCTATTTTCATAGCTAACAACTACATAGTAATAAGCTTTTGCTCCAGCATTTGTTACATTACTAAATTTTTGATCAGTAATAGTAATTTCTGTTGCATCTGTATGCTCTGTAATTTGTGTTTCAGTTTTTACTGCAGTACCAGTAGTAATTCCAGTTGCAGCAGTACATCCAGTGTAGTAGTACTTTTTGCTTCCACCACTTAAATCGTCTTCATGGTAAGTACATCCACTTACTAAATCTCCTGATACAGGAGTTGTGTCTACTCTGTATACTGTGTATTTAATAACTGATTCACTTCCAGTTAATGCACTAGTGTCAACTTTTACTTTAACATCATAAGTCATGTCATAAGTTTGATCACCTGTTACAGTAGCACTAACTTCAGCAGCAGCTACCATCATTCCTCCAGGATATTTCATATCACTAGCACCTTGAGTTGCAGTAGTAGCCATATTAATATTTGTACTACCTAATTGTTCAGTTGTTCCAGTTTCAGCTGTACCTGTACCTTCACCTGTTGTTGCTGTTGCTGTAAAGTATGCAAATGTTGCACCTACTACTGCTACTAATAATGTTGCTACTGCGATTACTGTCAAAAGAATTGTGTTTTTCTTCTCCATAACTATTGTCTTACCTCCTTTACTGTAAAAATCATATCAGAAAATTACATTATTTTCAAGACCTTTTTTGTTTTTTATGTGAAATTTTTTGTTTTATTTCTTTTGAGTGTCAAGGAAACTCTTTTTTTGTCTTTATCTATATCTAAAACATAACATTTTACAATATCGCCTACGTTTAAGATTTCACTTGGATGTTTAATATATCTGTCTGTTATTTCAGAGATATGAACAAGGGCATCATTTTTAAGACCTATGTCAATAAAAGCTCCAAAATCAATTACATTTCTTACAGTTCCTTCTAGTTCCATTCCAATAGTTAAGTCATCAATTGTTAGTACATCACTTTTTAAGATGGGAGCATTTAATTCATCTCTTGGATCTCTAAGTGGTGATATTAATGATTTTATGATATCTTCTAATGTATATTGATCTGTTTTTAGTTCATCTTTTATTTTGGTAATATCTATATTCGATAATTTTTCTTTTATTTTTTCAGTACCAATATCCGTTTCCTTTAAATTACACATTTTTAATAATCCCTGTACAATTTTATAGCTTTCTGGATGAATAGAAGTTTTATCTAGTATATTTTCACTTTCAGGTACTCTTAAAAAGCCTATTGCTTGTTCATATATTTTTTCACTAAATACTTTGGATAATTCTTTACGTGTTAAAATTTTTCCTACTTTTTCTTTATAGTTTAACAGTTTATCTATTACTTTTTTATTTAAGCCCGATATGTAAGATAGTAATTCACGAGAAGCCGTATTGACATTTACTCCTACTTGATTTACTGCTGTAGATACAACAAATTCTAATTCATTATCTAATTTTTTTGGTGTTACATCATGTTGATACATTCCTACTCCAATACTTTTGGGATCTATTTTAACTAATTCACTTAATGGATCGATTAGACGTCTTGCAATTGATACTGCACTACGTTCTTCAACATGTAAATCAGGAAATTCACTTTGAGCTAGTTTAGAGGCAGAATACACACTTGCTCCTGCTTCATTTACAATAATATATGAAACATCTTTTTTAGCTTCTTTTATGATGCTTGCTACAAAGCTTTCTGATTCTCTTGATGCAGTACCATTTCCAATAGCAATGATATCAATTTGATATTGATCTATTAGAGTTAATAATTTCTTTTTTGAGCCCTCATAATCATTTTTAGGTTCATGAGGATAGATCACATCAATATGGAGTAATGCACCTGTTGGAGAAATCACTGCTAACTTACAACCCGTTCTAAAAGCTGGATCAAATCCTAAAACTGTCTTACTCTTAATTGGTGGTTGCATTAATAGATTTTTTAAATTTACCCCAAAATTTTTAATAGCACTTTCTTCGGCTTTTTCAGTTAAATCTGCTCTAATTTCTCTTTCGATACTTGGCATAATTAATCTTTTTAAAGCATCTTTAATGCTTAATTTTAATAATTCAGTTGTATCTTTATTATTTTTATGAATTAATTTGTTTTCTAGAAATTCTTCTATATTATTCATTTGGGTAATTAATTCTACTTTTAAGATTCCTTCTTTTTCACCCCTATTTATTGCTAATAATTGGTGAGGTTTGATCCAGTTTATTTTTAGTTCAAAATTATAATACATTTCATATAAAGCTTTTTCATCTATACTATTTTTCTTTTTACTAGATTTCATTATTCCATTATGGTATAAGTAATTTCTAATATATTTTCGGAAACGTGCTTCTTCAGAAATGTTTTCAGCTACAATAAACATGGCTTGTTCTAAAGCAAACTTTGTTGTTGGTACATTCTCATTTAGAAAAGTTTTAGCAATATTTAAAATATCTTTATTTTCCTTAAATATTTCTTTCGCTAAAGGTTCTAGTCCCAGTTTAATAGCTTCTGTTGCCTTTGTTTTTTTCTTTTCTTTAAATGGTCGATATAAATCTTCTACATCTACTAATTTTTGAGCATTCATAATACTAGTTTTTAATTCTTCTGTAAGCAATCCTTTTTCATCAATTAGACGAATTACATCAACTTTCCTTTTTAATAAATTTAATTCATATGTATATACTTCATTGATATGATTAATTTCATTTTCATCTAAAGCTCCTGTTGCTTCTTTTCGATATCTGGCAATAAAAGGAATTGTTGCTCCTTCACTTAATAAATTTAAAGTATTTTTTACTTGATATTCTTTAATATTTAATTCTAAACATATAGAATTTATAATTGTTTCATTCATTTTTTACACTCCCGAATTTAAATATAGCATATTTTAAACTCTAAAACAATAAAATATTTATTTTACACAGGATTTCTATTATGTTATAATATGGATAATGGGGATTAGATTTTCACACTTAAATAAGAGTTCCTCACCACTCTTAACAGTTTAATTCCATGTTATTCATACTAAATATTTAATAATGACGTTTCTTTTCTTGAATGAGAAGCTATTGCATTATTATAAGTCTGGCTTAGTCCAGACTTTTCTATTGCTTTTTTCATTATTTGTACTTATAATAAGCATTTATAGGAATGGGGATATTTATGATTCATAGTGAAATTATACTTCTAGAATTAATAAAATTATATTACGATACTTCTAGTGGGGATTGCTTAAATTTGGATAATTTAGAAAAAGCTTTTTATACTATAGAAGAACTTGCAGGAAATTTTTTGGATATTATTTTAGAATATGATTTTTATCAAGAGTTTGATAAATTTGAAGAAATTTGTGGGGATACATTTTATCTTAAAGATGATCAAATTAGTTTTTTAGATGAGGAAGCTTTAGATTTATTAGAAGATGTTGTTCTTTTAAGTTTAGAGGGAGAAGATTTAACTTATGATGGGTTTATCTCTGATATTATTCATAATATCTGTATTTATAAAGATTTAAATATTAAGCCTTGTTTGCAAGAATATAGTACTATATTTTATAATTGTTTATCTATTGTTCAAAATTATATCAATTTGGCTTATATGGAATCGAAAAAAGGAACAAATAGCCCTGTTTTAATCTCTTTTATGAAGCGTTTAGTAGCATTATATGAAAATGATTATGCTAAACTTAATGCTAAAGATTTGGATAAAATTAATGTTATTTTAGCTTATTTAAATGATATGTATCTAACAGATGATCCTGCTATATTTGCTAATACTAGTTGGTATATTATTTTGTTTTCAAAAGATGAAAAAGAGTTATCTACTCTTAATTATTTACGTATATTAAATTCTATAGAAGAAGAGGAGACTACCTTATCTAATTATGATGAAGATACCTTCTTCATTAGATACTATACAATTTATTTAAATAACTATTTAAAAGAAATAGAAAATCAAGATTGGAAAGAAGAGTTAGTACTTCAAAAATATTTATTAATCTCTACTCAACCTAGTGTGGAAGCTTACTTTTTTAAAGAGAAAAGTCTTGATGGATTAAATTTGCCTTCTTTCCCAACCGAATGGTTAACGACTAATACTTTTTCTTTCTTTTTTGATGTTGTTTTAAAGTCTATAGATGAATTATCTTGTAAAGATCAATCTATAACGAACAAAAAACATTCTCATATGGCTACTTGTGCATTATTTATACGTTGTTTCTTAAATTTAAGTATTAATGAAGAAGAAAAAAAGGAAATAGAAGAAAAGATATTACTTAGTAATTTTTATCATAAAGATGGATATCAGATTGCTTCTAATTTGGTAGATGAGATTATATTTAGAGATTTAAGAAATCATATATTTAAAATCTAAATATATGGGGGCTTGTTAAAATGATTAGTTTGTGGTAAACTATACTAGTTTTGTAGAAGAAAGGAGCGATTTTTATGGAAAAAATCATAAATATTGCTGTGGTTGCCCATGTTGATGCTGGTAAAAGTACATTAGTGGATGCTTTACTAGAGCAAAATGGTGTTTTTAATAGTCATGAAGTTATTGAAGAAAGAGTAATGGATTCAAATGATCTAGAACGAGAAAGAGGCATTACAATTTATTCTAAAAACTGTGCTATTCGTTATAAAGATATTAAAATAAATATTGTTGATACTCCAGGACATGCTGATTTTTCATCAGAAGTAGAAAGAGTTATTAAGACTGTAGATACAGTTATTTTGCTTGTTGATTCTGCTGAGGGACCTATGCCTCAAACTAGATTTGTTTTAAGTAAAGCTTTAGAACAAAATTTAAAGCCAATTTTATTTATCAATAAAATTGATAAGAAAGATGCTAGACCTTTAGAAGTTGTCGATATGACTTTTAATCTTTTTATGGAACTTAATGCAACAGATGAACAACTTGATTTCCCTATTGTTTATGGGATTGCAAAAGATGGTATTGCCAAACTTTCTTTAGATAGCGAAAGTAATAGCATTGCTCCTCTTTTAGATGTGATTTTAAAACAAGTAGAACCTTTTAAGGGAAATGAAAATGATCCTTTACAACTTCAAATTTCTAACCTAGATTATGATGAATATATTGGTAGACTTGGGGTTGGTCGTATTAATAAAGGAAAAATTAAAAGTGGTGAAGTAGTTAGTTTAATTAAAAATGATGGATCAGAAGAGTCATTTAGAATTAGTAAACTTTTTGTAAATGAAGGCATTAGAAAAGTGGAAAAAGATATTGCTTATTATGGAGATATTGTAACGATCGCTGGTTGTAGTGATATTTCTATTGGTGATACCATTTGTGAAAAAGGGATTATTGATCCTTTACCACCTATTCATATTGAAAAGCCTACCCTATCTATGAATTTCTTAGTTAATTCCTCTCCTTTTGCAGGTCGAAGTGGTAAATTTCTAACTTCTAGACATATTAGAGAAAGATTAGAAAAAGAATTACAAACTAATGTGGGATTAGTGGTAGAAGAATTAGAAGGTGCGGATGGCTTTAAAGTTAGTGGTCGTGGTGAGCTTCATTTATCTATACTACTTGAAAACATGCGAAGAGAAGGATATGAACTTTCTGTTTCTAAACCCGAGGTTTTATTAGAAATAAGAGATGGAGTGAAATATGAACCTTTTGAAAAAGTGATTATAAATGTACCTAATGATTATTCTGGTACTGTTATTAATGATTTACAAGAAAGAAAGGCTACTTTAGAAGTTATTACAAATAATCCTGAAAATGATTATGTACATCTTGAATTTTCAGCGCCAACAAGAGGACTTATTGGATACCGTAGTGCATTTATTACCAATACTAAGGGTGAAGGTGTTATGGTTAGAAGTTTTTCTGAGTACAAGCCATATGTAGGAGCAATTGCTAGAAGAAAAAATGGTGTTTTAGTTTCAATGGAAAACGGAAAAGCTTTAGGTTATTCTTTATGGAATTTAGAGGATAGAGGTACCTTAATTATTGAACCCGCTACTGAGGTTTATGTAGGAATGATTATCGGAATTCATAACCGAGATAATGATTTAGATGTTAATCCTTGTAAAAATAAAAATCTTACAAACACTAGAGCTAGTGGTAGTGATGAAGCAATTAATTTAACAAGACCGAAAAAATTCACTCTTGAAGAAGCATTAGAGTTTATTGAGGATGATGAATTAGTAGAAGTTACACCAACGGATATTCGTTTACGTAAGAAAATACTTGATCCTAAAGATCGTTTTAGAGGAAATAGATAATAAAAGTTATTTTAATTCAAAATAAAAGCAGAACATAGTCTACTTTTATTTTTTTTAATTATTTAAGCATATTCCATTTTTACATATATTATTTTGTAGGAATTGTCTACTACCATCTGATTTTAGAATGTATTTTGATGTTAAAACGGCATATGGATTATCTGTATCTATAATACTTACAGTTATCGTAATTTGATATCCCACTAAACCTATTCCACTCGTATTCTTTATTTTTTGTCTTTCGACTTTATGAGTGAAGTTATTGCCTGTAATTTTAAAGCTCATATCATTTAAGTCTCTTATAAGTCTGGTGTAATCACTATTCGATAATGACTCATTTGGATTTGAGTTTGGATCAATGGCACAGTTATTTTGGGTTAAATTCACTGATAAAATATAATTTGTATTATAGGTTGCATCTCCATAAGTACAAGTAGTTCCACTTCCCGATTGATTTACTACTACTTCTACACTGGCACTTTTTCCACCAGCACTGGCTGTGATTGTTACTGTTCCTGTACCTTTTCCTGTAATGTTTCCATTTGATACAGTTGCAATATTATTATTTGAACTACTCCAGGTAACGGTTTTATTCGTAGCATTTGATGGGCTAACTTTGGCTGTTACTGTTTTTGTTTCTCCAACTTTTAAGTAGATCTTCTTATAATTTAGAGTGATGTTAGTAACATTTATTGCACCACCACCTCCAGTAGATCCACTATCTATTTTTTCCCATTTAGCAGTTAATGTTATATTTTCAGTTATTTCTTTACTGAAGTCAAATTTTTCAGATCCTTGATACCAACCTAAAAATTTATATCCTTCTTTTGTTGGAGCAGGTGGTTCTTCTACTGTTTCTTTTTCACTTACTTTCTTGCTTTTAACGGCACTTCCACCATTTGAATTAAAAGTAACGGTAAAAATAGTTCCTTCTTTTTCTAGTATGGTTAATTTGGCTTCTTTTGGATCAGTCATATTTCCATGTTCATCTGTGGCAATAATCTTAATTGTATGTTCTCCTATTTCAGTTATATTTGAGTAATCAATAGGATTTCCCTCAGAGTCTTTATCACCAGTATAATAAGTTATATCACACTTACCTGTTGTATCAAAACAAGAATTTACAAAATCATCTAATTCATAAGAATCGCCTTCATATATTTCCACATTTTTGGTTATTAATACAGGTGGTAATGTATCTTGAACAACTAAATTTACTGTATATTCTTCCCCTTGTAGTTTGATCGTAATACCATATGTAGCTGGTATAATTAAATAATTTTGAACACAATCATAATCAGCATAGTTGGGAACTTCTTCACTAAACATTTTTTCTATTTCTTCTTCACTACATAAAGAAGTATCATAACTTAATTCAAATTCATCTGGATAAATAATTTCTATTTCATCAAGATCAATATTTTCTAGTGTGTCAAAATAATCTGCTGCTTCTGGTAATAGTGATCCTGCTTCGATTACTAATTCTTCTTTTACTTCAAAAGTTGGAACAGCTGGGATGATTTCAGCTGGTTTTTTATTTCTAGTAGCTAGGACAACTATTATAATAATCACAATTAATACTAGAGTAGATAGCCCTATAATTAACCATTTTAATTTATCTTTTTTCGCATATTTTTTAATATAATTTTCATCAAATATAAATCTTTTTTTCAAGGTTATCCCCGTCCTTATTATATTACTATTTAATATTAACATGTTTTTTTAAAAATTGCTAGATATTTTCTTTGTTTCCATTTAAAAATGGGATATTAATACCCCATTACTGCATCTAAGCTTTCATCATTTTCGACAAATTCTTTTACTTCAATTATTTCATAATCGTTTTTATCGTTACGCACTACTATATTTTTTATTCCTGCATTAATAATCATTCTCTTACACATTGCACAAGGTCTTGCATGTTTTACATATTCCCTTGTAGAAGTTTCTATTCCTACCATATAAAGGGTAGAATCTAATAAATCTTTTCTAGAAGCACTAATAATAGCATTTGCCTCTGCATGAACACTTCTACACATTTCATATCTTTCACCTCTAGGAATATTCATTGCTTCTCTTTTACAATAATTTAAATCAATACAGTTCTTTCGCCCTCTTGGAGCTCCATTATATCCTGTGGCAATAATTTCATCATTTTTTACTATAACAGCTCCCCATTTTTTTCTTAAACATGTAGCTCTTTCTAAGGCTACTTCTGCCATATCTAAGTAATAATTAATTTTATCTACTCTTTTCATAATTCACTTCCCTTTTTATTTTAACAAATTTTTTTCACACTTACAACTCAGTTTATGCATTATTTTTTGTATTACTTTTTTCAATGTATTATTCATTATTAAATTACTATACAATATATTTTAGAAAGAGGATGGAAAATATGGCATTTAATTTAAATGTAGAAAGAAAGGAATCTGTTAATAAATGTATTAGATTCCCTGTTCCACTAATGAATAAAATTGAGACTTTATTAAAAGATTATGATATTTCTTTTTCTAAATTTGTTATTCAAGCATGTGAATATGCACTAGAAGAAATGGAAACAAATGAGAAGAAAAAAGTAAAAAATTAGTAGCAACAAAAGTTGCTCTTTTTTTATGAGTTTAAAAAAAGCGTTAATCTTCTTTTAACGCTTCTTCTAATTCTTCTTTTGTCATTTTGCTATAGCCTTTGATTCCCTTTATTTTTGCTTCTTCTTTTAAATCCGCAACAGTTTTATCTTTTTCCTCTTTGTCTTGATTTAATTTACCTGTTTTTACTAAAGAATCAATTTGCTCTTTGGTTAGAGTTTCATTTTCCATCAAAGCATCCGCTAGCAACATTACTAAATCTTTATTTGCTTTTAGAATATCCTCTGCTTTTTTATAACAATCATTTATAATTTTTCTTACTTCTTCATCAATTTCATGAGCTACTTTATCTGAGAAATTCTTAGCTTTGCCATAATCACGACCTAAGAATACACCTTCTTGTTTTTCTTCATATTCTACAGGTCCTAAATCACTCATACCATATTCCGTTACCATGGCTCTAGCAATTTTTGTTGCTCTTTTAAAATCATCAGAGGCTCCTGTTGTGATTTCATGAAGATACATTTCTTCACTGACACGTCCTCCTAATAATCCTGTTATTTGTGCTACTAATTCATTTTTAGTCATAATACCAATTTTTTCTTCTTTTGGAAGCATCATAGTGTAACCACCAGCTACACCTCTTGGAATAATTGTTATTTTGTGTACTTCGTTCGCATCTTCTAATTTAATTCCAATTACAGCATGACCTGATTCATGAATAGCTACTAATCGTTTTTCTTTATCTGTTATTTTGCGACTTACTTTAGCAGGTCCCATTAAAACACGATCTGTTGCTTCATCTATTTCATCCATTGTAATTGCATCTTTATTTCTTCTTACAGCTAATAAAGCTGCTTCATTTAATAAGTTTTCTAAATCTGCTCCACTAAATCCTGGTGTTCTTAAACTTAAATTCTTAATATTTACATCATTTGCTAATATTTTATTTTTAGCATGAACTTTTAATATTGCTTCTCTTTCATTCGCATCAGGTAAACTTACTGTTACTTGACGATCAAAACGTCCTGGACGAAGTAAAGCAGGATCTAATACATCTGGGCGGTTTGTAGCAGCCATAATGATAATTCCTTCATTTTCACCAAAACCATCCATTTCTGTTAATAATTGGTTTAATGTTTGTTCTCTTTCATCATGTCCACCACCTAATCCTGTTCCTCTTTGGCGACCAACTGCATCTATCTCATCAATGAAAATAAGACATGGAGCATTTCTCTTAGCATCCTTAAACATTTCTCGAACACGTGAGGCACCTACACCGACAAATAGTTCTACGAAATCAGATCCACTAATATAGAAGAATGGTACATTTGCTTCTCCTGCTACGGCACGAGCAAGCAAAGTTTTACCTGTTCCTGGAGGACCTACAAGAAGAACTCCTTTTGGTATTCTAGCTCCTAGTTTTTGGAATTTTTTGGGATTTTTTAAGAAATCAATTAATTCTTTTACTTCTTCTTTTTCTTCTTTTAATCCTGCTACATCTGAGAATTTAGCTTGATGTTTATCATCACTAAGTTTTGCTCTACTTTTTCCAAAATCCATGGAACCTTTATTAGAACTTGCTAATTTTGAAAATAAAATATAAGAAACGACAATCAATAAAAGTAATGGTAAAACATTTACAATAATATATAATACTGGACTTGTTCCAGGATCTGATTCTGTTTCATATTTTTTAATTTCATTTTTTTCGGTTAAAGTTAAAATGTTTTCAACTTCTGCTTCTACTACTTTTGCTTCAAATGATTCATTTTCTTTATAGCCGTCTAATTTACCACTTACATAATAAATGGATTCACTACTTTTGGGCATAACTGTTATTTCCGTTACTTCCCCTTTTTCTAAAGCTGTTATTAATTCTCCAGTAGAAAGTTCATTTACTTTCTTTCCACCCATATTTAATATAAAAAAGGTTACAATAATAATTATAAATAAAACTAAATACGGAAAGAAATTTCTAACAGCATTATTTTTCTTTACATCTTTTATATTCATTTTATTCCTCCTCATATGAAAGTATTATATCATATATTCTATCACTTTCTACATCAAATTTTGATTTTTTTACACCTGGAAGCCAAAGTATAGTATCGCGACTATCTGTTACGATTGGAATTTCTTTTCTTTTTTCTAGGGGGATTTTTTCATCAATGTAGATATCTTTTATTTTTTTACTTCCTCCTAAATTTTTGACTGCCATTCTATCACCATTTTTACGGCTTCTAACAATTAAGGGTAAAGTTAAATCTTTACTATTTAATCTAATTATATTATTTGATAAGCCTTCTTTTTCAGTTAATTTTCTTATTACCATTTTATTAGGTAAAATTACCTCATCTTTTAATATATATTCATAATTTTCTTCCTTATTAATCTTCTCGATTTTAAAATAATTATAACTTTTTATGGCTTGATAATTATTAGGTAAATCACATTTATTATTACTTTTTTTACTTTTTAAGCATGCTATAATCAAGTTCGTATGTTTATCATTAATTAAAAATAAATCATCTATATATATTTGGGTTAGGGAATATTCAATAATTCTTTTAATTAGAAAATGATCTAACTTTAATAGTTTATCTATCTTCATTCCTGATTCATCACTAATTTGGGGAATTATTTTTTTTATTTCTTGATCGATATAATTATTGGCCATTGTTAGTTCTTCACTAAATTTTAAAAACTTATGATGAACTAAAGGATCCTCCTTTTTAAGAAAGGGCAAAACATTCATTCGATAACGATTTCTTGTATATTTTTCAGAAAAATTACTTTGATCAATATAGTATTTTAAATTATTTTTCTGCATGTATTCTTCAATATCTTTTTTGGTTTCAGTAATTAATGGACGTATAATTTTGTAAGTATTACAATTATATTCCCTTTTAAAACCACTATATCCTTTTAAGCTACTACCTCTTGTTAGACGCATCAATATCGTTTCCATTAAGTCGTCTCCATGATGAGCGGTCATTAAATATTTTGCATGGTATTTTAAGACGATTGTGTTAAAAAAATCATATCTTTTTATTCTTGCATCATTTTCTAGATTGTCATCATTATATTCTTTTATTTCCATGTATTCATAAGCTAAGTTTTCTTGTTCACACACTTTTTTTACAAATAAAGCTTCTTCTTCACTTTCTATTCTTAGTTTATGATTCACATGTGCTACTACGATTTTTAACTTTAACTCATCTTTTAACTCACACAATAAATGAAGAAGACACATTGAATCAGGTCCTCCTGATGTTGCAACAACAATTCGATCTTCTTCTTTTAAAAGATTTTTTAAATATAATAAGACTCTTTTCATAATTTCTCCATGCCTTATTATTTTAACGCATAATACTTTCTATATCAAGCTATTTTTAATCTAATGGGCTTGTTCTAGTAAGAATCGCTTTTATATTATTTTCAATTGCATGTAAATTAAATTTTACTATTTCATTTTCTTCTTTTTCTTCTTTTTTAATAATAAAATCTAAAAATTGTAACTCATTTGCTTTGTCTAAAGCATTTATTTTATCTAAGAAATCTATATATTCTTCTAAAAGTATACTTAAAGTGCCATTATAAGTATTTAAAGTATTATCATCTTGGACTAATCCTATTCGATAAATTGTAGCTATAAAAGGGTTTGTTTCTTCTAATAAATCATCTAAAATAAAATTATTATTACAATAATTTATAAATGGTAGAACATCCTCTTTATGATAGAAGCGAATGACAATATTTTCGTTTGTAGCTTTTACATGAAATTTTACCACTGATTCAATACTATTTCTTATTAAGTAACTAAATATAGTCTTTAAAGCACTAATCATATATTCATATTTAACTGGAAAATATACTTTATAAGCTTCTGTATAATTGGCTCTTTTATCAACGTAAAAGCCAATGTAGTGGGTAGTGTTTTCTTTATTTCCTGTTTTTCTTATCACATGGCGAACTAAAGAGTTATTTAAGTTTTCTAAGAAGTTATGATAGAATTCTTCTATATCATTTACCAGAGATTCATCTTTTTTGATACCAGTATATTTTAGTAGTTTATAATAGTCATTTCGATTAAATTCTTTTCCCAATGTTCTTTTATCACTAGCTATCTGTTTTAAAAATTCATTCATTGTCATTTAGATCTTCCCTTCTTAATATTATATAATCACTTTTTAAACTTTCTTTTGAATATCCATTCTTTTTATAAAATAAAATGGCTCTTTTATTTTCTTTTCTTACTTTTATTTTTTGAATTCTATCTTTTTCTTTTGTGATAATTTTACTTCCATACCCCTTATTTCGATATTTTTCTTCAAGATATAATGTATCTAATTCTCCATCTTTTATTCGGTATACTCCTATTGGTTTTACAAAAGAATATACTATCATAAATTCATCTACATGTTTTAATACTAAGTCATTTACATAAGCGATTACTTTCAATTGTTCCTTATTATCTTTTATATAGGGAATTAATGTTAATAACTTGGCATTTATCAACATTGGTTTATCTTTTTTCTTCGCTTTTTTACATCTTATCATATCTCACCTATTATTTTTATTATATATTATTTTTTATTTTTTGTACAGAGAAAAAGCATTCTTTTAGAATGCTATCCATAATAATCAGTTCTTGAATAGAAACGATATCCCACTGTATTATTAAATCCTGGAGGAACTATTACTTTGGAAGATGGTGGCTCATTTGAGTACCATCCTTCAGCTACTCCATAGTGGAGATGTGCACCTGTGGTACAGCTGTCATATCCTCCATGGGATGTAGAAGTTGAATATCCACCTACTGTTCCAATTACTGTATTTTGAGTTACAATATCACCAACTTTGACATTAATAGATAACAAGTGATAGTAATACGTTGTATATTTTACTCCACCCACTGTTACTTGAACATAAACTTTGTTTCCTCCACATGATGTTCGTTTAGCAACACCACTTACTCTTCCTGCTGCTGCAGCATATACTGGAGTTCCTTCAGCATTTCCGCCTATATCTATAGCTGCATGAAATTTATATTTTTGACCAGTTGTAGGATGAGTTCGATATCCTTGTGCACTTGTTACTACACCAGAATTAAGAGGCTTTAACCATCCACTATTAATAGGAACGTTGCTACAAGTACTTAAAACAACATCATCATCAGCTCGACCTATTTTAGCTAAGCAAGTTGCTTTTCCACTTTCATAGTTTTCTTTTGCCATTTCAATTTCATAATCTAAACCATTAGAGTATTCATTATATTCATCAATATTATCGTATTGTTTCTCTATTTCTTTTTGATATGAATCTATTTCTTTGGCTAAATTTTTCTTCTTTTCTTCTAATTCTACTTTTAAATCTTCATTTTTCTTAATTTCATTTTCTAGATTCTTCGTAGTTTTTTGAATATATCCTGTAACTTGATTTACTGCTTCTACACGCATGATTAATTCTGTCATGCTAGAGGCACCACTTACATATTCAACATAAGCATTTTGACCTTGCATTTGTTGCATGTATAAAAGTACTTTCTTCGTTTCTTCTGTTAATGAATCTATTTTTTCATTGGATTCAACAATTGCAAGTTCGGCTGCATCATAATCATTTTCTGCTTTCGTAATTTCGGCTTCAGCTTTGGCTACAGCTGATTTTTTCCTTTCAATTTCAGCTTTTGCTGCTTCTGATTGTTGATCATATTTTTCTTTTTCTTTTAATTTTGTTTCATATTCTCTTCTTAAATCTCCTAAAGTTTCAGCGGCAGCAGCATTTGCTATTTCTGGAGTTACAAAATAAGAAAAAACTACTGCTATTATTAGGAATGTTCTTAATAAATAACTACAACTTTTCTTTATCATATCTTCAAATACTTCCTTACCGCTCTAGCAGAACCAAACATACCTACAACAGAACCTATTACTAATAATATTAGTGATGTTATTAAAACAAATGGCATTGGTTTTACAAGTTCAATAATACTAAATGATGAGGATTTACTTAATTGTTCATACATGATTAAATATCCATAAATGGTGATAATAATAGGAATTATTGAACCTAGTATACCAAGCAAGAATCCTTCAAATACAAATGGTAGTTTAATAGATATATTACTACTTCCTACTAGACGCATAATTTCAATTTCACTTCGTCTTGAAAAAATGGTTAATTTAATTGTATTACTAATTAAAAAGGCAGTTACTACTATTAAGGCTACTACCATAACAATAGTTACGGTTTTAATAATATCAAATACAGATATGATATCTTCTACCATTCCTTCTCCATAATTAGCACTTTCAATCTTATCTAAATCTCTTATTTTTAAAGCTGTAGGTCTTAAATCATCAACATTTTCTACAGTTACGATAAAAGAATCTAAGAGGGGATTTTCTTCTAAATAATCTAGGGTTGTATTTAAAGTATCAGAATAGTTTTTCATTTCTAAACGCCATTCTTCTTTACTTTTAGCTTCCACTGTTTTTACATTCTTTATATTTTTAATTTCTTTTTCTATTTTCTCTAGTTCTTCATCTGTTGTTTCTTCTTTGGCGTATACCACAATGGTTAACTCTTCTTCTAAATCTTTTGTTACATGATTTACATTTACTGTAACTACTATGGCAATTGCTACTAATACTAACGTAATGGTAGTACAAAGAATACTGGCAATACTTAAACTAAAATTTCTAAAAACACTTTTTAATGAGTCTCGGATACTTCGTAACAATATTCTAAACGCTTTCACTGGCTTTATAACTTCCTTTCTCGTGATCTTCTGATAATACTCCACTATCTAGTACTATTACCCTTTTTTTCATACGATTTACAATCTCTTTATCATGAGTTGCCATAATAATTGTTGTGCCTAATTCTTTATTAATTGTATCTAAAACATCCATAATACCCTTAGAAGTTTTAGGATCTAAGTTTCCTGTTGGCTCATCACATATTAATAGTTTAGGATTATTAACAATGGCTCTTGCTATACATACTCTTTGTTGCTCTCCTCCTGATAACTCATTTGGGAAACTTCTTATTTTATCTTTTAACCCTACATGATCAAGAGCTTTAATTACTTTAGGGCGAATTTCTTGTCCTTTCATACCTAGACATTCTAGGGCAAAAGCAACATTTTCATAAACTGTTAGTTTAGGTAATAATTTAAAATCTTGGAAAACAATCCCTAATTTTCTTCTTAATTTATAAACCGTACGATTTCGTAATTTTCCAACATTAATTCCCCCAATTTCGACAGTTCCTTTCGTTGGTTTTTCCTCACGATATAACATTTTTATTAGGGTAGATTTTCCTGATCCACTCGCTCCAATTACAAAGACAAATTCTCCTTTATTTATTTTGAGACTTAAATCAGCTACAGCTGCTACACCATTTTTATATACTTTATAACAATTTTTTATTTCTATAAATTTCATGGCTACCTCCTAGTTTAGAAACATTATAACATATATTTTGTCTCTTTAAAATACTAAATATTGCCAAAAGAAAACTTAGAAATAATTCTAAGTTAATTGGTAGTTGCTCTAAATCCTACTTTAACACTTAATGAGCCTTCTAATAAATCTATTTGATTTTGTTGTGTATCATTACTTAACCATATATATAAACGGTAAGAATCAGTTTTTCCTTTTGTAATCGTTATATTATCCTTTAGGGTTAAGTTAGTACCACTTGTAGCACTTGTAAAATCACCACTAGCAATTTTTTCTGTTCCATCTGCATTATATAATGCCCATTTTACATAAGGACTTTTTAAGTTATCTGTAATTGTTAAATCAGTTAAATATAGGGAATATGAAGCATTTGGGGCATCTGCATCACTTGGTAGGGTTACACTAAAAGAAGTATAGTCGGCTTGTGTTAGTACATCTGCATCATTAATTAGGGATGCTCCTGATGCTGTAATATATTTTTCTGAGGCTAGATTCATGGTTAATTCCCCACTTGTTATGCTTGTTCCTTGATTTTCAGGATTTATTTCCTTAACTGTGTTTAAATAATAAGCATAAGATAAGCTGATTCCTATTATAACAATAGATACTACAACGATTAATGACCCTAAGATAATTCGCTTTTTAGTATTATTTTTTTGAATATCTAGATTTTCCATGTTTTCCATAACATTTCACCCTATTCTGTTTTCATTATACTAGAAAAAAGACATTAGTGCAATACTTTTTTATAAGAAAAAAACATCCTAACGAGAATGTTTTTCTAATTTTTCTTGTTCAATTTGTTTGTCAAAATAAATTGCTAATAAAGAAACTTGATATACATCTAAGAAAGAATAGATTTGTCTCATAAATACAGTTCTTCTTTCAGCTGGTAGTAAATTTGGTTTATATGAAGGCATAGAAGATTTAATACCACGATTTGTTATTCTCTCAACAATTTCGTTTCTTGCTTCTTCATCTGCTAATAGCTTTTGAAGTAATACTAAATTATTATGTTCTCTTGTTGGATTGCCCTCAACACCTGCTAATAGTGAAGAATTTAATATTCCATTCACATAATTTCTAACCTCATTTGTATAGTTTCTTTCATCTTGACCAATCATACCAAACATTTTAAAATCCCCCTTCCAAAAGATAGACATTATAATAGCATATTTTTATTTATCTGTCAAATATTTTTTTATTCAATTATATTTAAGCCATTTTCTTTAATATGTTTAATAAATTGCTCTTTAAATGTTTGTAATTCTATTTGTTCTAAAGTCTTTCTATCACTTCCTAAAGTGTATCTTACTAAGTATTTATTAGCATATACCTCTACTAATTTGTAATTTTTTATTAGTTCATTTGAAAATTGGTCTAATACTTCTTTTAAAAAGGCATATTTCTTATTTTCTACTATAATCGTATAATCTAATTCTACTTCAGGATATTTACTGACTTCTTTGGCTAAAATATCTTTTTTACTTATATTAACGTATTTATCAAAATCAATATCTACCGCGATTACATACTTCTTTTTACTTAATTTATTCGTACATGCTTTATTTAAAACATTTAAAGTTCCTATTTGTATATCATCTATTTTGATAATTTTTCCTAATTTATGATCGTAGTAGTCTTGTATATTTTTATTATCTGTTAATGTTATTTCTTTATTTTTTAACATTTTAAATAGATATTTTATAATTTTTTTCGTTTCATTATAGCCATTTTCTATATTCTTTTCATTATCTGTTAAAATCATACTAAGCATTCTTTTATTTTTATTATTTTCAATAATCGTTCCTATTTCAAATATTTTAAATTTGGAATAATTTTTAAAGTTAGCATTTACAATATTCATTAGTGATAAGCTTAGATCATCTCGTAAAATATTATTAGTATCTTTTCCTAACAATTTTACATTGTCTTTTTTAATATTTAACTCTTTTAATAAATCAGTATCAAACCAGATGTAACTGTTAACTTCATGCATATCAAATTTAGTTGCTAATAGTTGTTTTACTTCATATTCTTCATTGTATATTGTCTCATGTTCTTCTACAGTTAAATCTAACTTTAATGGTTTTGGTTCAAAGTTTTCTAATCCATAAATTCTAGCAATTTCTTCTATTATATCCTCTTTTATTTTGATGTCTTTCGTTGCTCTAAATGTGGGTACTGTAACATCATAATATTTTTCTTCTATTTTTACTTTAAATCCTAGTTTTTCTAAAATATTTCTTACACACTCATCTTCTAAGACTCTACCCATATAGATTGCTAATGTTTTTTTATCTAAACGTATGTTTTCCTCTTTTAAAGGATTTGGATATACATCTGTTAGATTAGACGCTATTTGCATATCAGGATTTTGCTTTTTTAAAAGATAAGCTAACCTTTTAATCGCTAAATCAGTCATATTGGGATCTAAACTTTTTTCATAACGAGCAGATGCTTCTGTTCTAAGTCCTAAATTTTGAGCACTTCTTCTAATAGATCCTGCATTAAAGCATGCACTTTCTAGAAATATACTTGTAGTATCAGGGAGTATTTCACTATCTAACCCTCCCATTACTCCTGCTATACCAAAATACTTTTCACCATTTTTTATCATTAAGGTTTCACTTGTTAATTTTCTTTCGATACCATCTAATGTTGTATAAGTATCTTTATCCTTCGCTAGTCCTACTTCAATATTTTTAACTACTCTAGCATCAAAAGCATGCATTGGTTGTCCTAGTTCTAACATTAAATAATTAGTTAAATCTACTAATAAAGAAATAGAACGCATTCCTGCATAATATAGAAATATTTGCATATCTAATGGGGTTTCTTTATTTTTAATATTTTCAATTTTTAGACCAGTATAACGGTAACATAAGCTATTATCTTTAATGACAATGTCTAAATCTTCTAAATTGTTTGTAATCTCTAAAATATCTAGTGGTAATAGCTCATGGTTTGTAATTGCACATATTTCTCTTGCTATACCATAATGTCCCCATAAATCAGGTCTATTCGTTAATGACTTATTATCAATTTCAACTATAATATCTCTAATTGGTAAACATTCTTTTATATCTGTTCCTACTATCCAATCACTAGGTAATTCCATTATTCCATCATGATTATCACTAATTTTTAATTCTCTAGCGCTACAACACATTCCGTTTGATAGTATTCCTCGTAGTGGTTTTGCTTTAATTTCTATGCCATCAATATGTCCACCCGTTTTTACATATGCTGTTTTTAATCCTACTCTAACATTTGGAGCTCCACATACTACTTGAATTAATTCTTTTTCGCCACAGTCTACCTTTAGAATATGTAAATGATCACTATCTGGATGTTTTTCACATTCTTTTATTTCCGCTACTACGACATGATCAAAAGTATTTCCTTTTTCTTCTACTTTTTCGACTTCTGCTGTTCTTATCGTAAATGTATCCCATATATTTATCCAATCTATATTTTCAGGATTTTTAATATGGCTTTTTAATTTATTACATGATATTAACATAATATACCTTCTTTCTACTTTATATTAAATTCTTTTAAATAACGGATATCTCCACTGTTTAAAACTCTGATATCATTTATTTTGTATTTCATCATAGCTAGTCTTGTTAACCCAAAGCCAAAAGCAAAACCAGTATATTCCTCTGGATTAATTCCTCCAGCTCGTAAAACGTTAGGATGTACCATACCACTTCCAACCATTTCGATCCAGCCACTATTTTTACAAGTAGGGCAACCTTTTCCACCACAAATTAAGCAAGACATATCCATTTCATAACTTGGTTCGGTAAATGGGAAAAATCCTGGACGAAGACGCACTTTTACATCTTCATGAAATACTTCTTTTAAAAGATTTTGCATAACATAAAGTAGATTTTCAATAGTTACTCCTTTATCAATTACCATACCCTCTATTTGGTAAAATGTATTTTCATGGTTTGCATCTAAGTCTTCATTTCTAAATACTCTTCCTGGGGCACAAATACGTAGTGGGGCTCCAAAATTCTCCATAGCATGAATTTGATTATCACTAGTTTGAGTACGCAAAACCATGCCATTATCTAAAAAGTAAGTATCTTGCATATCCCTTGCTGGATGGTCTTTAGGAACATTTAGTGCTTCAAAATTATAATACTCTGTTTCCATTTCAGGACCTGATACTACGGTGAAGCCCATTCTTTTTAGAATATCTGTTATTTCTTTACCAATAATTGTTATTGGATGAAGCGATCCTGTTTCTATTTCGTAATCGATTGTATCATCAAAGTCTATGTTCGTATTATTTTCAATTTCTTCTAATCTGTTATTTACTAGTTCTTCTAACTCTTTTTTGGTATTATTAATTAAACTGCCATATTTCTTTTTATCTTCTATACTCATATCTTTTAGGTGAGATAAAATATTTGCTATTTCACTTTTCTTGCCTATATATTCCGACTTAATATTTAAAATATCTGCCTCTTTATTTACCTTTTTTAATTTCTCTTTTAAACTTTCTTTTAGTTCAATTAATTTTTCTTCCATATTTTTTCCTCCTTTAAATAAAAAAATTCTAGAACATTGGGACGGAAGCATCCGTGGTACCACCCAAATTCTAGAATTACTAGCACTCTTTCGTTTATAGCACGACCTACTATTAAAACTCCTAAGTTTGAAATTCATAATTTTTCTTATCTAAAAGTAATTTCAGCCTTGTTACTTTTTCTCTTTTTTAAGAATTAAAAATTACTACTTAAAACTTGATCAACGTTTATGTGTTTATTCTATCACTATTTTTTTTTAAATGCAATCTTTTATTTCATTAAAAAAATAAAAGACTGTCTTAATCCTTGCTGACAGTCTAAAAAATTTATTTATTAATAATTCTCTGCTTTAAGTTCCATAAAACTTTGGGGATGAGCACATACAGGACATACTTTTGGAGCTTCAGCACCAACATATACATGTCCACAATTACGACATACCCAAACCATTTCTTCACCACGAGCAAATACTAAATGTTCATCAATATTTCCTACTAATTTTAAGTATCTATCTTCATGATGTTTTTCTATAGCTGCTACACCTTCAAAAAGATTAGCAATACGATCAAATCCTTCTTCACGTGCTACTTCAGCAAACTCTTTATACATCTCTGTCCATTCATAGTTTTCACCAGCAGCAGCATCTTTAAGATTTGTTAATGTATCAGGAACTTTTCCTCCATGTAATTCTTTGAACCACATTTTTGCATGTTCTTTTTCATTATTAGCAGTTTCTTCAAAAATAGCTGCTATTTGTTCATAACCATCTTTTTTGGCTTGAGAAGCATAGTATGTATATTTGTTTCTTGCTTGAGATTCCCCAGCAAATGCAGCCATTAAATTAGCTTCTGTTTTTGAACCTTTTAATTCCATATATATTACCTCCAATCAATATTATAACGAATCTTCTTTTAAAAGTAAATAATTAACCATGTTTCTTTACATTGATAATATTTCATTTAAAAAAATGCCTTTAAGCATTTTTATCTTTTATTAAGGGATCATCAAATTCATCATTGGTATAAACTTCTACTGAGGGATGAACAGATACCTTTTTATCTTCTTTTAAAGGAGCGATAGGCTTCACTTTTTTCTTTTCTTCTCCTTTATTGGTAGTTGCATCTACTAAATAACCAATTAAGGCAAAAATTAAAATAAGAGAAATTACTAAAAACCATATATAATTATTTAATAAAAAATCAATTAATTTATCCATTAGAACCTCCTATTTTAATTCTATGCTAATAATTAAGAAATACTTATATTACCACTTTTTGGTACGATATGAATCCATGTATTTCCATCATTTACTGTTATTTCTGTTCCATCTTTATAACGATATACAGTTTGATCTTTCCTACTTCTTTTCTCCCAAGTAATCGGTATGGCTTTTCCTTCTGTTATAAAATATCCTTCTCCGCTTCCAATATTATCTAAATCTTGTCTTCCTTTATTATCGCCTGCAATGGTAGTATTTCCTACTTTATAAGTGATAATATTTTTTACTGTATATTGATTCTTGGTTTCATAATCCGTATGAGCTTTATCATTTACAAATTGTTTATAGACTTTTGATTCACTATCATATACATAATTAGTTATAGAACTTCCAGAATATTTTAAATCAATATTGGTAGCATCCATTACTCCTTCTTCAGGTAGTTTTACTGTAGTTGCACTATAATTTAATAATAACTCTTTGTTTGTTTCTTTTCGATATCCTAATTTATCTACTAAATTGGCTAATTCTTTTAAGTTGGTAAAAGCTTTATGTTCAGTACTTACACCACTAATATTTTTTCTAAAGAAATAAGGTGAACTATAAGTTAAACCATTTAAATTATCAATTTCTAAACTTGATATATCACTTTGTGCTTGAGGAGACCAGCCCCAATGAACATAATAAGCATCATTTTCTAAAACATAGTCTAAATAATAATGTCTGGCACTTCGAACATTTCCTACCGTTTCATTTTGTTTATCTTTAAATAGGGCTAAATATCTAGTTATTCCTCCTTCTACTACCATTTCATATACTAAATAGGCATCTTGTAAGCCTGTATGATATGGTCTTGCTGCTCCTATATTGTTAATCATAACTGCATATGGTCTAGTAGTACTATTTAAATCCACTATTTCTACTTGAGGAATATTTGGATCTTTATCTTTCTCTTTATTTTTACTTGGTTCGTTATTTGAATTAGATTTGGTCAAAAATATAGCTGAGGTTATACCTCCTATTAATAAAACAGCGACAATCATTATTATTATTAAATTCTTTTTTTTCAATTTCTTTTTCATTTTACACCTCTATATTGTACTTAATAATCATATCACAAAAAAATACTTTTGAATAGCTTATCTTAAATTTTTGTCATATTAATAATTGCTTCTGCTCCCTCACTAGCTGCATTTATTAATTGATAAATTTCTTTTTTAGTTACATCTCCACTTGCATATACTCCTTTTATATTTGTCATGTGATGTTCATCTGTCAAAATATAGTTATCTTCTAATTTGAGAGGCGTATTTAATAAAAAGTCTGTGTTGGGAATAAAACCAATATATATAAATACTCCTTTTACAAAAAGCTCTCTTTTATCTTTTAGAATAACCCCTTTTAAAACATCAGATTCTATTTTTAGCTTTTCTACTTCACTATTTAAAATAATTTCAATGTTTTCTTTTTCCTTTACCGCTTTTATTAGTGTATCTTCACCCCGAAATTCTTCTCTTCTATGAATTAGATATACTTTATTTGCTATATTGGAAAGATATAAAGCTTCACTTAAAGCACTTGATCCTCCTCCAATTACAGCGATATCACTATTTTTATATAGGGGACCATCACATAATGCACAGGTACTAATTCCTCTTCCTAAAAATTTATCTTCATCTTCTAATCCTAATAATTTTGGCCTTCTGCCACTAGCAATTAATAAGTATTTTGTTTCATATACATTTTGATTAGTCTTAATTATTTTATTTTCATTTAAAATAACATCTGTTACTTTCTCTAATTTATATTCTATTTGCATTTTATTTACTTCATCAAATAAATTATAAGCAAAGTCTGGACCACTGATTGATAATATACCTGGGTAATTTTCAATTTGATTTATTTTATTTAAAGTTCCTCCTGGAGTACTTCCTTCTAACATAAGCACTTTTAGCCCTGATCTTTTCGCATAGATTCCAGCACTTATCCCTGATAAACCCATTCCAATTATAATTAAATCATACATTATTTTTCCTCTTTTCTAACGACACGATTTGCATTTATATCATTATATAATTCTTCATATTTTCCTTTTCTACTTATATATATTAAATATACTAATCCTACAATAAATAATAAAACAGATATTAATTGAGCTACTTTAAATCCCCCTAGCATAAGAGAGTCTGTTCGCCATGCTTCAATAAAAAATCTTCCAAAACTATACCACATTAAATAAATACTTGTAGTAGCACCTATTTTAATATATTTCATTCTTCTTACAATTAGAAGGATTATAAACCCAAGAAGACACCACAAAGATTCAAAATAAAATGTTGGTAAATAATAAATACCACCTATATTCATTCCTTCAATTATAAAATTGGGTACTAATAAGTCTTGTAATTTTGATAAGGAAATAGCGATTCCATGAGCTTCACCATTAAAGAAATTTCCCCATCTTCCAATTGCTTGAGCTAAAATCAAACTTGGGACAGCCATATCTAGCAGTTTTAAGAAATTTAACTGGTATTTTTTAGCAAAAAAGATTACTGTGATTACTCCCGCTATAATTCCACCATGAATGGCTAAACCACCATTCCATATTGCAAATATTTCTAATAAATTATTTTGATAATATGAAAAATTAAAGATTACATAATAGATTCTTGCTCCAATAATACCAAAGATAATAGCCCAAAAGCAAATATTAAATATTAGCTCTTTAGAATATTTAAATCTTTTTCCTTCTTTTTCTATTAAAATTAAACCAATTATAATTCCTATTAGTATTAAAACTGAATACCAATGAATTTCTATTCCAAATAAAGAAAACATAACAGGATTCATTTTATCACTCATTTCTTATTTTATTATACACTATTTTTTTTAGTTCTAAAAGATTAACAATTTTATTTTAAATAAAAAAGGAAATATCTTTCGAAAATACTTCCTATTATTTTAACTCTGTTTCTATTATATATCTTGGACGGCGTTTTGTCTCACTATATATTTTACCTACATACTCTCCTATTAAGCCAATTGATACTAATTGAAGTCCGCCAATAAACCAAATTGATAACATAATGAAAGCCCAGCCATCTACAGTATTACCAAGTATTTTAACAACAATAGTATAAATAATCATAATAATACTTATTAATAACATAATAAAACCTAGTGTGGTAATCATTTTAAGAGGTTTTACACTAAAAGAAGTGATTCCATCCCAAGCAAAAGATAACATTTTCTTTAATGGATATTTTGATTCTCCCGCTACTCTTTTGTTTCTTTCATAAGTGGCTATAGATGTTTTAAAACCAATTAGGGGTACTATTCCTCTTAAAAATAAATTTACTTCATCAAAATGTTCTAACTCATCTAGTACTCTTTTAGACATTAATCGACAATCAGCATGATTAAATACAACTTCTACTCCCATAAGCCTCATTAATTTATAAAATGATTCTGCTGTAAATCGTTTGAACCAACTATCCTTTTTACGAGAACTACGAACACCGTAAACAATTTCTGCTCCCTTATTATTTTCTTCAATCATTTTATCAATTACATTGATGTCATCTTGTAAATCAGCATCCATACTAATTGTAATATCTGCATATTTTTTAGCAGTCATAAGTCCTGCTAGTAACGCATTTTGATGTCCTTTATTTCTTGAAAGTTTGATACCAACAAATAAATTATCTTCATTGTGATACTCTTCAATTAAATCCCATGTCTTATCTTTTGAGCCATCATTTACAAACATTACCTTACTATCTTTACTAATCTTATCAGATTTTATTAAAGTTGACATTTTTTCTTTTAATTCTTTTTTGGTTAATGGTAGTACCTGTTCTTCATTATAACATGGTATTACTAAATATAATATTTTAGACATTTTTACACCTCTATTTCATTATAACAATCTATTTCTTTTTTCTCAAGGCTTTTTCCATAGATATTCTTTTAGACTTATATATTCTATCCCTAATATTGCACAAGCTAAAATTAGATATGCGATTACACTCATGTATGTTCTTTCATTTTTTAAATCAACTCGGAAAATAAAAGTATCACTTACTTCATCATCATTTATATATACAGTACCATCAGCATAGGATTTATAGTATTCTGATTCTTTATATGTACCTATACTTAATACTGAATCTTTAGATATTTTAGATATTTCTATTCGATAATATGTATCTTTATTAGGTTTTATTTCTGTAAAATTAAATTTATAATTTTTACCATTTTTAACAGTCTTACTATTAAATTCTTCTTCTACTAATAGCTTATTATTTTCATCATATAAACGAAATAAATAAATACTTTCTATTTGTTCATTCTTATTATTGAAACGAATTTTTATTTGATTAAAATTATCTAATGTATGAAATGTTTGGGAAATGGTATTATTATCTATTTCTATAGTATTAAATCCTCGGTAAGATAATATTCGTACATCTTCATAAGTATTTGTATCTAATGCATATTTAGAAAAATTAATTGTTAGTAAAAGAAGAGTTATTAACATTAGAGCGATACTAGCAATTTTAGGTCCTTTTTTTAGGAATAATATTTTTTTAACGTTCTCTTTACTTTTTTCTTCTTTTTTCTCTTTATTATTCATTTTAGAATAAATTAATCCTAAAGGAATTATCATCCATGGTAAAAAAGATAAGCTATATCTTTGAGCGGATTCCCATAAAATATAAAAGAGAATTGCTCCAAATAAACCAATATAGATTATAGCATCATAATTATACTCTATTTCTTTTTTTCTAATTATTTGCCCTAATCCTAGGAGAATCATAAAGCTAATATAAGTTTTTAGTATTTGAAGAGTATACTTCATAAAGATAGTAGTATTTCCATAACCACCTAAATACTCATAAATACCACTACCGTTTCTAGTATTATTTAATTTAGCATAGACGCCATAATTTCCACTTGACCATGTACGGGCAATTTTAGAAGCTTCTAATTTTGTTAGTCCTATAGGACCTAAAGACTTTATTCTTTCTTTTATTACTTTTATATTTTCATTTTTTTTAGCTTCTTTTGTGGGAGCATTATAGGTTATGTCATGATCTATACTATTATATCCGCCTGTATATTCTTCATTTAATCCCATCATGATCCAGTGAGTTATAGGAAATGAAGCATTTTCATCTAAGGCTACATTAAAACTATTTTGAATACCTTTAAAGCCTAAGAAACCTATTATTAATCCTAAAAATAAGGCTAAATATATTTTTACTTTATTTATTACTTGTTTATTAATAAAAATATATCCTATGGAAGCAATTAAAAGAATAATTACAACAATACGGACTTTTAGACCTATAAAAAAAGTAAGTCCTGATAAAATTCCTAAGATAATCTTGTTTCTTGTATTATTAACTTTAATTGATTTAATGATTAAATAAAGTCCTATGACTGCAAAAGGCATACAAAGCGTATCTGTATAAAAATATGAGGTATATAAATAAAAGATGGGATTTATAACCATAAATATTAAAGCAAGTAATCCTGTTTTGGGCCCTTTTAATTCTTTTCCTATTAAGTAAATAAAATAAGCAGTAATAGACATGAAGATAGCATTAAAAATAGTACCCATTAATAACACATTTGTACAGCCAAAAATACTTCCTATTTTAGTAAAACCATAAACAAATATTAATAAAGGGATTTGATTCGTATACTTAGAAAAGTAAGATCCTGTTATCGTTAAACTTCCTTCACTTATCATACGATTTACATATTCAATAATATGAGATAAATCAGTAACTGATGATATTGGCAAAAATAAACCAATTAATAAAAGACCAATAAAAAAGGCTATACTTAAAATGATCGCAATTAGCTTTATTTTCTTATCTGTTAATTTATCTAGTTTTTGATAAATAAATTTGAATAAAAAGAAAGTTATGACTGTACCAATTATTACCACAATAAAAGATAAATTTTGATCTATTCCATAAAATGCACTTACAACTGTAATATACAAAAATAGAATCATTAAAATACTTAATATTACTTTATAGCTAGTATTTAAAAATTTAGTCATTGCTACACCTCTTTTAGTTATGTATTAATATTATTATATCGATAAAATTTGTAAATTTCAATATATGTTTATTGATATTTATACAAAGAAAAAGGAACAAAATGTTCCTTAAAAATTAGATTTCATACGGTGTTGAGGAAGTGCCATTTCCACTTTTTATTGTTATATCACTAGCTATATTAATGACGGGACGGATACCGTACGCATAAGCTACAGAGCGATTACCAAAGAGATAACCCGCTGAATCTACACCGAACACACGAGCACAACCCGCGTTGAAATAAGCTGGAGACATGGTCCAGTAGAATTCTCCTGTATATAGGTAATAACTTTGATTAGTTTGTCCAGATACTCCTCCTGCCATAGCTACTTCATCTGCTGTTATTAATCCGATCGGATTAGATAACACTTTATTTCCTTTATTACTTCCATTTACGGTATACAAATCTGAACTATTGCCACATTTTAATGTTGGTGTTTTATTACTTATCAGTCTAATACTTTCTCCATAGTATGTTTCTGTTGTTCCTGCTCCTCCTGAGCCATTACTTGTTGATCTATCTGTACTTGGCTCCCGATCTCCACAGAATCCTGCTTCTATACTTACCTTATTTCCATATCCATTAT
>URNW01000010.1 GCA_900549285.1 uncultured Mycoplasmatota bacterium
CACTCTTTCTAAACTATTTACAATACTCTTAAATTCATTTCCTCTGTCTTCAAATTTTAAATATTGATCCCATGATGCTGAGGCTGGACTTAGTAAAACAATATCTCTTGGTTTTACCTCTTCTTTTATTTTTGTCATTGCTTCTTTTAAAGTATTAAATTCATAAGCTTTTACTTTATTTTGATGAGCAAAATCCATGATCCTTTTTCTTACTTCTCCTATTGCATATATACATGTTACTTTGGATAAGTAAGGAACTAAATCTTGAAAATCTTGACTACGTTCCATTCCTCCTAATATTAAATGAATATTTCCATCAAAACTCTTTAATGCTGTAATTGTTGCAGTTGGATTAGTAGATTTTGAATCATTATAATATTTTACACCATTTAATTCTCTTACAAATTCGATACGGTGTTCTACCCCTTTAAATTCTTTTAATACTTCATTTACATATAGAAAGTCAATATCTAATACTTTAGCTAATAAATAAGTAACTAATATGTTTTCATAATTATGTGTTCCCTTTATGATGATATCTTTCGTATTCATTACAGGTTTATTATCAATATATATATGATCTTCTAAAATATAATTTTCTTTATTATTAAAGTAATATTTTGTTGATAAAATATTTTCAGTTAGCTTCATTGAATCATAATTTGTAGCATTAATAATTGCTATATCCTTTTTTGTATGATGATTAAATATTTTTCTTTTTACATTTTTATAATTTTCATATGATCCATGATAATCTAAGTGGGTTGGACATAAATTTGTTAAAACGCTTATATCAGTTTTAAAATCATGCATATCTATTAATTGATGATCAGATATTTCTAATAATAATATATCATTTGGCTCTAAAGAAGAAACAATCTGAGATAAAGGAGTTCCGATATTTCCGCCTAATTTTACAGATTTTCCTGCTTTTTTTAGAACTTCATATATTAAAGTTGTTGTTGTTGTTTTACCATTACTACCAGTAATTCCTATGATTTTAACAGGATTTTTTATATAATGATAGGCTACTTCCATTTCATTTACTATAGGAATTTTAAGCTCTCTTGCTTTTTCTACGCAAGGATGAAATGGGAATACAGCTGGATTTTTTATTAAGATATCAAAAGTATTATCTAAGATATTTTCAGGTTCTAATGTCTTTATAAAAGGAATATTCATTTTAGCTAATTCTTGTATCTTTTCCTCTTCTTGATCTTTTTGATCTGTTATATATATTTGATTATTTCCTGTGCTTAAAAGTTTTGCTACTTCATAACCACTTTTTGCCATTCCTAAAATTAATATTTTTTTATTTTCAATCATTTATATCACCTGTTTTAATTATATTCTAAAATATTAAAAAAAGCAATTAACTATTCATAATTGCTTCTACATAATAATAGACACTATCATGCCAATTTGGATTAGCAGCATATTTGGTATTAATTGCTTCTGGAGTAGTTAATCCTTTAGCATAATAGTTATTTGCTAAGTTATTTATGAAGGCTTCTAAGCCCATTTCTAATGTTTTAAATGTAGCATATTTTCCACTAGAAGATTTCATTCCACCAACATTATTTGCATTTCTTACTAGAGAACTACATGTCCATTTACATCCTGTTTCTACTAGAATAATAGAAGCTGCTACTACTGGATCTACGCCTTTATCTATCGCTAAACTAGCAATAGTTGTACCATAACCATCTAAAGTAGAATTTAAAACATTATCTATTTTCATGCCTAATTCTTCTAAAGTTAATCCTGCATAAACGATTATTTTTTCTTGTTCTTTCTCTTCTTGTTCTTTATATCTGTTTAATGGAGTATCACTTCGATACAAAACATTATTGACTATTATATTTTCTACTAATACCTTTTCCTTATTTTTTTCTTTAAAACCAATTATTAAACTACTTGTAATTAAAATAACAAAAGCCATTTTAATACATAAATTTTTCATTTAAATACTTCCTCCTACTTTTTGCGAAGTGATTTATATTCTACCATAAATTATTTTTTTTGTCAAATCCATACATACAAACGTTTATATTCTTTTAATATCTATTATGTCTATCATGTTAATTTTTTCACCATTTAAACAAAGAAGATTATTACCAGATTTGCCAACAATGGTAGTTTTTATTTCACCATTTTTAGTTTTAATCAAAACGTTACTTTTATACACATGATGAGGAGAAGCGAAAATTTGATTAATTTGTTCATATATGTTTGCTGTACTACTTCTAAGTTCTTCATTTTTACCATAATAAATATCATTATTATTTCTAATTTCTTTATCTATGGGATTAGCATATACCTTTGGTAAATCTTTTTTCATTTAGAACACCTCTATTACATTTTATGATAAATTTTTAATTTTGAAACATACTAATATTATGAAAAAGAAAATGATTTTGAATAAACTTATTATTTTTATACCTATTTTTATTCTTCTTTGTATTTCTTTACTTAATATGTATTTTATAAGTATTGAATGGGAAGGATATGAAAACTATTTGTTTAAACAATCTTTATGGTTTGGAATTGGATTTCTGATTCTTGGTCTTTTTTATTTTTTTAAACCTAAAATTTTCTTTCGATATTCAAAATACTTATATTGGATTAATGTAACTCTTTTAATATTAGTATTGTTTTTTGGGACAACAATTAATGGTTCTAAAGCATGGTTTAAATTTCCCTTCTTTTCTTTCCAGCCTAGTGAACTTATGAAATTTACTTTGGCTCTTTATTTAAGCTATATTCTTTCTCAAAGTAAAAAAGGAGATATGAAACAGGAATTTAAAACTATTTTAAAAGCTTTTTTCTTTACTCTTACTCCTTCATTATTTGTTTTTTTAGAACCTGATACAGGAGCTATTATTATTTATTTTCTCATTATGATTGGGATTATTTTAGTTTATAAAATAAATTTTAAATGGTATATCCTTTTAGGAATTATTCTCTTTTTGTTTTTGGGTGCTTTTTTCTATTTATATTATTTTCATCAAGATTTACTTATTAATCTTATTGGTACTTCTTTCTTTTATCGTGTAGATAGAATACTCACTTTTGTTAATCAAGATTCTTTTCAATTAAATCGGGCTTTAATTTCTATTGGATCTGCTAATTTTTTTACGTATAGTAGTGGGGTTTATATACCAGAAGCTCCTACTGATTTTATAGTTGCTTTTTCTATTAGTAAACTTGGTATTATCAGTTTTATTATTATTTTAATCTGTTTTCTTGTTTTGGATATTTACTTTTTGATTAGACTTTTTAAAACTAAAAATAAGCAATATAAGATGTTTATCGCTGGTTTTTTAACTATGTTTATCTTTGCACAAATAGAAAATATTGGGATGAATTTAGGAATCCTACCAATTATTGGTCTTCCTCTTCCTTTTGTTAGTTATGGAGGAACAAATATTATTGTTTACTTTATGTTTTTGGGTATTTTAGTTAATATTGAAAGAAATGCATTTGTAAAATAAATGTAAATTGTATTTATATTAAAAATATGTTATATTAATTATGTAAGTGTTATTCACTTAGTGGATAACACTTACTTTTGTGTATGCGCTATGCCTTTTGGCTAGCGTCTTTTTTCATGATTATCTTTTTGGATAAGCATAATTATTATAATAAGTAATAATGTCATATCACTCATTTACATCCCCTCCTACTTTCGTAAAAACCTCCTGAATACTCAGTAGTTTAAACTACTAATAAAATAGAAAGCAGGCGCTACCACCAGTAAATAACAATTATTTATTATGAATGATAGTATCTTAAAAAGCAAGAAAAACCGTTCGACAAATTCCGACATTTTTTGATATTTATGTTGAAAGTAAATATTGTGTTTATGATATATTTCGTTTATACTTAAGTTAAGGTTAATCTATTAACTGGGCTTGTGTTAGTCTCCGTATAATGCTGATTCTGATGGTTGGGCTAACGTGTTCTATGTGAATTCGAGTGGCAACCTCAACAACACGAACGTGAATAACACGATTGGTGTGCGCCCAATACCTTTTTAAACTTAGTATTTGGCTAAGGCTAAATTAAAAAGCATTAAGGTACAAGATTAGTCTTTGGTTTTTCCTAAATAAATAGTATTGATATTTTAAAACTTGTATTTAAAATTGTTTACAGTACTTGGATAGAGATTTTCTCTATCTTTTTAATTTAAAAAAGCAAAAAAGTGAAATTTTTGCTTGACAAAACATAATTTTTGTTGTAGTATACATCCTCGAACATTTAGTTTGTTTGAATATTCTTTTCCATTCTTTGATATACTTCCTTTACTTAACTAATATCAAATTCTACTAATTCAAACAATAAATGTTTTTTTATTTGTTATTTAGCCCTATTGGGGCTTTTTTTATTCTTTCTTTTTTAGTTTTACATCATACGTATTCAATAATTTTTTATTTATTTTTCCCTTATTTATAGTATAACAATACTCTTCTAAAACTAATTTACTTTCCTCTTCTTTTTCTTCTAAAGCATAAATACTATTATCTGTAAATTTGGCTATTTTTTGCGTATTTTCATCATAGAAAATCTCTAATTCTTCTTCATTGATGCTTTGATAGTTTTTAGATGCATCATATATTAAAATATGTTCTAGTAATAGCGTTCCATTATCTGACCATAAAAAATATTCTTCTTTTTCATTTTCTATATTAGAGTAAATACTTATTAATAAATAATCGGTTTCTTTATCTTTCATAATTTTTATATTTTCTTTATCTATTTTAATTTTTTCGTTTTGATTTTCAAATATTTCATCTATAGATTCAGCTTTAAATTTATTATTTACTTCCATAGCTAGAATTTCTTTGCCATCTAAATAAAGTGTTAAATTAATTTGAGCATATTTTTTTTCAAACGTTACTCGATAATTACTCTTTAATTTATGTCTTTTTCCATTTAATTGAATATTATATATTTCACTTAATTCATTTTCAGTCATATTCGTAGAAGCTTTCTCAATACTTTTTGTTTTTATTATCTCTTGGGCACCTTTAATATCTTGATGAGTTAATGTATAAATGGTTATTGATATAATCCCTATGGAAATTATTATTAAAAGTATCATATTTATTTTTTTCATAGTATTCCTCACTTATTTATTATTATATCAATAAAAATACTTTTTTAAAACAAAAAATAGTTACTTTTTGTGAAGTAACTATTTAAATATGTTAAATAATTTTGCTTTTCCTGAATTACTACTATTTAATCTAGAAAAACCTAAAGCTACTAGAAAATCATCTAATACTTGTTCATGTTCTTTTTTATCATCTAAATATGGTAAATTGAAAAATACTTTACTATTTGCTTCTCGTTCAAAATCATTGATGTCTTTATTTGTTAATACACTTTTATTCAATACTATTTTTTTATCTTTTAATTTTTCAAAAGCATCTCGATCTTGGCGAATTAATTTATTTAATTTTATTAATCCTGGTTCAATTAAATATATGATATCATTACATAAGTTTCCTTGAGTTGAATCATTAAGATCAACTAAAATTACTTCTGCCTCAGGATTATTCGCAATATTAAATGCTAAATCTAAAGAGGTTGTAGATTTTAAACTTTTATCATTAAAGTATTTAAAGTCTTCTTTATCTACTTCTATTGCTACAACATTATAAGCTACTTCTAAATGCTTTTTTAACATGTATGTAAGTGTAGTTGCTCCTGCATGAGCAGTTACGTTTTTAAATCCTACTATTCTTAGTCCACCACTACCTGTTCCTGTAAAAGTGTCATATTCTAATACTTCATTATTCGTATTACCATTTAAATTATGATATTGAGCTACATCTTTATAAGAATTAGGATTATCAATTAAAAATTTTACAGCATTAATATTGCGAGTAAAGTTATAAATTCCCATTGATACTAATCCCGATAAATATCCACCGCTATTTACCATGGCTGAATCATCTAATAGTAAAATTAACTTGCTTGGATCAAAATTAACTGATAATTTTTGAATTGTTTTGATGTTTTGGTACCCTTTAATTGCGGTAATATCAATAATCATCTTATTAAAATAAAAATTTGTAAAAATATTAGCTAATTCTTCAACTTCATATTCACCATTAATACTTTTTATGACATCAATATCTAATGTTGCTAACATATTTTGATATTTATTTGATACAATAACATTCATATTTTTCCCCTCTTTCTATTTTTAACTGCCAATTACATCATTATATTCTTTATCATCTTGAGCTTGGAAATTACTGGTTGTACCTTTTATAGTAAAACTAGATGTATCCCCAATTATTGGTAAATTAAATTTATAAAAAATGGTAATTTGATAATAATTTGTCGTATTAGTACCTTTATATTTTTTTACACAATAATAATATTTTTCTCCTGTTCGTGCTGGTTCTAGTTTCGTCGTATTTAGGTCTAGAGCACCATATACTCCTGTTTCATTATCCCCATCTGGGACACATATTCCTTCTACATCATAACCTGTATATAATAAGTAATTATTAGCCAGTTCAACAGATGAATCATTTATTCCTTCATATTTTTCAAACATATTTATTAACTCATTTTTTATTTTAACTGTTCGTGAATAATTTAATGTTAAAACAATAAAGCCTACAAATAGTAAAATAAATAAAATCATTAATTGTAATAACCAGGTTCCACCAATCGTATGTCTCATATTTACACCCCACTACACCATGGATAGCTTGTAGGATCTCCACCTTCTTTAGCATCTCTGCACTCATTTGGTTCATAGATTCTTGCCGTTTCACCATAGATACTAAATTCAAACAAGCTTCGTATAACAGGCAAATCTAATTGATAAAACACTTTTACTTGATAATATAAAGCATTGGGCAGCTCTGAATTAGAATTAGCTCTAATGGCTTTTACACAGAAAGCAGGATTTTGATTATCCAAAAGTCCTTCCCTATTATATCCTACCCAACCTGTTTCATCATCACTATTACAAACCCCTGTGCTACGATAATTTGCTTCTTTAAAATAATCGCTTATTTGTTCTGAAAAATTATAACAGTTAAAAGCATCTGGAGTCTGTGAAGTACATACTCCTCCTTGATTTCTTATAATATTTAAAATTTCATTTTTAACATTATATGCCTTAGAATAATTAATTGACATACTGATGTAACCCGCAAACAGTAATACAAATACGATTACAATGTTAAATAAAGAAAAGCCACCAAATGCTTCTTTCATTAAACCACCTCAATTAACCCTTCCAAGCGCATGTAATATTCTCTTCTTCTCCGTTTTTATTACGATATGTACATTTTACTTCTTTGCCATCAGCACTGACATTTTCTTTTAAACATATTGCTTCATCACATTTTGTGTTTTTAGAAAAATTACTTTGGATAGATGGCCAAAGAATGGAAAAGAAAAAAAGAGACAGCAAAGCCACTATAATTACAACGATTACAGTTAAATTAAGTTCCCCTGTTGCCTCCTTCATTTTATTACCTCCGTTTTAAATTTTGTTATTTATCATCTTTTAATAAGTCCTTATAATAACTTGAGCAATCTAAATCATCATGTTCTTCTCCGTCCTCATCTGTATAATGACAATTTTGATAATTATCATCACATCCTGTTGCCATTGAGCAATATGTACTTGCTTCTATTGATCTTTGGATTCCTGGCCACACAAATGCATAAAAGAATGCAGCTACTGCAGCAATTGCAACTACAGTAACAACTGTCATATTTAATTCCCCAGTTGCTTCCTTCATATATAAAATCCTCCTTTTACTTTTCTTTTATTATTATAACTAATTTTTAGTAAAATATCAATAAGGACATTTAGATTTTGTCAAATTCGTTTAAAATTATTGTATTATTTATGATTTTTGTGTTATATTTATTTAGAGGATGATGATATGCAACAGTTACAATTTAAAATATTAGAATTTTTAAAAGGAATGGGAACTATTTTACTTTATTTTATTATTTCTCTTATTTGTTCTTACTTTTTTCAAGATTTTTATTATCATGATAATTTTGTTATTGCAACTATTTTTCAACTTTTAGTTTATGTTATTATGCTTCTTATTTTAGGTATTATTTATCATAAACGTCTTATTAAAGATTTTAAAAATTTTAAAAAAGATTATATTTCTATTGCTTTTAAAAATTGGATTATTGGTTTAGGCGTTATGTTTATTGCTAATATTTTAATCTCTAGCTTTGTTAGTGGAATTGCTTCTAATGAGGAAGCAAATCGTACTTTACTTGGAACTTATCCTATTAGTAGCATTATTTCTATGGCCTTTTTAGGTCCCCTTATAGAAGAAATTACTTTTCGTGCTAGTTTTAAGAAAGCCTTTTGTAAATGGTATACCTTTGCTATCGTAACTGCTTTACTTTTTGGTACCGCTCATATTCAAAGTTTCTTTATCAGTTATGATTTTAGAGAATTATTATTTTTAATTCCATATAGTGCTTTAGGTTTCTTTTTTGCAAAAGCTTTTTATGAAACAGATAATATTTATACTTCTTATATAGCTCATATGTTTCATAATGGTATGTGTGTATTATTGTTATTATTACTTGGGTGGTTTTAATGGATAAAAAAACACAAATAAAGCCTCGAAAGGCTGTTAAAATTTTATTTTTTCTTTTAATTTTTATTTTATTATTATTTTTATATGCTCGTTATATTAATACTAAAGGACTTATTATAAAGGAAAGTGCTATTATAGATGAAGAATTAGACTCTCATTATAATGGTTTAAAGGTTGTACAATTTTCGGATATTCATTATGGAAGAACAACTTCTAAAGATGATTTAAACATGATAGTTGAGGAAATAAATTCCTTACGTCCAGATATTATTGTCTTTACAGGTGATTTATTTGATGATGCTTCGATAAGCGAAAAAGAAGAAGATCTTATGATTCAATGTTTTGAAAAATTAGAAGCTCGTCTTTTTAAATTTGCTATCATTGGTGATTATGATAAAAAGTATTTAGAAATTTACCAAAATATTTTAAGTGAAAGTAATTTTATTTTATTAGATAATTCTTCTAAATTAGTATATGATCAATCAGATATTCCTATTAATTTTGTTGGACTTACTAATACAAATGATATTCAATCCTTATATGATAATTCATATTTTACAATTACTCTCGTTCATCAACCCGATTTAATAAAAAATATTAGTAAAAGTAATATCATTTTAGCAGGTCATTCTCTTGGTGGACAAATTAGATTACCATTTATTGGTGGGATTATTAAAAGAAGTGGTGCTGATACTTATATAAATGACTATTATTTAATTGATCAAAAACAGCTATATATTTCTAATGGAATTGGCACACAAGATTTTAGTTTTCGTTTATTTAACAAGCCTTCTATATCCTTATATCGTTTATATAATTATTAAAAGAGAAGTATTTACTTCTCTTTTAAAATGGTATTTATTCTATTACTTGCATTTATGACAGTTTCATTATCAGGAATCATAACATATAGTTTTGTTCCTCCATATGAATAAGTGTAATCATATCCATCCTTGCCATCTAAACTTATATTTTCTACTTCCCACTTTGGCATATCCGCTATTTGCATCTTAATAAAATTTGTAATATCATCAAAATCTAAATTTGTTATAAATGAATCATCTAAAGCATTTAGTAAACTTGTATATTTTGTAATAATAGAAGGATTTATAGCTTTATTTATTAATGCTTCTATCATAGCAGCTTGATTTTCTACTCTTGTTCTATCCCCTTCGCTAAAAGATTTTCTCTCTCTTACAAACGATAAGGCTTTTTTGCCATCTACATTATTATATCCTGCGTTATAATAATATCCATCTTGACTAGTAAAACTGTATTTTGAATAAACATTTACTCCTCCTAAAGCATTTACAATATCAATTAAAGAAGTAAAGTTTACTTTAACATAGTAATTAATCTTGATATCTAATAAATTTTCTAAGGTTGCTACACTTGTTTCAATTCCATATATACCCGCATGTGTTAATTTGTCTTTCGCATTTTTACCCGCTAATGTTACATAATAATCTCTTGGAATTGAAGTTATTAAAATCTTATGAGTGTTAGGGTTTACAGTAATTATCATGTTTACATCACTACGTGAGACACTACTTACTGATCCATATGTATCAATACCAGATATAAATATATTAAATGCATCCTTTGTAATATCTACTTCATGAGCAATATTTTCTGTTTCTACATCTATAGAAAAATCATAAATTACTTTATATTGTTCTTGAAAGTTGGCATCACTTTCATTGATCATTGCTAACATGGAATTTTCAATTAACATTCCTTCATACTCTTTTTCAAGAAAGTCATTTTTTAAGGTGGTTATATTATCGGTTGTAATAAAATCTACATCAATATTTTTTTCAATTTTTTCTTTAGATTCTTTTAATCCTTTTGTATTAAACTCTAAACTACCAATACTTAAATCTTCTAAATCTGTTAATTTTTCGTATTCACTTTCTTTTAGAGCTAGTACACTATAATTTTCGGTTTTATAGTCTGTAAATCCTAACTTTTTTAAAAAACCTATTGTATTTAATTCATAAACAATTACTAATACTAATCCTATAATATAAAGAATTGATAGCACCGTACCAATTGCTCTACGTTTTACCCCTTTTCTTACTATTATCAAAGAGGTGAATATCAAGTCAAATAAGATCAGTAAAATACATAATACAAGAAAATATTCTCCTGGTAAAATATCTATAAATTTAAATAAACCTAAAGTTACTATTGTAATAATGGCCATTGCTATTGCTAAAAATTTAAAAAATGGCATAATTTTTTCTTTCTTTTTTTTCAAAATTACATCTCCTCTTGTAAATTAATTATATCATATCCTATTAAAATTAGGATATTTATAAAATTTTTAAAATAAAATAAGTAAAGAAAATGTATAATAACAGATAACTACTACCAAATAAAAGAGCCCCTATAACATCACTAAAATAATGAACTCCCAAATATATTCTAGAATAGCCAATTAATAATATTAAGAAGATATTTACTACTATCATAATGATTTTAACTAGTAATATTACTTCGCTTATTATGATTAAAAATATTATAAAACCATAAAAAATTGTAGCCGTCATAGTATGTCCTGATGGATAGCTATATCCTTTTTCTTCTACTAATCTATTTATATTTGGTCTTTTCCTTTTAAAAATATTTTTTAAAATTCCTATTAGTCCCCACATGATTAACATATTGATTATTATAATTATTGCTGTTTGTTTATTTTTCAAAACTAGAAGAAAAATAAGACATAATAAAATGACGAATTTTGCACTCCCAAACATTGTAATTATCTTCCAAACTAGGGTTTTTATTTTATTAATCTTTATTTGATCATATACGCTTTTATCTAGTTTATTTAAGTTTCCTTTTAACATTTGATTTGACCATATTAAAAAGGCAATAAATATACTTATTAATAATACTATCATAATCATCACTATATTATTATATCCTAAAAAAGATGATTTTTGCTAGTATAAATTAATAATTTATGCTATAATTGTTTTGTGCTTGCCTGTGTGGCGGAATTGGTAGACGCGCTGGACTCAAAATCCAGTGGTAGCAATATCGTGAGGGTTCGAGTCCCTCCACAGGCACCAAATTGAATTTTACTCAAAATTTTTGAGTTATTATTGCACAATAATTGTGCAAAAAGCATATTTTTTTTATAAAAATGCACATTATTTCATAGATATTGTGCATTTTTCTTTACTTTCTAGACTGAATATAGTAATATATTAAGGAGGTGAGAAAATGGATCCTATAAAAGTTAAAAGATTACCACTTGAATATAAACTAGATAAAGAGTTAATGAATTTGATTTCAGAAGCTAATTTAAAATTTGGAGAATACAAATCAAATTTAAAAAACAGTCAATTTGATTCAAGATTTTTTTTAGACTCTATTATTTTAAGTGAAAGTTTAAAATCAACACAAATAGAGGGTACTCAAATTTCACAAGATGATATGTATTATTTAAAATATATGCCTAAAACAGATGATAATTTAGAAATACAAAACTTAAAAAAGGTAATTGATTTTGCCAAAATGCATTTAAAAGGTAATCATAAAATTGATATTAAATTCATTAATGATATTCATAAGATATTATTAAATAGTGTTCGTGGAAATGAAAAAGATCCCGGGCATATTAGAACTACTCAAAATTGGATTGGCCCAAAAGGCTGTACGATTGAAGAAGCAACATTTATTCCACCTATACCAGAAGAAGTTCCAATTTTGTTAAACAATTTATTTGAATATATGAATGATGCTTATGTTGATCCTATATTTATCAATTTGGCAATATCTCATTCACAATTTGAAACTATACATGCTTACCGTGATGGTAATGGTAGACTTGGTAGAGCACTCATTCCTGTTCAATTAGCTCTTTTAACCGAAGAAGAACCAATTTTATTTTTATCAGAAGTAATTGAATTATATAAGCCTACTTATTATAAACTTTTAAACGAAAGTAGAAAAGGCAATATGTTGGGATTTATAAAGTTTTTTTTGCAATGTATAATTGATCAATGCAATAATTATATTGCAAAAATAAATAGAATTAACCAAATTTATAATAAAGATATGGAAAAAATTAAAATATTAAAAAGTAATGCTGTATATCGGATTATGCCTGACATTATGAGACAAATTGTTTTTACAAAAAAAGAAATCGTAGAAGAGTCATCAGTTTCTAGAAATACTGTGTCTATATTAATAGACAAATTAGTAGAATTAAATATTTTAGAACCAGATTCTAATTATGCTAAGTTAGGTTATAGATACAATGAAATTTATAATGTCTTTGTGGGGAAAGATATGTCATAAAAATTTAAAGTATGTTAAAATATTATTAGATTTTAGATTTATCGACCTATTTTAATCTTAAAGGTTTTAAATAGGCTACTTTCTCGCACCAGAGGGAAATGAAGTGGCTTCAAAAAGTTAGAAAAAGAATGTATAATAAAAATATATTCTTAAACTTTGAAAGGAGTCATTTTTTTAATGAAAAAAACTTTAGAAGAAAAACTTAAAATGTGTTTTAAAACATGTGGAAGAAAGAAAATTGCTTTCTCATATATGTGAATTACCTGAATACAAAAATAGTTTTTATTATTTATTAAAAAACTAAATATAGATATATTGAAGTTTTAGGATTATTTCCGCTTTTCAAAGTAATTTCAGTTTTAAAGATTATATATTCACAAAAATAATATTTATCACGTACCATTGAATAAATACAATAAAAATGCTATAATACAATTGTTTTTAGTTTAGTTAGGAGAAACGGCAATAAAAAAAATTATATTTTTATGTACAATGATGCTACTTTTAACTGGATGTGGTAAAGAAGAATTATATGCGGATTATGAACACTACGATTTAAAGGATAAAGTGGTTCAATATTATGAGTGTTTAGATGATGAGCATATAATAAGAACTTATGCAATAGCGGATATTACACCTGACCCTTATGAATCGCATATCAGGGGATTGTTTTATCAAGTAGGAGAAGAAGATTTTATTTTATTGGATACTATTGAATTACCTTATTACGAAGAACAAGATAGTAGAAGTTATAACACTATATATAATAATAAATTATATGTTCATGGTATATCAAAAAGTAAAGATGTTAAGGGGGATTTATTAGAATATACTTTAAATAATGAAAAGATTATACTAAAAGGAATTGATTTTCAATATCCATCACTTCCTTATGGTAAAGATTTAGCAGGTTTAAAGACTAAAGATATAGATAACGAGTATATATACTTTGACAATTATTATATGATAAAAGATGATGCTTATATTAAGTGCTCTTTAGAAGATTATGATTGTGAATATGTTGAAAACTAAGAATGAAAAATTCTTAGTTTTTATTTTAAATAAAGCATTTGATTTAGTTTTAACTATTTATTTTTTTAATTCAAATAATAATTGCTTTTTGATAATTTTATTTTAAAGTATTTTCTACACTTTTTATAAATTCTCTAGGTTTTTCATTATGAATTCCATGTCCACAGTTAAAATAAACTACTTGTATATTGGATATAAGTTTTATCACTTGTTCTAAATCTTCATTAGTTAAGGCTCCTTGAATTAGTTTATCTTTTCCTATTATTGTATTTGCCTTCATAAATAAAGTATTACATTTAATATTAGAAAGTAATTCATTATAATTTATATTATCATTAAAAGAATTATTATAAAATGCTTCACCAAAATAAGGATCATAATCATTTAATCCTTTAAAAACTTCTAAAAATTTTTTAGGCCAAAAAGGAACTTTTAGTGTTTTTTCAGGATATTTTTTTCTATATTTTAAGGCAAAGCTTCCTAATTTGCTTTTTATTTTATCTCGAGAATCATCAGGAAAAAAATTCCAACAGTATTGGTTCATAAAATAATAATACACGAAATCTTTTTCTTTAGTTTGATTTATAAAATTATGACAGACTGTTGATAAATCTTTAAAATTAAACGTATGAAATCGTTTATCTCCATTACTTGAAAATAAGGGAGCATCTTCTAATATTAAATTAGTACACTTTTTATAGTTAGCTGCAATATAACTAGCTATTAGTCCTCCAGATGAATGACCTAACACTGATATATTATCTTGTGTTATTGATTTTATAAATAGAATGATATCTTCACTTTGAGCAATTAAATTGTATTTTTCTTTATTATGTGAACTTTTACCATGGCCATAACAATCTAATAAAATTAAGTGAAAATTTTTAGATAATTTCTTTATTACTTTTACATAACTTAAAGCATTTGTTCCTTGAGCATGAATCATAAATAAGAATGGTTTGTCATTTTTTATCTCATAATAGTTTATTATATTATGGTCTTTTGTTATAAACTCTTTATTGATCCAATTCATTTTTCATTCTCCTTTTTTAATATGTTATCTGTTAAATCTTCTATAATATCTGATTTTACAAGGGCTATTCCCCTTTCTTTATCACATAATACAATGATCGAATCTCCAGGTTTTATATTAAACATTTTACGCGCTTCAACGGGTATTACAATTTGCCCTTTTTCTCCTACTTTACAAATACCAACATATTTATCTTTTTCCATATTTTTCACTCCTTGTTATACTTTTCATACTTATTATACTAAAATAATTATTTAAAAGCAATAGTTTTGAATCTATTGCTTTTGTTTGCAAAAAATATCTATTTTATCTATATCATATTTTTGATTTTTCATTACTTTAAATGTTTCATTATCCTGATTTACATTACATCTGATTACATCATAAAATAGTGTATCATAATAAACAGTATTTTCTCCTGATACTTTTTTTATAGAAAACCTTGGAGCTTGATGAATATTTATAACACCAATATAATCTATTATCATTAGGATTGCTATAAATATGAGAAAATAACTAAAATTACATACTAATCTTTTGAAATAATCCATCCTTTTAGTCATTCTACTAATACCAATTAAAGAAATTATAGCACCTAAAACAGAATAAATAGATCCCCAACTACTTTCACTAGGAAAAATAGCTATGGCCGTGATTGCCATTAATACTCCCCCTGTAATTAAGATTAAACTAATGACATTATTACGAATTTTTAATTGTTTATTTGTGTAATTAATTGTATTTATTATATTCTCCTCTAACTTTTCTTGGTATTCATTTTCTTTTACTTTTTCACCACTGAGCAAATCATTTAAAGTAATATTTAACTCTTTACATAATGGCTTAAATAATGATAAATCTGGCATATTTCGACCATTTTCCCAATTTCCTATAGTTCGATCTGACACCCCTAGTTTTTCTGATAGTTCTTGTTGAGTCATATTTTGCTGTTTTCGACACTCTTTAATAAATTTTCCTATTTTTTCTTGATCCATTTTTTTCCCTCTTTCATACGCACATTATATTCCACTATCTTTATTATTCATAGGAAATATTTCAAGGGTTATGGATTATTTCATTGTTTTCCCTTGCGTAAGATTATAACTTTCTTGGATATAAAATATTATTTCTTCATCTTTTACAGTATCATCTAATATAATTGTAATCCATTTTTTCTTATTCATATGATAAGCTTTATAATATCCCTTTTTATTTAGTAGATTTGTGATTGTATCTTCATTTAATTTTAAATTTATTACTTCTACTTCTTCCATATTATCACTATCTTCTATTGTTCCTCTTTTTAAATTCATAATTAAAGCATACCACTTCTTATTATTAATGTGTCTAAATACTCCATAATAAGGATCTTTTTTCCATGGAAATTCAGGGATAGTATGATAATAATTTATGATAAAATCAACTATTTTATTGGTTTGATCTCCTTTAAAATACATTAAAATAGCACAATTATCTCTAATATCAGTTAAAACGTTTTTAAATTCATTGCGAACTTTATTTACAAACTCTCCATTTAGATTTTCATTTCGATAATTTACATATTCCTCATGAAAATTACAATCCATTATTTTTCCACTTACTTTTCTATTACTATCAATCATTATTATAATTTCAAATAAACCATTTAAAATATATGTGGAATATATATAACCATCATCTACTTTTTTAAAACCATATGGCCTTAATTTTTCTAAATCTATTTTGGCGTTTTTAAATATTTTTTCTTCTATATTCATGTTTATCACTTATGATTATTTTAACATTAAAAAGCAATTTATTCTATTTATTTTTTATACCATGAAAAAAATTGTTATAAAATATAACAATTTATTCAACTGATTTTAATGATTCTACCATGTTTATTTTCTTTAATTTTTGATTTGTTATAATTTGAACTACTATAGTAAAGAAAATAATTATTAAAAATGAATAAATATAACTATACCATTTAATAGAATGTAGAAATAAAATATTATCTGTTTCAGCTACATTTATTACATACATATGTAAGAATATACCTGCAGCTAATCCTATTAAAATACCTATTATTGTTAAGAATAATGTTTCACGATATACATAACTTGATACTTCTTTATCATAAAATCCTAGAACTTTTAATGTTGATATTTCTCTTATTCTCTCAGCAATATTAATGGTTGTTAAATTATATAATACAATAAAGGCTAACATACAAGAAGCTCCAATAATTAAAATAATAATTAAATTTAAACCTTTTACCATATTATCAAATACTAAAATATTATCTTCCGTAAAATTGATCGTACTTACTAATTTAGAATCTACCCATTTTTCTGCAAATTTCTCTTTATTTAAATCTTCTTTGAAGTTCGTCATAATCATATTGTATTCTAAATCTTTTTCAAAATATTTTTCATATGTTTTTTGATTCATATAAACATAATGTAATGTATAGTTTTCTACTATTTCTGATACTGGCAAAACAATTAATTCATTATCGCTATTTCTCAGTTTGATAAAATCTCCTATTTTTACATTTAAAAGATTTGCCATTTTTTCACTTATCACAACGCCATCTTCTGGAAATGTAAAGTTATCATTTACTTTACTATTCATTGTTATAAATTTATCTATCTGGGCATCATTGTCTACCGCTATTAAATAAACATCATGAGTTAAATTTTTAGCTTCAAAAGTAAAAGATGCTTGATATATTGGTATGTACTCTGTAATATTATCTTCCGCTAATTTATTTAACCATTCATCTTCTATATTTTTAAAAGAATTTTGAAAAACTAAGAGAGCATCATAGTGATTAATTTTTCCATATTGAAGATCTGCTAGACCACTTATACTATCTCTTAAACCAAAACCTGTTAATAAAAGTGCAGTTGATCCTACTACCCCTAGTACTGTCATAACAATTCTCTTTTTATATCTAAACATATTTCTTGTTGTTACTTTTCCTGTAAAAGATAATCTTTTCCATATAAATTTTATATGCTCTAAAAAGACTTTTTTACCCTTTTTAGGTGTTGCTGGTCTTAAAATAGTAGCAGGTGGATTCTTTAATTCTTTTAAACAAGTAATCACTGCTATTAAAGACATTAAGCCTAATGTTATTAGTATTATAATGAAGAAAGGAAGTAATTTCATATTGATACTTAATGATGGTAATATATAATTAGCATTATAAATTGTATATATTATATTTGGAATTAATGTATATCCAATTAACAACCCAATTGTTACACCAATTACAGTTGCAAAAAAGACATAAAATAAATATCCATTAATAATGCTAAAACTTCCATATCCTAATGAAGATAAAACTCCTATTTCGCCACGCTCTTCTTCAATCATACGATTCATGGTATTAAAACACATTAATGCTACTACTATAATAAAGAAAATAGGAAAAATACCCGCTATAGCATCTACTTTACTAGCATCATCCCAAATACTAGAATAGCCATTGTTATCTGTTCGATCTAATAAATACCAAACAGGTTTTTCTATTTCCTGTAAAGAAGATTTGGCTTCGTTTATTTTTGTTTCTAATTGTTTTTGTTCAGTTTCTACATAGTTTACTTTCTCTAGGTATTCAGCATATGCAGATTCTATTTTTTGTTCTTGATTAGCTAATGTTTCTTTAGCTTTATTTAACTCTTCTTTGGCATCTGTTATTTGTTTTTGTAAATTTTGCTCGTTATTATCAATTTCTGCTTTAGTGGTATTTAATGTTTCTTGAGTTGTTATTAATGTTTGAAGATTATCCTTTTTTGAATTTAATTTTTCTAATTCGTTTTGATATTCACTATATTTAGGATCTTCTGGAGTTAAAGTTTTTAATTTTTCTTCTATATCCGTTATATTTTCATTAACAGTATTTAAGGAACTTGCTAGAGTTGTAGTTGTTAATCCTAAGGAAGATAAAGTACTTTCAAATGTTTTATTACTTTCAGCCCAAGCTTGTCTAGCATTATTAATTTTTGTTTTTGCATTTTGCTCTTCTTCTTTTATTTTAGTTTCATTGGTAGCGATTTTGTTTTGAGCATTATATATTTCTTCTTTTCCTTCATTAATTTTTGTTAAGGCATCTTGTAATTCAGTTTTAGCTAATGTTATTTTTTCATTTGCTTCCTCTTCTATTTTTCTAATTTCTATGGTTGCTTCTTCTAAAATTTCTTCATATCGTTTTGTTTCTCTTATTGGTTTTAATTCCTCTAATTCATTTAATAGTAAATTAATTGCTTCATCATATTTTTTTTCATAGGCAGTTTCTTTTAGAGAGCCTTTTGCCGTTATATATACTTCTGTATAATACTCGGAATTAAAATTACTTTTTGGGATGTATATATAAGAAGATAATTCTCCTGTTCCAATACTGGCAATTCCCATTTGTCTACTTAAATACAATGGAGAATTTACTAAGCCCACAACTTCATAGGTAGTATTTATTAAGATATTTTCTGTAGATAATTTCGTAATTGTTAGAGTATCTCCTATTTTATATTTTGTTGCATCAGCAAGACATTCTTGAGGATTTTTAGGCATTCTTCCCTCTATTAAATCCACTTTATTTATTTCTTCTTCAATGGCATGAATACGGATTGATTCTCCATCAATTAAAGCATCTACACTATAACTTGGTACAACTTTTTCTACATTTGTTAGTTCTTTTAATGAGGTTATATCATCTTCCGTCAAGCCCATAGTACTTACAATTTTAAAGTCCATTAACTGATGTTCATCATAATATTGATCTAAAGTGGACTTTATATCAGGGGTTGTTTCTCTTAATCCCGCAAAAAAGCCAACTCCTAATGCTACAATAAAAAGGATCGATAGGAATCTTCCTATATTTTTACGCATTTTAACAAAAGATAACTTATATAAAAGGCGCATTACCAATCAAGCTCCTTTACATCTTTTGGCTTTTTATTAATTTTTATTTCTTCAATCGTTCCATTTTTTAGACGGATTACTTTATCCGCAATTTCTGAGATCATTGCATTATGAGTTATAATAATTGTAGTCATTCCTAATTTACGACAAGATTGTTCTAGTAATTCTAATATCTTTACTCCTGTTTTTGAATCTAGGGCTCCTGTTGGTTCATCACATAAAAGTAATTTTGGATTTTTGGCTAGAGCTCTTGCTATTGCTACTCTTTGCTGTTCTCCTCCTGATAATCCTCCAGGGAAATTATTCATACGATCTTTAAGACCAACTTGTTCTAATACTTTTTCTGGTTTTAAAGGATTTTTACATATTTGAACTGCTAATTCCACATTTTCTAGTGCAGTTAAATTTTGAACTAAATTATAAAATTGAAAAACAAAACCAATGCTATTTCTTCTATATCCAATTAGTTCTTTACGTTTAAAAGTAGTAATGTCTTCATTGTCCACTAAAATATGACCAGAAGTAGCATAATCCATTCCCCCTAAAAGATTTAGTATCGTTGTTTTTCCTGCTCCACTAGGGCCTAATATTACTACTAATTCTCCTTTTTCTATCTCAAATGAAACATGATGGGCTGCGACAATTTTTACTTCTCCCATTATATATTCTTTTTTTACATTTTTTAGTTCAATATAACTCATAGTATCCTCCTTTTTTATTATAACACATTTTTTACTCTTCAATTATGATTCCTTTACTATTTACTATTTCTAAAAGATTTAATAATGATAATTTAGATCCTATTAAATCATCTAAATTAATTTTAACTTCTTCAAAATGACTCGTTTTTAAATCACAATTTTTAAAGTTTGTATCGATAAAATTTTCAGAGATTAATTGACATTTATAAAATAAAATATCAATATATTTATTATGACGGTGAATATTTTCCATTAATTTTGTATCATCTATTTTGCCATTATCTAACTTTGTATTTTCGATTTTTGAGTATTCTATTAGACATTCTTCTATTATAATGTTATTAATTGTACATTCAAAAATAGATGTATCTATTAATTTACAATTACTAAAATAAACATTATTCCAAGAATTACCACTAAAAGTTACATTATTTAATTCACAATTTTCAAATTTTACTTTTCCTAGAAAAGTATCATTAAAATGAACATTATTTAGTTTACATTTTTTAAAATAAACTTCACGTATCGTTTCTAGATTTACAGTCTCTTTTGTAATTATTTCTTCTTCAAATATTAAATAACTTAAAGTTATATCTTCATGTTTACAAAAGGATTCTTTGCTTAATTCATGAGTGAACTTCCAATTCATCATTTCCCTCCTTATATATTGAAGTAAATAATTCACTTTCTGGTTCTATTTCTTTTTCATTTTCTAGTTCTGGTAGTTCACTTAAACTAGACAAACCAAAACAATCTAGAAATTCACTTGTTGTTCGATATAAATTAGGTCTTCCTGGCATCTTTGACTTTCCTGCTTCTTTTATAAGACCTTTGGCTACTAATTTTCTAATAATATGATTACTATTTACTCCTCTCATAGTATCTATTTCTATTCTAGTTATCGGTTGATTGTAAGCAATAATTGCTAGAACTTCTAAACTTGAAGGACTAAGAGTATTTGTCTCGGGATTTTCTATTAATTTTTGATAATATTCTTTATGTTCTTCTTTCGTTGTTAATTTAAAGGCATCTCCAAGATAACTGATTCTAATTCCTCTATCAGTACTCTCATAGCTTTCCTTTAATTTTAATAGTAATTCTTTTGCTTCTTCTAAACTAATATTCATTACTTCACACAAATTTTTTAAGGTTATTCCTTCATCTCCTACTACAAATAAAATTCCTTCTAAAATGCCTAGTTTATTCATGAATATTTCTCCTTTCTATTAAAATTGGTTTAAAATTATCTTCTTGAATTAAATTAATTTCTTCATCTTTACTCATTGTTAAAATAGATAAAAAAGTTACAATGAGAAAGTCTTTATTTGGCTCATTAAATAATTCTAAAAATTCAATACGATCTCTTACTTTTAAAATCGTCCTAATATCTTTTATTCGTCGTTCAATACTATATTCTTTTTTGGTTATTTTGGTATTTAATGGTTTATTATACTTTTCTCTTTCTTTTAGCTCTTTTAAAGCTTTTATTAAATCTTCTATGCTTACATTTCCAAAATTGATATTTCCTTTTTCTAAGAATATTTCTAAATTCATAGGGCTTTTTGTATAAAAATTATTTCTTTTATTTTCTAATTCTACTAAATTTTCTCCTATTTTCTTATATTTTTCATATTCTATAATCTTCCTTTTCAAGTCTTCTTCTGATTCAATTGAAAATTCATCTTCACTTATCTCATCTTTTTCCTCTTCATGAACTAACATTTTACTTTTTAAATGAACAAGTTCTGAGGCCATTACTAAATAAGAACTAGCTATATCAATATTTTTATTCTTTTCTTCTTCAATAAATTTTAAATATTCATCAATAATTATTTTGATATCAATTTCATAAATATTCATCTTTGATGTTTTAACTAGATGTAAAAGAAGGTCTAAAGGACCTTCAAAATCATTAATACTAAATTTATATTCCATCTTATCACGTCCTAATTACAATTGAAACCTGATGCTTCCATTTCAAAGCTTACTACTTTGGGATCAGTATCTAATTTAAAAGTATCAGCATTAAAGATATATGTACGACTAGCTTCTTTTAAATCAACAATTGAAGTTACATTAAAACCACTTGTATTATTAAATATAGTTGAGGTAATTCCTTGGGTCATATTATAATTGTTTACTAATGTCTGATAATTACTATAAATATTTTCATAATCAGGATCTGTTGTGAGATATTCTACAGTACTTGTTAATCCTTGTAATTTATTATTTTTAAAATGATAAGTTACTTCTTCATGACTGTTACTACATACTAAATTGGCATTTCCTACAGCATCCTCTACTAGAGTTACTGTTGGATAATCTTCTGTTGTTTTTTTTACTAAAACAATATAGCCTGCCGTAATACTTGTTAATTCAGAAATATTCCTAGTATAGGTTTTAAAAGCTCCTGCTGCTAGAACTCCTTCATTTACAAGTTTTATTCTTTCTAATAAAGTTCGCTCTGAATTATAAATTTCAATAAAATAATTGAGTTCTTCCATGTCTTGATAGGACTTGGTATTATTAGTAACATTGTAAGTTAAAGTATGGTTGGTTGAATCTATTTTTATATCACTTACAATAACTTCTTCACGTTCAATCTTTAAATTTTCAGCATAGGCATAAAATTCTTCATTTATGTTTTTATCTGGATCAACAGGTTCTTCTGAATCATCTGGGTTATTTGGCGTAGGTGTTGGATTTACAGTAGGTGTTGGATTTAGATATTCATTTATAATTGAAGATATTTGTGGTAAAAATATTACTACTAAAACAAAAATTGTTAAAATTATAAAAATGCCAATAGAAGTTTTTCTTCTACTCTCAAATTCTCCTATTGCTATTGGTTTTAATTCTTCTTGTTCGATTTTAATGTTCTTATATCTTTTTTTAGCCATAACAATCCCTTCTTACTATTTAAAATTATATCAAAAAATTAGGAAAATAAAAAGGACTATTTAGTCCTTTGGCTTAAAAATTAATGTTACTAAGGCAGCAAAAACAACTGAACCTACTATTGCTACACTCGATTTTGTAAGCATTCCTGAAAAAATTCCTAAAATTCCCATTTTTTCAAATCCTTCTAATGCCCCTGTATAAAGCATATAACCAAAATTAGAAATAATGGTTGTTGCTCCTCCTCCTGCGATAGAAATTAGTTTATCATATATGCCAAAGAAAGCTAAAATACTTCCTAATACTGTAAAAAGGGATGTTACATGACCAGGTGTTAATTTGGTATTATCTAATATAATCTGTCCTAAGGCACAAAATGATCCCGCTATTAAAAAGGCCCATATTAAAGTCATTATAAAACCTCCAAACTTATGGCGTGGGCAATTCCTGGAATTCCCAATTTTTGATTTGCTAATTGAACGGATTGTAGTGATCCTGTGGCAATAATTAAAATTTTCTTATATTTTTTATAACATAGAACTTTATCAAATAAAACTAAAGGTAAGGCTACAGGTCCACTTGCTCCTGCATATGTATCTTGATTATTTGTATATATTTCACAACCTGCGTCCATATGTTTTTTTAAATTAATGTTATAAGTTTTATTTAACATTTCTATAAATATTTCTTTTCCTACTAATCCTAAATCTCCTGTTAATATTAAATCATAATAGTTAATGTTTCTTTTCATTTCTTTTAAATGAGTATTTAATGTATCTGCTGCTGCGGGAGCCATTACCGCTCCCATATTATTAGTATCATTTATGCCCATGTCTATAGCTTTTCCTACTGTTGCACTTTCTAGTTTTATATTTGTTGGTTCATTTGTTAATAGAGAAGATACAGCAGCAGTAGTTGTAAAAGTTGTTGTATGTTTTTTGGCTGCCCCATATTCTACAGGATAACGAAACTGTCTTTCTGCATTTAAATTATGAGAGCTAGTAATTACTACTATATTTTTAGCTAATTTGCCACTAATTAAAGATGCTCCAAGTATTAGTTCTTCTACATAGGTTGCACAAGCACTATATACTCCTAAATATGGTATATTAAATTTACTAGCATTATAACTAGAAATAGATATTTGATTGATTAAGTCTCCTCCTAATAATAAATCTATTTTATTTTCACTTAGATTATTTTTACTTAATAAATTATTTAATACTATTTTTTGCATTTTTATTTCTGCTTGTTCAAATGTTTTTTCACCATAATAGTAATCATCCATTACTAAATTATAATTTTTAAGTAATCCATCTTTTTCTAGTGGTCCAACAATAGAAAAATTATCTTTTATATATACATTATTAAATTTCTTACTAGCCACCTATAATCACTCTCACAATCACTAAAATAAATGCCGATAAAATACCGTATATTATGACACTTCCTGCTAATTTAAAGAAATTAGAACCTAGACCTGTGATAAGCCCTTCTTTTTTATAATCTAAAGCACTACTAGATACTGAATGAGCAAAGCCTGTTGTTGGTATTAATAATCCTGCTTTCGATTTACTCATCCAATTATCAAAAAAGCCTAATGCTGTAAATAAAGATGCTATAAAAATTATAATAAGACATGTCCATGCTCCTGCATTTGTTCTTGATAAATCAAAAAAATTCATTAATAAAATAATTAATCCCTCAGCAATAAATCCTACCATTCCACCAATTAAAAAGGCATAAATTGTATTTTCTAGTTTATTTTCTTTTGGTTCATATTTTTTAACTAATTTTTTATATTCTTCTTTATTCATAATTCCCTCCATTTTTATTATGAAAAATAAAAAAAAAGTTATACCCCATTTGTATAACTTATTTTTATTATCATTTGTTATATTCCCAACAGGGAACTTTTTCACTTAAACGTGAGAAGCTAGTTTAAATAAATATTTTAAAAAATTTTTAGTGCTAAACTTTCCCCTTATTTTTCTAAATATTACTCCTTGATAATCATCTATTCGTTTTCATTTATCCATGTTGATATTTCTTCCTTTGTAACAGAGGTAGAAAACCTTTTTCCATTTAATACAGTCATATTAGAATTATATTTTCTTAAAGTATTTATGCTAGTAGAAATACCTGATGAACCAGAGGTGCAAAAAGGAATAATTGTCTTTCCCCTGAAATCATAGGTGTCTATTAGTGTTAAAATAATTTTAGGAACATCTCCCCACCAAATAGGATAACCAAGATAGATTGTATCATAATTTGTAATATCTATTTTATTTGCTATTTCAGGTCTTGCCTTAGGATTTTGTTGTTCTTTATTTGCTCGACTATTTTCAGATGTATAATCTATGTCTTCCAAAGTATATTCATCTTTAGGAATAATAGAAATTACGGGACTATCTATTACCGTTCCAATCATTTCTGCTACTTTCTTTGTATTTCCCGTTTCAGAAAAATAAATAACTATATTACTCTTATTTGTATTGTCTTTTTCATTTTTATTATCGTTTGAATCGTTATTTATGAGATTTTCTTTTCCTTCTAGGTGATGCCAAAAAAGAATTATACATACCCCTATAAAAACAATTAACACTATACTAATTATGATCTTTTTATTCATAAATCCTCCTATTAATACCAATCATGTTTTTCATTTCTATCTAAAGATCTTATTTGATTCATTTCTTCTTCTGTAAGTTCAAAATGATAAATTTCCGTATTTTCTTTTATATGTTCGGGATTACTTGATCCTGGAATAACCACCACTTTCCTTTGTAAATTCCATCTTAAAATTACTTGTGCTGGACTTACATTGTGTGATTTAGCAATTTCTACTATTGTCTTATCGTTAAATAGTTCTTCTGTATGTCCTCGTCCCCCAAATGGATACCATCCTTGCATCACAATTCCTAAACTTTGAATATAAGGAACTACATTATTCTCCTGATAATAGGGATGAATTTCATTTTGAATGAGAGCAGGCATAATATTAATTTGTGGTAAAAATGTTTTTAATTCTTCAACATACCAATTAGATAGACCAAGAGAATGGATTTCACCTGTTTTTACATATTGCTCCATTGTCTTATATGCTTCAACATCTTTAGTTCCTGGATGATGCAAAAGCATCATATCTATATAGCCAATATTTAATTTTTCTAAGGCCATTTCGATTGCACTCTTTGGATCATCAAACTGACTGGGATATATTTTAGTTATAACAAATATTTCTTCTCTGGGAATTCCAGAATCACGAATTGCTTTCCCTATTTCCTCTTCATTATGATACATATATGCAGTATCAATTAATCGTACTCCAGAAGATAGAGCACTTTGTACAGCATTATATGCAACCTTTCCAGTTAAACTATAGGTTCCTATTCCATTTAAAGGCATTTCATAACCACTATTTAATGTAACGGTTTTCGTATTAAAATTAAATTCAATAGTCTCTTTCTTATTTGATTCCATTAATTTTTCTTCTTCCTTTCCTCTTGTAAATATATAAATTCCAATTCCTGAAATGATAAGAATGGCTATTAATATAACTAATGGCTTTTTCATTTGAAACTTTCCTTAAAGAAATTTTCTATTTTATCAAAAGGAATTACATTTATATTATCATATAAATCTGTATGAACTGCATTAGGTATTATTAAAAGTTCTTTATTGCTTTTATATTTGTTATTTTTTACCATATTTTTATAAGCATCTTTACTAAAATAGCAAGAATGAGCTTTTTCTCCGTGAATTATTAAGACTGCATTTCTTATTTCATTTGAAAAAGTATTTTGGGGTGTATTTATAAATGATAAAGCAGAAGTTATATTCCATCCAGTATTTGAATTTAAACTTCTTTTATGGTATCCTCGATTAGTTTTGTAATAATCATAGTAATCTTTCACATAAAAAGGTGCATCTTTAAGTAAAGGATCTATTACTCCTCCTGCTAGTTTATATTCTTTATTTTTATAATCTTCTATTCTTTGAGCATTTAAAGATTTTTTTAACTCATATCGTTCATCTTCTTGCATACTATCAAAATAGCCATTATGATTTACACGACTCATATCATACATGGTTGAACAGACAGTTGCTTTTATTCTTGTATCAATGGATGCAGTGTTTAGTGCTATTCCTCCCCATCCACAAATTCCAATAATTCCTATTTTTTCAGGATCAACTTCTTCACATAATGATAAAAAATCTACTGCTGCTTGATAATCTTCGGTATTTATATCTACAGAAGCAACATATCTTGGTACTCCTGTACTTTCACCAGTAAAAGATGGGTCAAAGGCTATGGTTAAAAAGCCCCTTTCGGCCATTTTTTCTGCATATAAACCACTTGCTTGTTCTTTTACTGCACCAAAAGGACCACATACTGCGATACCTGGTAACTTGCCCTTTATTTCTTTTGGAATGTACATATCTACAACTAAGGTGATTCCAAATCTATTATGAAAGGTTACTTTCTTATGATTTACTTTATTGCTTTTAGGAAATGTTTTATCCCATTCTGTAATTAAATTTAATTGTTCATTCATTTTCTTTTCTCCTTTTTTTAACAATGACATTTCTTAAATTCTTCTTGTATTTCTTTAGGCATTTCTTCTAATGGTATATTTTTTACGAACTTCTCTGTTCCATCTTCTAATGCTTTTTTATAATACCATTCTTTAAACTCAATTAAATTTAAAGTAGCTTGAAGTCTTGCTATTTCAGATAAAACATTTTCTTTTTGCTTTTTAAATAGATTTAATCTTTTTTCTAAAGTTGAATCTCCTTGTTGGCACCAATTCATAAATTCTTTTATTTCCTTCAACTGCATACCTGATGCTTTTAAATATTGAATTACTCTTATTGCCTCTATATCATTTTCTGTAAAAAATCTATTTCCATATTGATTTTTGTTTAAGTTTGGTAGTAAACCTATATGGTCATAGTACCTTAATGTAGATATCGTTACATTCATTTTTTTTGCTACTTCTGAAATTGAATATTCCAAAAGATCACCTCCTCGTATTCACTATGTATAATATACATCCTAAAGTAAGCTTTATGTCAATACTTTTTATACAAATATTTTTCTTTAAAAATCGTCCAAACAATTGGGATTTAATTGTTTTTATTTTATAATTTATTTATGAGTATAGTAAATATTTTCGTTCATTAAAAGTATTGATTTGCAAATAAAAACCGAACTTGTAAAGTTCGGATAGATTTCTTTAATGGAGGGGCCTACCAGATTTGAACTGGTGCTCGGGGAGTTGCAGTCCCATGCCTTACCACTTGGCTAAAGCCCCATGCAAGTGGAATAATACTGCTTTCCCACTGCACTTATCATTTTACACTATTGTTTAAACTTTGTCAATTAGTGTAAAACTATTTTGTTAAATTATATGCTTGTAATAAAAAATAAATACACAATAGCAAAAATATTAGAGTTTCTCACATTTTATAATTATTTCCAAATATAATATTCAACTATATTACTATCCACTTTAATGCCTACTTTTATTATTCAATATATTTTTTTAATCTGTTATAGGTAGCTTATGTAGATACAGATCTTCTCTCTTCTATTTTTCAAAATTTATATTCTTCCTTACTTTAAATATTATTTGTTTGTAAATTTTTAATTATAATATAGAATAATGTAAAGAGAAAAACAAATAGATTTATAATCACTAATATTTCAAACGAAATGTTAAGTTTTAAATTTGTCAAAGAATTAATTCCACATATCATAATACAGAATAAAATAAAAGATATTAGAATACTTGTCAAAAACAAAAAATATAACTTGATAATATTATATAAAATAGTCTTATAAAAATTAAAGCCCAGATATTTATATAATGTATTAACTTTTCTTTCATCTAAAAGAACATTTACATTAATTACAATTGTCAGCACTAGAGCAATTAACAATAATATGATAACAAAAAAATCAATATAAAAGATAATCGTGTTTAGATTAGTATTAAATTCTTCACCATAATTGCATATCAAATTAATATCATATCCAAATGTATTTTTTAATTCTTCTTCTAATATTTCACTATATTTCCTCTTATTTAATAAAAATTGTATGGTAATTTCAGAAGATAGAGAAGAAATTTCTTGGTATAAGCTATAAGAAATAACACTGTCATAATTAGCTATATTTTTATAATAAATATCCGAAATAAAATATTCATTTTCAATAGTAATATTATTATCAAAAAAATAATCACTTTTAACTATAATTTCATTTGAAGCTAAATTATCATCATAACCTGTAAAAAAATTAAGATTATTATTATATATTAAATTTAATCCAATAACTGGTTCTTTTATAAATTTAGAATTATAAACTTTATCAATATCTTTTTTATTAATTGTAATGTAATAAATATTATTAATATCATATTCTAATTGTAATAGTTGACTATAATAAGATCTAAAACTACTAATTAGTAATAAAATTAAAAACAATATACTTAAAAGACATATATATATTTTTGTTGTCTTTTTATGGATAAAACTTTTTAAGATTAACATTTTTTATTCCTTACTATTTTAAAATTTTTTTAATATAAATATATGATAAAAATGAAGTTAAAATCATAATTGACAAAAATATTAGTAAAAGTTCTTTTAAAGGAATTGCTAATATCAGACCATAATATAAGCTTTCATTCCAAAACACATGTTGAACCAAATATTTTATAATGATATAAACAATCATTGTAATTCCAATAGCTATTATATTTATTATTAAATTTTGAAATTCGCCAATAATATATACATTATTATTTTGAAAGCCTAAATATTTATAAAGTAATAATTTTTTCTTTAAATATACGTATCTCTTTTTTGTAAAAAGTAAAATCAATAAAAACGTACATAATCCTGTCATTATTATGATGATATTAGTAATATTGTTAATATTATCAATAGATTCTATATCTAAACTAATAGAGGAATTGGAGTAATAGCCTAGTTTACTTAATTCATCTATAACAGATGAAACATAAGAACCATCATCAACAAGAATAGTATAGTCATTATTTTCTAAAAACCAACTTTCTTCTTTCATAATACTATCTCTTAATTTTTTAGTATCATTATAAGTTAATAGACAAGTATTTTTAGTATAGCTGGAATTATTTATATCAAAAGTACCAATAATTTCAACTTCTAATTCTTCTTCAATATTTAATTTAGTACCAATTAAATTTTTGTCATTTATAATTTTTTCAAATTTTATATCTTCTTCTTGACTATCGGGATAAAAATTTGTGGCACAAATCGCATACCCACTTTTATTTTCATCTAATGTTTTTCCATTAACTATTTTAATATTATCTCCATCAAGAAATTGTTCAAAATTAACTACTCCATTTAATCCATTATTTTTAAATTCAGATATTTCGTAGGATCTTCCATAAAGATATTTTGTTTGAAAATTACTTTTAATATGCTCTAAAGACATAATTTTTTTAAAATCGAGTTCTTCGTCGTTCAAAGAAGTAACAGTGATCAACCTATAATTAATGCTATTTAATATTCCTGATATATAATTATTTATATTTATTTTAAGGGTAAAACAAGTTATAATTATAACTAAACATAAACTTAAAAATATTACAAATAAAGTGTTAGAAATATTTATTATATTTTTTCTTACAATCCATAAATATTCTTTTAATTTCATTTTATACCACCATTAATTTTTTATTTTCAATTTTTAATATTATGTCGGCATATTTTTTTGAATCTTGGCTATGTGAAACAACAATAACACATTTTCCTTCTATTGATAGTGATTTTAAAATTTTAAAAATTTTTTCTTCATTTATTTCATCAAGATTTCCTGTTGGTTCATCTGCTATTATATAGTCAGGATTATTTACAGAGACCTTGCAATAGCTACACGTTGACATTCACCACCAGATAGTTCTTCAGGATAATGATTAATTCTATCTTTTAATCCCATTTTTTCTAAAAAAGTGATAGCAATACTTTTTCGTTTTTCATTATTTAAATTTTTATCTAATAATAATGGTAACATTACATTTTCATAAGCGTTTAAACTTTCATCTAAATTATAATCTTGAAATATGAATCCTATTTTTTTATTTCTCATTAATGCTAATTCATTTCTGCTAAGAGTTTTTGTATCTTGTTCATCAATATAATAAGAGCCATCATTATAGTTTGACATTAACCCTAATATATTCACTAAAGTTGTTTTACCACTACCGCTTGATCCATTAATCACATAAAATTTTCCTTTTAAAAACTTATATGAAACTTTTTCTAAAATCGTAATTTCACGTTTTTTTAAATAATATTTTTTTGTAATATTTTTAAGTTCCATCAAATCTTCCTTTCAATATTTTTAATTGCAATTTCAGCCATATCATTTAATATAATTTTAACAGATAATAATTTTTTTTTCATTAGTGTAAAGATATTTTAATAATATAAATCTAATCAGTAAATATAATCCTATAAACTCTATTAAGAATATGACAAAAATTAAAAGTACAATTATAATAGTAATTTCAATGGAAGTCATTTTAAATAAACTATTTACTATTAAATTATCTAAACAAATATATTTATTATATAAAAATATGCTTATAAAATACCCTATCAGACTTATTACAAGACTTATTATGAATAATTTTAGATAATAATCAATATAATTTAGAGTGATTCTATTATAATTATATCCTAGTGCGTATTTAATAAAACGTTCATTTTTTGTATCATAATAGGAAATAATAAAAATAATAAACATCATTATAACAATAAAGAATGTAATAATATAAAAAATTAAAAATATTAAATTATATAGTGATTCATATACATTTATTTCTTCTAACCCACTCACGTCATACAAAGAACTATCATAGTTAATTTTATCAAATATTAATTCTAAATTTTTATAGTGATCGATTAATACTCTTGTATATCCAGTTTTGTTATAATTTGTTAAATTCAATAAGTATTCTATATTTTGTATGTTGTAATAAATAGAGAAAATATCTTTGTTGCTACTATATATTCCTGTTACTTTTAAATTCACTTCTATTTCATTATTTAAAACGAAAACTACTTCCTTATTTATGTATTCAGTTAAATCAACTTTTGTACCATTCATGTAAGTAAAATCTGGTAATAAGATCTCATTAGAATTTAATGGATATTTACCATTTAAAAGTTTGGGCATTTCATTTATCAAACTAATAGAAATTGGATATATTCCTAATTTACTGTTTTCTAATTCTAACATGTTATAATCAGGGTAAATAAAAAGTATATTTTTTAAAGAAGTTAAATCTTTTTTTACCTTATCTATTTCTTCATAAACAATTATTTCTCTATTTTTATGTTTATCATATATATTTTTTTCTATATCTCCTTGAATAACAAAAACATACTTTAAAAGAAAAATTAAACAAAATATTAGAAAAGAAAGTATTAATATTATTAATATATTGCTTCTTTTACGAAATATTTTCTTTATATTATACATATGATCACTCCTATATAATCACTTTATAATAAAGCAATTAAATTGTTTATATTGCTTTAAAAGCAAAGAAGGCAAAGGTATAAAAACTTTGCCTTTTTGTATTATAATGTATATAAGTATACTGGATTCATATAGAAGCCACTATATGTTGTTCCATTTACTTTGGTGGTATAATACCACTTATAATTACCAGCATTTAATCTTCCTTGTGGAATCATTGCAGTATTTTTTCCAATATGATCAGCTGTTAGATCAAAAGTTCCATACATCAGAGCTTTGTTGCTAGAATTTCTAATTTCATAGCGTACTTTAGAATAATTTTGATTTTTATATTTTACAAAATATTGTAAAGTAAATTGCATTGCAGGAATGCCTTCTTCATAGTATCTAGATGACCCCGTTAAGCTATATCCAGCTCCAATTTCTAAAACTGTTTGATATCTAGTTATTGCATAGGCAGTGATTATTCCCATAAAAGCCGTAAATACTACAAATACAGGTAATAACTTTTTTAAGTGTTTCATTTTAATCACCTCCTTTCAGCATTTAAAGATTTATAAATATTTACTTTGGCTGAAAACGCAAAGTTAATTAATCCAATAAGGATGCATAATACCAAAATAACAATTATTGCTTCTAAAATGGCAAAAGGTGATACATATATTGTTATGTATTCAAAAGTTTTGTAAAACATAGGTATTATTTTTTTGAATACTAACTGGATAATAAATACTAATATACCCGAAAAGAGAACGCTCATTAAAAATAAATACAACATTTCAAGTAGGTAGCTAAATAATAATTTTTTATTATTATAGCCATAAGTTTTACTAAGCATAATACTGCTTTTATTTTTAGAATTATTAAAGGAAATAACACACGCTATTATAAACATGGATATAACAAATAAACCATAACCTAGATAGACTAGCATATCCAAGGAATCTATTGCTAAATCTGTATCTACATCCATTACTGAATCTGGCCAAAACCCTTGCTCACGTAGCTGATTGGTTACTTTTTCTTCATCTACAATATTTTTTAATTCATAAAATACAACATCAGAATTAAACGTATCTGCTTCATGATTCATTTTTTCTAAAGGCTGATAATTAATAAAACAGGAATCATAAAATTTATTCATTTTTTGATTATCATATAATCCCACTAATTTTATAGAAAATTCTACTGGATTTTTTTCATTTATATATTGCACCTTTAAATTTTTACCTATATATGGACTCAAGTCTATTTCTGTTTCATTAGAATAATCTGTGTAATACTCATTTGGGCAAACCATTTCTAAATCATTGCTATTTGATAAATTATTACCTATTACTACTTCTATTTCACTTGCTACACCATTTAATGATATGCTAGGGAGAACCCCATTTTTAGAATATTCCTCAAACTCTGGTAAGTACCAGTAGCTTGTATATCCATAGCTATCAAAATATCCTGCAATTTCTGGTATTTCACTTAATATATTTTCTAATTTTGACTTATTTCCTTGTGCTAATATTGCAAATTGCTTATATGTAACAAAATTAAATACATTATCCTCATAATATAATCTTGTTGAATAAGTTAACGACTGAATCATAATAGAAAAAGCAAAACATAAACCAATTAAAATAGCTATCAAATAGTTCGTTTTTTTTCTAAAAAATTTTTTAGTTAATATTCTACTTTTCAATCCAGACACCATCCTTTAATTCTAAGACTTCATCAGCATATTTTCGGGCATCTTTGCTATGACTTACCATAATGATGCATTTGCCTGTTTTGCTCATTTGTTTCAGCTTTTCAAATACATATTCTTCATTTTTAATATCAAGATTCCCAGTAGGCTCATCAGCTAAAATTATTTGAGGATCATTTGCTAAACTCCTAGCAATAGCTACTCTTTGACATTCTCCACCAGATAATTCTTTGGGAAAATGATTACTTCTTTCTTCTAAGCCCATCTCTTTTAATAAGGCTTCTGCTTTAGTTAAAATTTCTTTTTTTGTTTTATATTTTGAGTTAATTAACATTGGAATCATGATGTTTTCTTTAGCAGTTAAATATCTGTCTAAAAAGAACTCTTGAAAAACAAAACCAATATGTTGATTCCTTAAAATAGATAATTCGCTATGCTTTAAATTATTTGTGTATTTTCCAGCTATAAAAATGTGTCCAGAAGTTGGCTTATCAATTAATCCTATTAAATGAAGTAAAGTAGATTTACCACTTCCACTATGTCCTGTAATTAAATAAAATTTACCATATTTAAACTTTCTAGTTAAATTATTTATTGCTTTTACTTTTTTTCCTTTGCTGCTGTAAATTTTTGTTAAATTATTAATCACGATTGCATCCATAATTTTCTCACCTTTTATAATGATATACTAACTCCTTTCATTTTGTCATAAGTAGTTAAAGCCGTACCGCTAAATTTAAAAACACCACCATATCCACTACGAGAAAATGTATAATTTTGACTATTTGATAAGCTAATGTTTTTTATAGCATGTTGATAACTAGCATATACTGTTCCTCCTTTATTTACTCTAAAACTCTGATTAATAATCATTGATGTCCCATAAGTTGGAAGTTTTACTGAAACACCAAAACCATTATTGGATTTTTTTATATCCTTATAAGTAGTAGTAATAGTACCATTAGTAGTAATAGAAGTTGCAGGATTATTTACTAAACTAGTACCATCTAAATAAGCACCTATAACATCATAGCTTTTTACTGTAGGAAACTTTTTCCAAGTTAAGGTAACTGATACAAAACAATTAGAAGAACAACTTTTTACTATTTTTAATGTTTTGTTGGCTTCTTCAATAGAAGTAGCTCTAGTTAAAGGAATATCGTAGTAGATATTAGAATCTAAATCACCATTCATAATATCAGAATTAATAAAATTATTATAATCATCTAAATCCATATTCTCTTGAGCTCCATCCCAAAACATATAAGATATAAAATCATACTCTTCTTTCGTAAATTCGACATTGTTTTGATTAACAAAATAAACTTCTTTTGCTTGAACATCTGTTGTTAATAAAAACATACTGAATAAACAAGTTGATAGCAAAAATTTCTTTTTCATAAGTCCTCCACTTTCTATGTAGATATTAACATTAAAATAAAAAAAAGAGTAGGACTTATTAGGGACTTACTCTAAAATATTATTAAGTTCGGAGTTGAAAAAGTCAATTTCTTCTTTATTTTTTGTACAATTTTCAATATTACAAGTTATAACATTATTTTTATAATTAAAGGAATTAATTAGCTCATTTTTTTGATATTCATTAAAATCCAATTGGTCATATAATAAATAAAAATTCCATTCTTTAATATTTTCATTTTTAATTATTGTTAAATTTAATAAATTTGCTTCTTCTATATATAAGAATGTTAAACTATCATCTTGATTACTAGATGTATACACACCGTCTTGATATTCAAAAGTTTCTTTAATTTTACTAATAGTGGTATTATTATTATTATCATTAACTTCATAAGTATCATTAGAAATATTTAAATTGACTTCATTAAAAATTTGATCATTAGCAAAATCTTTTACAAACTCTAATTTAATAGTATCTATTTCATTATCATCATATTTAACATCTAAATACAAATTTTTTAAAATATAGTTTATTTTATTAAAATCAAAATAAGCATTATAACCATAATAATCATATAAATTTATAATAGTATCATCTATACTAATTATTAAATTATTATTATCATTTTCTTTATAATATAACTTTAAATTTATAATTGTTTTGTCTGTATGAATATTTCCTAAATTAAAGTAAATATTTTTTTTAGTAACTACAAAAATTCCATCTGTAATTACTATATCATTTTTATCCGTATTTAATGTATAAACTTTAATTGAATTATAGGAATTTATAAAATAGTAAGATAAAAATAGCAATAACATTAATAACATAATCAATATCAAAACTTTGATGATTCTTTGTAAAATAATTCTTTTCCCATATAATTCTAAGGTTAGTTTTTGAATTTCTTTTTTTTTGCTCTTGTTTAGTCTTTTTCCAAGTAGTAATTCTTCGACAGAAACATTATAAATTTGACTTAATTTTTCTAAACTCGATTTATTTGGCTTAGTAAGTCCTCGTTCCCACTTTGAAACAGCTTCTCTACTAATTGGAATCATATCAGCAACATCATACTGAGTCAAATTTTTTTCCTTACGTAATTCGATTAAAAATTTTCCTAATTCATTATTTTCCACAAAATCACCACTTTTATATTATTTTATCATATTTGCATAAAAAATCCTAAACTTTTCTATTTTGTGAAGTGGATAATAAAAAGAATTAACTTCTTTAAACGAATACTTAGTTTTTAGATATTTAATGAAAAGTTATCATTTAAGTAATAACATGTTAAAATGCTAAAAAGGATTAAAAAATAATAACTGATCAATTTTTATTAAAGCATATTTTTCTTTTTTAGAATAAAAGCAATAATTAAAGAGAGTAATAAAGATACTAAAATAATTAGTATAAAACTAGATGGAGATGAACCAATTTTCCCTAATGGTACATTCATTCCAATAAATGAAGCAACCATGGTAGGTATAGAAAAAACAATTGTTATTCCTGCTAAAAATTTCATTACATCATTTAAATTATTAGAAATAATTGTTGCATATGTATCAGTCATACTCGATAATATTTCTCTATATATGGTAGCCATTTCTATCGCTTGTTTATTTTCTATTAGAGCATCTTCTAATAGTTCTTCATCTTCTTTTTTGACTGGTATTACACTTCCCTTTGCAATTTTTTCTAAAGCTATTTCATTAGCTTTTAAGGAATTAATAAAATAAACTAATGTTTTTTCAATGTTTAATAAATGGATCAATTCTTTATTGTTTGTAGATTTAGAAAGAACTTTTTCTTTACTATCTATGTATTTATTTATATTTGTTAATTCTTTTTGATAAATCCCCGCTACCATAATAAAAATTTGAAGTATAAAATTTGTCTTATTTTTTTCACTTAAATTATTTACTTCATTTTGTTTGAAATAATCTAAAAATGGTTGTTCTTTTAGAGAAACAGTAATAAGAAATCCTTTCTCACTAATAATTATTCCTAAAGGATTCGTTCTATATTTATGTTTGTTATTATCATCTACATAAGGTGTATCTAATATTATGACTGTCTCTTCTTTTCGCTTTTCTATTCTTGGTAATTCTTCTTCATCTAATAATTTCAAAATTTTTTCTTTATCAATTTTGGTACTCTCTATAACCGTTTGCATCTCTTCTATTGTTGGATTTGTTAAATCAATCCAACTTCCCTTTTTAATGGAAGAAACACTTGTTAAGCTTTTGTCTTTTAATTCATAAATTTTTATCATATGATCACCCTAATTTTATTTTATCACATTTTATTTTCTTTTTTGTATAAACTTGATTGTTTTTCTAAATTTTTTCCTTCCGCTATGATGATATTTATTTCTTCTTCTATACTTTCTAGATCTTTTAATATTTTTCTTTCTTCTTTGGCATTTTTATATTTATGATTTTCAATTTGATAAATTAAATATCGACTAGCTGCTAAAGTCAACAAATCTTTGGTTAATTTTTCCACATGTAAATTTTTAAATTTCTTCTTCCATTCCTTATATGCTAAATAAGCATTAAAATACCAATACTGAGTATTTAGAATTTCATCATAATAACTTTCTACTAATTCCATTTCTCTTTTTTTATAACAAATAAAGTAGATTTCTACATTTTCTTCTTTTTCTTTGTACATACGTTCGCCTCTTTCTATGCAACCATCTTATTCATTTTTTAGGTGTTTGTCAAATTGCAAAAGATAGTTAAATGATTTATGAAATTGGCATAATTCTTATTGGAAATTGCTTTTTCATATATGAAATAATTAATTTGTTCATTGAATTTGTTTTATTCTTTAATTTTAAAAAAGAATAACTTTTTTTAGTTATTCTTGAACTTCACTAACTACATATAACTGTAAATTTAGTTTTCCATTACTTATTTCATCTGCTACTAATTCTTCATCTATCCAAATTCTAATATATTTGGTTGTTCCACTTGCTCCTGCATTTAAGTTTCCTGTATCAATTCGATAATAAGTGGTTCCACCTTCTACTATTGTTTCTTGTATAGATGTTAATGTTTTAGAAGTACTTCCACTTGTCGCATTTCCATCTGTAGAAATTTTAATACTACTTAGAGGAATGTTATTTCCACTACCTGCATAAACATATAAAGAATAGGTTGCTGGTAAATTACTATCGGTATTTCTAACTGTATAGCTTACTGGACTAGATTTTAATCCATCAGCAGTTGACATAGGTTCTTTTAGTGTTAAAGCATTTACATCTGCTACGGTTAATTTTAAAGTTCCAGCAGTTATTACTTGATCTTTACTATTTGTTTTTACATCAAAAAATATTGCATAACTAATCCCAATTACTGTTATTGTTACTAAGATTACTGCAATGGCAATTATTGTCGTTTGTTTCTTGATAATATCTTTTATCTTCATATACTATCACCGTATTTTAATCATACCATAAAATAGGCATAAAATACAAGACAATTTTACTACTTTTTTCTAAATCTTGTTTATTTTTATTTTATAACCTATTATTTAACAACAATATTTACTATTTTGCCTTTTACTACAATCATTTTTACAATTTCTTTATTTTCAAGATGCCTTTTTACATTTTCATTTGCTAAAGCTTTTTGTTTAATTTCCTCTTCACTTTCTTCTTTGGAAACATTTATTTCTCCACGTAATTTTCCATTTACTTGAACTCCTATTGTTACATCTTTATCAATTGTCTTTTCCTCATCATACTTTGGCCAAGTAGATTCACAAATAGGACTATATCCTAAATAGGCGTTTAATTCTTCAGTTATATGAGGTGCGATAGGGTTTAGAAGAGTTAATAATACTTGATAATCTTTTTTGGTAATTTCTTCTTGTTCTTCATATTTATTAGCTAAAATCATTAAAGTAGAAACGGCTGTATTATATCCTAAATGATTTAAATCATATTCTACTTTTTTAATACTTTTATTAATAATTCCTTCTAAAGATTTTGAGTATTCCTCTTTGTCTATTACTTTATTTTTTAAACGTATAATCTTATCTATAAATCTTTTACATCCTCTTAGGGAATCTGTACTCCATGGACTATCTTGTTCATAGTCTCCCATAAACATCTCATATACTCTTAAAGTATCAGCTCCAAATTCTTTTACAATATCATCTGGATTTATAACATTTCCTTTGGATTTACTCATTTTTTGATTATCACTACCTAAAACCATTCCATGACTAACACGTGTATCAATCATTTCTTTATTTGGTACTAAGCCAATATTATATAAGAATTGCACCCAAAATCTAGCATATAATAAATGTCTTGCTGTATGTTCCATACCACCATTATACCAGTTTACTTTATTCCAATATTTCATGTTTTTCATTGAAGCAAATTCTTCTTTATTATGGGGATCCATAAATCTTAAAAAATACCAAGAAGAACCAGCCCAATTTGGCATTGTATCGGTTTCTCTTTTAGATGGTGCTCCACATTTAGGACAAGTAGTATTTACCCAATCAGTAATTTTAGCTAAAGGAGACTCACCATTATCAGTTGGCTCATATTCAGCAACATCAGGAAGTAATAGTGGTAAATCGCTTTCATTCATTGGAACCCAACCACAATGTTCACAATAAATCATAGGAATTGGTTCGCCCCAGAATCTTTGCCTTGAGAATATCCAATCACGCATTTTATAGTTTACTTTCTTTTTCCCATAATTATTTTCTTCTAAGTATTCTAACATTTTATTAATTGCTTCTTCTTTATTTAAGCCATCTAAGAAGCCTGAGTTAATGTGAATTCCATCTCCTTCATAAGCATTTTCTTCAATATTAACTAACTCATTTTCTCCTTTTAATACTTGGATAATAGGAATATTAAATTTTTTAGCAAAAGCATGATCTCTTGAATCATGAGCTGGTACGGCCATAATTGCTCCTGTTCCATAACTTGCTAAAACATAATCACTTATATAAATTGGAATTTTTTTATTATTTACAGGATTAATCGCATAAGCTCCAATAAATACTCCTGTTTTCTCTTTATTTAATTCTGTTCTTTCCATTTCATTTTTTAAAGAACATTCTTCTTGATATTTTTTTACTTCTTCTTCTTTTTCTTTAGAAGTGATTTTATTTACTAAAGGATGCTCTGGTGATAACACACAATAAGTCGCTCCAAATAGAGTATCACATCTCGTTGTAAAGACAGTAAACTTCTCATCAAAGCCATCTACTTTAAAATCTACTTCTGCTCCTACTGATTTTCCTATCCAATTAATTTGTCCTAACTTTACTTTAGGGGCAAAATGAGTATCATCTAGACCAGCTAATAAATCCTCAGCATAATCACTCATTCTAAGCATCCATTGGCTTTTATTTTTTTGAACTACTTTTGTTCCACATCTTTCACATACTCCTCCTGCTGCATCCTCATTTGATAATACAGTTTTACAATTTGGACACCAATTTACTGGTACAGTTGCTTTATAAGCCATATCATGCTTATAAAATTGTAAAAATTGCCATTGTGTCCATTTATAATATTCGGGATCAGTTGTTGAAAACTCTCTATCCCAATCAAAAGAGAACCCTAAAGTTTTCATTTGTCTTTTAAAGGTTTTGATATTTTCTTTTACAGCTTCTTTAGGATGAATATGATTTTTAATAGCATATTGCTCAGCTGGAGCACCAAAAGCATCCCATCCCATTGGAAATAAAACATTTTCACCTTGTAATCTTTTCATTCTAGCTATAGCATCTTGGGCCGTATAACTTCTTACATGACCTACATGTAATCCTGAACCTGATGGATAAGGAAATTCTACTAATATATAATAAGGTGGTTTATTGCTTCCATCTATTGCTTGAAAAGATTTATGCTCTTCCCAATAAGTTTGCCATTTTTTTTCTATTTCTTGAAAATTCATTTTTTCTCCTCCTCTTTTTTTAAATGTCTTCCATATATTTCATATAGGGCATAGATAAGCCCAAATAATAGAGCAAATGCTACAATTAATTGCCACATGATAGCAAAAGGCATCAACATAACAATACTTGATACAACTGATATAATAAAAGCATTTATTAAAGATATCATAATAATCATTCTATCCATATTTAGATTCTTCTTATTCAGTTTAAACTTCATAGTAAGATAATCTATTTCACTAATACTTTTTATCTTTTTTTTCTTTCCTTTTTTAGTTAATCCTTTATTTTTAATTAAATTTAATTTCTTTTTATTAATTAAAAAATAATCAATTAAAAAAACAATAATTAATAACCCTATAAAAATATAGATTGATAATAAATATTCATTCATACACTTTCTCCTTCAAAATAAAAAGATGGCACCTAAAAGGGCGTTTATAACGCGGTACCACCTTTATTTTATTACTCTTTTGTCTTTAAGGGAACTACCCCACATACTCTAAAAAGCAAGTTCATAACTTTCTTTTATCTGTTTTCATCAACCACAGACTTTCTTTAAAAAGAAACATTATTACTACTCTTTTTTTCCACGTATTTACCCTATTTTACTAAATTTCAGAAACATATTCAAGTAGTTTTATAAACATTCTTACGAAAACATCTTTTAAACCTTTTCTTTTTAATTTCCTAATTTCAATTCTTTTTTTGTTAGTCTCCATTGTACTAAACATAATTGCTGCAATCATTTCTTTTAATTCAGTTTTGATTTTGGCATCATTAATAATTGAATTGATATCTTCATTAATTAATCTAACCGCATCTATTTCGATATCTCGTCCTTTACAATTAATTGTTAATTGACTAGTTGTTGGGATGTTTTTAGCTATTACGACAAAGTCATTTTCATCAGTAAAACTTTCTATTGGGATTTCTGTATCATTAATATACGCAGTTACATCTTCTGCTTCTCTAGTATTTCTAAAGCGAATCTTATAAGTTCTGTTATTTGGTATTATTCCAGTCTTTCCTTCAATTGGTCTTATAATTAAAGTGTAATTGTTGGCTAAATAGTTATAATCAATCGCTGTTATAATATAATATCCCTCTTCATTTAATCTTGATAAGCCATCATCTTCATATAATTTATAAATATTACTTCTTCCGGGGAATACATGAATTTCTAATCCTTCTGGTGGATTCGTATCATTTAAATTCTCTCCTAATATTCCTAAAGGAATAATGGAACCACTTTTTGCAAATACCGGATAATCTTCATCTTTATAGAAGGCAACATATTTTCTATTGCCCGGAAACTTCTTCCCCGTTTTAAAATCATACCATGTTCCTTTTGGCAAAAATATTTGTTCTACACATCTGTTCATAATATTATCTTGTTTTTTCGTTATTGCTTTTACTAATAATTCACTTCCAAAATAATATTCATTCTTATAAGCTGGTTCATCATATACTTCAGGATAACTATAATATAAAGGTTGAATTAATGGTAACCCAGTCTTATGATACTTATATCCTTCCGTATATAAATAAGGAATTAATCTTTGTCTTAAATGACAATATTCTTTGGCAATGGTATATGTTTTAATATCCCAACTCCAAGGTTCTCTTTTATAATAGTGTCCTCTTTCACAAGCTAATCTAAATATTGGGCTAAAAGTACCAAACTGTACATATCTAATATATAGTTCACTATCTTCCATTCCACCTTTAAATCCCCCAATATCATGACTCCACCATGATATACCAAAGTTTGAGGCACTAGAATTAAAACTTGGTAAATAATTTAGGGTATCAAAGCCAACACTTGTTTTACCAGAATAGTGCACTCCATATAGGTGGCTAGCTACTAAATTATTTCTTGAAAATAAGAATGGCCTTTTATGATTATCTCTATAATAATTCATAAAATGATAATGATTTAAAGCTTTTAAAGTTTCAAAATCATAGTTATAGTCAATCCAGTAAAAGTCTACTCCTAGACTATCTAATGGCTTTATTAAATGATTAAAATAAATTGCTAAAAAGGTTTTATCAAAAACATTAAAAGGTATTCTTCTTGTATTAATTAAACCAAGCTCGGTTGCTATCATACGGAATTGTTCTTCATGTTCTCCAATTCCTTCTACAGGATCTAGGTTAATTCCTACTCTTACTCCACGTTCATGCATGTAAGTTGTAAACTCATAAGGATCAGGGAATAATTCCTTAGAAAAAGTAAATCCAGTTTTAAATTTATTTAAATCCCTTTTATCTTTTAAATGCCAAAATTCATTTAATAATAAAACTGATATTGGTATTCCATGTAAATTGAAGGCTTTAATTAACTTTTTGGTATCTTCAAAAGAATAAATAATGTCTCTATTCCACCATATTCCTAAAGCATATCTTGGAAGAAGTGGTGGAAGCCCTGTTAAAGTAAAATAATCTTTTAAACACAAACCAAAATCTCTTCGATAAATAAATAAGTAAGTATCTATTCTTTTTTCAGTTGGTTTTACTAAAAAACCGTCATCCATAAATACTAAGCTTCTTGAATCGTCAAAAGAAGCAAAACCATCTGTAGAATATAACCCCTTTTTTAAAGCACTTTTCATATTTTTATCAAGTGATACTTTTGTTGCTCCAAAATTACGGGCTTCCGGATGATTAAAATACCATATTTTATCACTATTCATCAGTCCTACTTTTAAGTTTTGATCTGGAGCATATTTTGGCCCAATAAATGGTCTTCCTTTTACATACTGTAAAACAAAATATTTGGTTTGGATTACTAGTGTTTTATCATTTTCTTCTACTTGAAACTCAGGTACACTAAAATTACGGAAGCGAGCAAATTCCGTTGGATGATCAAAAAAGCGACCATTAGCATCATACTCAAAACGAATTAATCTTTCACTTAATATGGTAATACGATATTTATTCCCCTTGAATATGGCTTTATCGTTTGCTAAAGCATTGGTATAATCAACTTTAAAATGCGCATCTAGCTTTGCCACACTACCATACTCCTTTTACTCTATAATTAATCATACCATAAAATACATGCTTTTACAATTATTTATCATGAAAAATATTATGGCAAGCTATGAGCTGTAGCACTAAGAGGCAAATTTAATTTGTTTACTATTAGAAAACGTCTCGTGCTTTTAGTTAAAACATTTTATTAGTTTTATCTTGCACGAGACGTTTTATTTTTACTGTTTTCTAAGATTTTTTAAGAGTCATTTTGCATCACGTCACCACTACACTCCTCCTTGAAGTGTTCACTACCATTTGTAGTTTTATGAAACTACAAATGGATCACTACTTGTTCCGCTTCCTGTTACTTTCACATCAGCTGACAGATTTATTACTGGGCGCACACCAAACGTGCTATCCACCCAGTTGTAATTGAGGTTGCCATCCGAAGTCACAGTGAGCACGAAAGCATAACTGCTCGACGCATTAAAGTAATACGGAGACATGGTCCAATAAACTTGGTTAGTATATAGATAATAACTTTGATTAGTTTGTCTATATACTCCTCCTGCCATGGCTACTTCATCTGCTGTAATGAGTCCTACTGGATTAGATAGTGCTTTATTTCCCTTACTACTTCCACTTACTGTATATAAATCACTACTATTCTTACATTTTAATGTTGGAGATTTTGTACTATTTACTAATCTGATATATCCTCCATAGTATGTAGTTGTTATTCCTGTTCCTCCTGAACCATTACTACTTGATGAACTTGTACTTGGTTCTCTATCTCCACAAAATCCTGCTTCTGTACTTACCTTATTTCCAAATCCTTTATTTGCTATATTAGTCTGATACCAACTATCCAATACTCCCTTGATTGTACTATTATTATTATTTGCATGGGTTGCTGCATAACTACTTGCTCCTGTACTTCCATACATATATCCTACATACGCATTGTCATTATATGAACTATTATATGCACTTGTTTGTATTTGAGTACTTGTTCCTGTTGTAGCTGTACTCGTTCCATTATAGATTAATCTAATAGATCCATCTCCATTGATTCTGATAATCCTCCAGTAGTATCCTGCAAATTTTACCCAGTTATTAGTTACTGCTCCTCTAAAGTAGTAACTATCTCCCCAGTCATCTTGAGTCTTGTATACTCCTTCATTTGTTGTTGCTACTTGGCTAAAGTTTGGTGTTCCACTATTAACAGAATTATTTGCTAATATTGTATTACATGCCTCTGCTCCTTCTGGACATAGTTTTACTCCTTCTATTACATTACTGCATATGATTTTACTTGTATTATTTAGTTTGGTACATACCATTTGATTTTCTTCTTTACTTTCTACTTCTACTGTATAGCTATTATTACTTACTGTTGCACTTGTATTTGGTTCACATATGTTGTCTGTTGTAATACAATAACTTGCACTGGTTAATCCTTCTGTTAATGTACTTGTTACTGTTGTTCCTTCTATTCCAAACTTGGCTTCT
>URNW01000011.1 GCA_900549285.1 uncultured Mycoplasmatota bacterium
CTAAAATAGGAATATGTCATTCCTATTCCTATTATTATGATTGCTATTAATACTACCACTATATATTTTATTTTCTCTTTCATTTACTCCACCTTTTCTTTTCCATTCTCAACTTACTTTATTTCATCATTCACGATTATTTGTATTACATATCGTTATACTATTTGTATAATTATATTATAGGCAAAATATACCTATAAGTCAATTGGTTTTAGAAGATCTACTTCATGGATTTTTTTTATTATTTGATGGTAAAATATGGTAATGTAGGCAAATTGTACCTAGTTATAATTTTCATATTTGGGTTAATGATATACTTTTTTTGAGGCTAAAGGAGGATGGAAATGAACAGATTAAGGGAGCTTAGAGAAGATAGAGATTTATATCAAAAAGATATAGCTAAGTTCATTCATATTGATCAATCAAATTATAGTAAATATGAACTTGAGAAAATAAATATTCCAATTGAAACTTTACATAAACTTGCTAATTATTATAATACTTCTATTGATTATATTTTATATAGAACTGATTGTAGAAAAGCTTATCCTAAAAGTATTGTAAATGAAAAGACGGTTCAATCTAATTGAGCTGTCTTTTTTTAAAAATCAAATAAGCTTAATTGACTAGTTTCGGGTAAATTTCCAAATATTCCTAAACTTTTTAATTTATCTACGGTTGTGCCATTAACATGACCGCGTAGTTGGAAATCTTCAATACTATAAAAAGGTTTAATATTTCTTTCTTCAATGATTTTTTTAGCTACGCTATCCCCTAGTCCATCTAATGTTCTAAATGGACAAATTAAAGTAATACCATCCTCAGCTAAAATAAAGTTTTTTCCATCACTTTTTTCAATATCAATATTTCCAAATTTAAACCCTCTAGCGGTAGCTTCTAAGCTAAGTTTTAAAGTTTCTAAAACACTGGTTTCTTTATTTGTTGCATTATATCCTTTGCCTATTATTTCATTCATTCGAGCTTTTATAGCATCATATCCTTTTACCATTGTTTCTAATTCAAAATCATCAAATCTTGTAGAAAAATAAGTAGCATAATATACACCAGGATAATGGACTTTAAAATAGGCAATTCTAAATGCACTCATTACATAGGCAGCAGCGTGAGCTTTAGGGAACATATATTTAATTTTTTCACAAGAGTTAATATACCAATCCGCTATTCCTGCTTCTTCCATTTCAGCTTTAAATTTAGCCCAACCTTCTGGGTCTTTGCTTGCTTTTCCTTTACGTACAAATTCCATTATTTTAAAGGCTTTAATAGGAGCCATTCCATTATACATTAAATAAACCATAATATCATCACGACAGCCAATAACATCACTAAAAGGAACAATATTATTACGGATTAATTCTTGAGCATTGCCAAGCCATACATCTGTTCCGTGAGATAATCCTGATATTTTAATTAATTCGGCAAAGGTTTTAGGTTTTGTATCAACTAACATTCCTATTGTAAAGGGAGTTCCAAATTCTGGGACACCTAATGTACCCGTTTCATTCATTATTTGCTCTTTTGTTACTCCTAAAGGCTCTGGTGATAAGAAAATGCCCATTGTTTCTTTATCATCTAAAGGAACTGTTGTAACATCAATTCCTGTAATATCTTGAATCATACGTAATTGGGTTGGATCGGTATGTCCCAAAATATCTAGTTTTAAAACATCTTCATCTATCGCGTGATAATCAAAATGAGTTGTACGCCATGCAGCATCAACATCTTCAGCTGGGTATTGAAATGGGGTGAAATCGAAAACATCCATATATCCAGGAATAACAACTATGCCACCTGGATGTTGTCCTGTTGTTCTTTTGACACCTGTACATCCTTTGGCTAGTCTTTCTATCTCAGCATTATTCATGATGATTCCCTTTTGTTCAGCATAACCTCTTACAAAGCCAAAAGCAGTTTTTTCAGCAACAGTACCAATTGTTCCTGCTCGGTAAACATTATCCACACCAAATAATACTTTCGTATAATCATGAGCGGCTGCTTGATTTAAATCTGAAAAGTTTAAATCGATATCAGGAACTTTATCAGCATTAAATCCTAGAAAAGTAGCAAATGGCATGTCTTGACCATCTTTTGTCATTAATGTTCCACACTTAGGACATTTTAAATTTGGTAAATCAAAACCACTTTTATATGTATTTCCTAGTGAAACGCCATTTTCATCTTCAAAAATACTATTCTTACATTTTTTACAGCGATAATGTGGTGGCAAAGCATTTACTTCTGTAATTCCCATCATGGTGGCTACAAAACTTGATCCAACTGATCCACGAGAGCCTACTAAAAAGCCATCATCATTACTTTTCTTAACTAATTTTTGAGCGATTAAATAGATTACATCAAATCCCCCACCAATAATACCACCTAGTGATTTTTTTACCTTTTTATCAATATCTGCTAGAGGATCTGTTGTTTTTGTAGTTTCTAATTCTTTTTCTAAAGATATTTTTTCTTCATCTTTGGCATCTTTTATTTTTTCTTCTAATTCTTTTATTTTAGATTGCTGCTCTTCTTTTAATTTTAAAATTAATTCTTCTTTTACTACTTTTTTTACTTCATCAAATCCCTTTAAGATCGTTGTATGTAACTCAGCAAAAGATTTTTTCTCCAATTCTTCTCCATCTAGATTTTCTATTCTTTTTAATCGCTTTTTAATACTATCTAAAACACTATCTCCATATAACTCTTTTGATATTCTCTCTTCAATATTAAATGGTAGAGGATCTCCATACCAGAGAGCTGCTTTTTTATAAACCATGTCTGTTACTGTTTCTACTGAATTTTCAATTCGTGGTGAAAATGGAACTCCACCTGTTTGAATAATTACTTCTACTTCTTCAATCATATCAGCTATTTTATTAGTATTCGTTACCACAATTTCATATGCTAAATCTTGATCTAAGAAACTAAATTCTTCTAACATTTCTTGGGTGGTACGAATATGCATATCTGGTTGTTCAATTCCTCTTTTATTTAATGGATGAAGCTTACCATTAGATTTTTGAGCAATAATAATATCACGATATATTTTATCTTTAGGAGTTAAATAATGAGCATCACTGGTTGCTACTACAATTTTTCCAGCATCTTTTGCTACTCGAATAATCTTTTTTAGATGCTCTTCTAAATCTTTTGTTGTTTTAAATCCACTAGATTCCATATTTAGTAAATGTTTAAATGCACTAATGGGTTGTACTTCAATATAATCATAAAATTGCATCATATTAGCTAATTCTTCATCATCTTTTGTTTTAGCCTCTTCAAATATTTCACCATTAATACAACCACTTCCAATTAAAAGTCCTTCTCTTAATTCTTTTAGTTTTCCTCTTGGAAGTTTAGGTTCACTATTACGGAACAAATAGGTTGTATTAGCATAGCTAATAATTTTAAATAAATTTTTTAATCCTGTTTTATTTTTAACTAAGCAACATAAATGAAAAGGAAAAGAGAATTTAATTAATTCATTAATATCTACAGAATTGAATAGTTTAGTTGTTGTTTCAATATTTCTTGAATCTAATTCTTCACACATTTTATAAAAAGCATGTGCTGTTCCTTCTGCATCATAATCTGCTCTGTGATGAGCATCTTCATCCCATTCTATTTTATATCTACGAACGAGGGTCGTTAGTTTATGATTAGGCCATTCGGGGTGTAACATACGAGCCATACTCATTGTATCTAAAACCGTATTATTAAAGGAACCAAGATTATATTTACTACAAGCTGCACTAATAAAGCCAATATCAAATTTGGCATTATGAGCAACCATTGGTAAATCGCCTGTCCATTCTAAAAATCTTTTAGTTACCTCTTCTTCATTGGCGTGCCCAGCAAGCATTTCATCTGTTATACATGTTAGTTCAACGATCTTTTTAGGAAGTGGTCTTTTGGGATCAATAAATTCATCAAAGCGATCTATAATCTTTCCATCTTTAATTTTTACTCCACCTATTTCAATCATTTGATCTGAACCAACATAAAATCCTGTTGTTTCGGTATCAAATACTACATATTCTTGATTTAATAAATTATATTCTTTTAAATTAAAGATAAAATCAATATCATCATTTACAACATTTAATTCGGCACCATATAATACTTTAAAGCGATCCTCTCCAACTTTCCCCTTATTCAAATCACATACAGCATGAAATAAATCAGGATAAGATTGGACTGCATTATGATCGGTTACAGCAATCGCTTTATGTCCTAGTTTAGAGGCAAATTTTACTAAAGATTTAGCTTCAATTACTCCATCCATTGTACTCATCATAGTATGAGCATGTAATTCTACTCTTTTTCTTTCAGCATCATCTACTATTTTCTTTTCTTTAGATGCAATGATTTCAATATTCCATAATTGTAAAACAAGTTCGTGAGAATAATTATCAAATTCTACGTTTCCATTTAAACGAAACCAACAGCCTTTTTTCATTGCTCCTGTTATTCCATTTTTTATAAGGGCAAATTCTTTTTTATTTTTCTTAAAAACTTTAGCTAACATACTATTCGTATCATCACTAATCTTTAATGTCATAATATTAATTGTATCTTTTTCTAATAATTCATCTCCAAAAACATATGCTTCTACAATAACATTTTCTTTTGCTCCTAAAATACTGTCTATTGGTATATCTTCACCATCTATATGAGTTCCTAAAATTATATTTGGATCTTCATTTTGGGCTATGATAATTTCTCTATTTTCTATTTTTTCAATGTTTCTTACACTCATAGCTAAACATTTAGAATAAGAATCAAAGTCAATATTTCCATTTAGACGAAACCAATCATCTTCTTTTAGTACTTCTTTAATTTTTAAATATTCTTCTTTTTCTTTTTGAAATATTTTAGCTATAATACTTTTAGTATTATCATTTATACTTAGTGTTATAATATTAATATTTTCTCTTTCTAATAGGGAAATAGATTCAATGTATCCTTCAATGGTAATATTTCTTCCGACATTATTTATTGTATTAATATTTACAGGTTCTTTTGTAATAGATTTACCTAAAACAATACTTCCAGGAGTAAATTCTCTTACTGTTTCCTTATAATCAATCGGTGCTTGTACATTTTCTAATTCTTCTTCTACTGTTTTTCTTAATTCTTCATTTACTTTTGTAGTAATAAAATAGTCTTTTAAGCCATATTCTGTTAGAATTTTACGAATATTACTTTCTTCTTTTTTGATACTTTCTTCTTCAGTAGGACTCATGACTTCAAAAATAATAATATCATCATCAATAGTTGGTGCACACTCTAATAAACTAATTAAGGATGGCTTTTTTTCAGTTAGTCTTTTTACAATTTCTTTTACATAACTTAGACAATCATTTTCATTTACTTCACTATAGTTCATAATAATGTTACAGGGATATATCCCATTGATTTTATTTTCTTTGGCTTTTAACAATTTATCTATTTCTTCTATTGGTAAAACTTTTTTAGAACGAAGATATACATTAAAAGTTTCATTTTTTTTATTTAATACTACTTTTTCTATTTCTACCTCATCAAAAAAAGATGTATCACAAATAAAATTAATACTTTTAAAAAATGAATGAATATCATGCATTTCTATCACCTACTACTTTCTGTAATCCATTTATATTAATTTGGTAACTGTCAAATCTTTTCGTAACTAATCCTTCTATTACTATTATATCACCTAGAGCAATATTTTTTAGTAAAGAATATCCATTTGGGAACAAAACAAATTCTTTAGTTGCTGTTTCATCACTTGCTGCAATAAAAGCCATATTATCCCCTTTTTTAGTTTTAATTGTCTTTATTTTTTCTACTAATACTACACATTTTATTCTTTTATCAAAAAATTCTTTTATCCGCTCTAATTTTACAATACTTTTTTCTTGATATTTACTAACAGGATGATTCATTACATAAAAACCATATGAAGCAAATTCTTTTTCTCTTAATATATCTTCTTCATATTCTTCTTTTTCTTCAATCAAAGGTTCCATTACAAAAGAAGCATCTAAATTAGCAAGTAAACTAGCATAGTTTATAGCAGAATCTAAATTTTCAATCATTGTTTTTTTAGTAATCTTAAATAAATCTAGAGCTCCTGCATCAATTAAAGAAGTAATCGTTTTTTTATTATTACTTTTTCCATAAATTCTAGCTACAAAATCTAAATATCCAAGAAATTTTCCATTTTTATTTCTTTCATCTAGGATTGCTTGAGATGCCGTTTGACCAATCGTTTTTATACTTCCAAGCGGAATCATTAAACTATTTTCAATAATTCTATACTCGTTTGTTGCTTCATTAATGTTTGGTTTTAAAATTTTAATTCCCTTTTTTCTGGCTTCTTCTATATATTCTTTGGTTTTAATCTCACTTCCTAGACTCATATTTAATAAATTAGCAATAAAATATAATGGAAATTTGGCTTTCAAATAAGCCATTTGATAACCTATTAAAGCATAACTAACTGAATGAGCTTTATTAAAACCATAATTAGCAAATTTTAAAATTAAATCATAAATTTCTTGAGCAATATTTTCTTGATATCCTTTCTTGATCGCATTATTTATAAAATGCTCTTTATCTTGTAAGATCACACTTTCTTTTTTCTTTGACATTGCTCTTCTTATATTATCAGCTTCAGCATAAGTATATCCACCTATTTTAACTAGAATTTGCATTACTTGTTCTTGATAGACAATTACTCCATAAGTTTCTTTTAAAATAGGCTCTAAATCAGGATGTAAATATTCTACTTTCTCTTCTTTATGTTTTCTTCTTACAAACATATCTATATTATTCATAGGTCCAGGTCTAAATAAAGCTACACTTGCTACTAAATCTGAAAAACTACTAGGTTTTAATTTTTTCATTAAATTTTTCATTCCACTACTTTCATATTGAAAAATTCCCTCAGTATCTGCCTTACTAAATAATTTAAATATTTCAGGATCATTTAGGTTAATTTTATTTAGATCTAGAGTATGCCCTGTGTTTTCTTTAATTAGCTCTAGGACGTTTGCTATGATGGTTAAATTTCTTAATGCTAAAAAATCCATTTTCAATAATCCTAAAGGTTCTAAATATTCCATAGTAACCCCTGTCATAAAAAAGGTTGTATTTAAATTTAAAGGAATTACATCATCTAGAGGAACGCTTGATATTACAACACCTGCTGCATGAGTAGAAATATGTCTTTTTAATCCTTCTAACTTTAAAGACTCTTGATAAACTTTTTTTAAGTTTATATTTTTTTCAATAAAGTTTTTTACTTCTATTTTTTTTAGATTTTCTGTTAGTGAAGTTTTGGCATCAATTAAGCTGACAAATTTATCTAATAAATTACTATCTATTTCCATTATTTTTCCTGTATCTCTTAGTACTTGTTTAGATGCTAAAGTACCAAAAGTCATAATGGGAGCTACGTTTTTCTTTCCATATCTACTTCTCACATAGTCAATTACTTCTCCTCTTTTGGTATATTCAAAATCAATATCAATATCTGGCATGGTAATTCTCTCAGGATTTAAGAAACGCTCAAAAAGCAAATTGTATTTTAAAGGATCCACATTAGTAATACCAATACTATAACTTACTAGAGATCCAGCAGCACTTCCTCTTCCTGGTCCAACTAAAATATTATTTTTTTTGGCATATAAAACGTAATCATATACAATTAAAAAATAATCTGTAAAACCCATTTTCTTTATAATTGTTAATTCATAATTTAAACGTTTCAAATAAGCATCAGGAATAGCTCCTTTTAATCGTTTAGATAGTCCTTTTTGGGCTAGTTGACTTAAATATTCGTCTGAATTAATCTCTTTATTATATACAGGAATATAATTTCCCTTTTCGTTTATATTTAAATTTATATCTTGAATGAAGTTTAATGTAACTTCTTCATCTTCTTTTTTAACTAATAAATTTACATACTTGTTAGCATATGTATTTGCTACTTCTTTTAACGTACATCCACGATCTATAGCTTCTAAACACACTAAATCAAATGTATCTTCTTTCTCTAAACATCTAACTTCTCTTATGTAAATACATTTATCTGTCTTTAATAAAGCTTCTATTTTTTCTGTATCATTTTGATACGCTAAATAAGCATAAGGAAATTTCTCTAATAAATCATAACTGGAATTTGGTAATACTATTTTTATATCTTTTAAATAATAATTTAAAGTTTCCCAAGTTAATTCTTTAGTTTCTTTCAAGGTATGGATTTTTAGTAAATTTTTATAGCCAGCATTATTTATAGGATATAATAATATTTCTTTATTTTCTATTTTGATATCAAGTCCAATAATAGGTTTTAAATTATTGACAAGCATTTTGGATGTAAATTCCATTACACCATATAAATTATCATCACAAATAGCACAGCTTGTAATATTATGTTTTTTTAAAAATAAAATTAATGAATCTATTTTAATGGTACTTTTTAATAAACTATATTCTGTTATAATTTTTAATGGTACTAACATAATATCACCCCACTTTAAATATTATAACAAAACTTACATTTAAAAAAAAGAGCTTGATACTCTTTTTTTGTTCTAATATTTCTAATGTGAAGTAATTTACATATCAACTTAGATAGAATCCAATATTGGTATTTTAATTGTAATTATATATTTCATTTCTTTCTCACTTATTTTTATGCAGAAATGATGTATAAATCTCCATCTGGAAAAATTTTTGGCCCATTAAAAGTTGATGATAAAATTAAAACTGTTAATATAGATATGAAAGTGAGAAGTTATCTCCTTAAAGTCTTTGATAATTTATGTAAAAAAATCTTTTAAATCTTTAATAGCAGGAGCTTTTTCTAACTCATTTATTTCTTGTAAATCAAAACTTATTTGATAACGCTTTTCTTCATTATTTCCTGGATCAACAGTATATATATAAAAGTAATGATTATCATGTCCATAAACTTTTTTTATCCAATGAATTGGTTTTACAGGTTCTAAATTTAAACTTGTATCTAAATTGTATCCATAAAATGAACCAGTTAAATCATATATATATAAATAGTTTTTTACCCCAAGTGGCTTAAAAAATGAACCCAGAACATCTAAACAGAATTCTTTCTCATATTTATTGTTTAATAAATCTTTATATACGCAATAACGTTCTTCTTCAATTAGATTATTTTCAGTTGAAATAACATAATTTTGATAAGCAGATATTATATTTTCCTTAATATTTGTATAATTTAATTCATTTTTGCTTTTGTTATTGAATAACTTAAATCCAAGTGGTATTAATATGATAAAAATTAATATTAATGTAATAATAACTACCTTCTTCAATTTTAATCATTCCTTTCAAAAAAATAATTAACTTATAAATATATTATATCACGTATACTATATTTAGTAAATTGATGAAGCTGAAATCATTTTTTACAAAAGTAATTTTATGATAAATGATAGTTTGCATTTTTGAATCATATAATCTACTTAATGAGAAATTTAGAGAATTAAAATATATATATGCTTGGAGATATAGAATATGTAAATTCAGCAATTCGTATAAAAGCACTATTAAACAGACATATATGAAAAAAATAAATTTAATAAACATTTCTAGCTACAATTTAATTCTTTATTTTCTTTTTGATTCTAGATCTACGCCAAAATTTTTACTATAGTAGTTGTAATTAATTAAATCTTTTACATTGACTTTTAACGAAATTAGCTATATCAAAACCATATAAATTTCCCTGTTCAACCTTATTATACTAACATTCATAATTTCCTCTTTCAAATAAAATAAAAACTTAAATGTTAAAATTTAAGCTCTTGATGAATATTTACCATCTTTTGTAGATACAATAATTTTTTCACCTGTACTAATAAATAGTGGAACTTTAACAATGTAGCCCGTTTCGATTTTAGCATCTTTTTGAGCATTGTTGGTTGTATTTCCTCTTACTGCAGGTTCTGTTTCTATTACTTCATATTCTACTTTTTCTGGTAGAGTTATTCCTAAAATTTCTCCTTCATAATAATCAACTGTAATTTCCATTCCTTCTTTAATGAATTTTACTTGATCTCCTAGAGTTTTGGTAGAAATTTCTATTTGTTCATAAGTATCATTGTTCATGAATACATAATTGTCTCCAGCGGAATATAGATATTGCATAGGCATTCTATCGATATGAGCTTTAGATATTTTTATATTTGTATTATATGTATCCTCTGTAATAGAACCTGTACGCAGATTTCTTAGTTTCATACGTACAAATGCTGAACCTTTTCCTGGTTTAACATGTTGAAATTCAACAATTTGATATAAATTATTATCCATAATAATTGTCATACCATTTTTAATATCGTTAATATTTATATTCATGCTCTCACTCCTCACTTTTTTTAAATATTCCAAATCTTTTTTTCTTTTTTCTTTCTAGTGATCGACTATCTATTTTATGATCTTCACTTCTTCCATAAACCGCAATAATAGATGGATAATTTCTTACTAAAGGTTTTATTAGGCGGTGTACTTTCTTTTTCATAATTTAAGAATCCCTTCCTTAATAATCTTTACTTCTTTTCTTTTACTGCTTGATGTTTATGACACTTCTTACAATACTTCTTAATTTCTAAACGATCAGGAGTATTCTTCTTGTTTTTACTTGTACATCTTAATTCTTCACCACATACTGTACATCTTAAAGTTACATAATTTCTATTTTCATTTTTTGCCATAAAAACACCTCCTTTTATAAGCTAGTAGTATTATATCATTAAATTCTTAACTTGAAAAGAGAAAATCGTTTATCTTTCTTGCAATTAGACGATTTACAGGAGAACGATATGAATTTTTGCTATTTAAATTACTAGTATTAGGACTTATTACTACGATAGAATACTTAGGATTATCATAGGGAGCATACATTAAAAAAGTATTGCTCAAAACATATGATTCTAATTTACCATCATAGTCATTATCTATATATGATTCACTTGTTCCTGTTTTTCCCGCTGCTTTAATTTGAGAATTAATATACCAATATCCTGTTCCATGAGCCATTACATTTAAAAATCCCTCTTGAATTCTTTTTATATATTTTTCTTCTAAATTAACTTTATTCAATACTTTTATTTGGCTTTCTGCTAATACGTTGGTTCCCTCTTTAATGCTATTCATTAAATTTAATTTTAATCTTGTCCCATTATTAGCAATTGTATTAATATATTGGAGCAATTCTACTGGGGTATATAAATCATACTGCCCAATAGCTAAATTCATTAAAAGATCAGGAGCTATTGTTGTTCCTTTTAACCCACTACTTTCATTTGGCAAATCAATCCCTGTGGTAGTACCAAGTCCAAATTCAGCAAAAGTTTCACGATATTTTTGAAAATGTTCTTTTGTTGCTTCGGCTTTCATATTATAAGTATAATCATATCCCATAATTTTTAAAGCTATTATAAATTGATAATAATTAGAACTTAGAGCTAAGGCATCTATATCATTTAATACACCTAGCTTTTTATAAGAACATTTAGCTGGTATATTAGCTAGCTTTACACAACCATCAGTCATTTTACTTCCGATATCTATTACTTTATTTTGATATCCAACGGCCATAGATGCTCCTTTTACAGCACTTCCTACTGTATAAGCATTTTTAATTACATTAATACTAACATCTTGAAAGCTTTTTTCTTTTCCATTAGTAATTAAACGGATACCTGCAATGGCTTTTATAGCTCCTGTTGTAGGTTCACTAACTAGTGCATAACTTTCTTTATAAAATTCTGTATTAGCCGTTTTTTTAGCTTTTAACATTTCTTCTTTTATAATATTTTCTACTTCTAATTGAATATTAATATCTATTTCTAATACTAAATCACTCCCCCTTTTAGCTTCACTCACTAATTCTAATGTATTATTATCTCCTACTTTATAAATTGCTTTTTCTCCTTTTAAATCCTCTTCATAGTATTCTTCTAAGCCACTAATTCCAACTTTATCTGTTAAGCTATAACCCTTTTTTAACCAATCTGTTTTTTCTTTAGGAAGAGAATTGCTAATATCCCCTAAAATGGTTTTTAAGGTATCTTCATACAGGTATTTTCTAGACCATTCAATTTCACCAAAAATTCCTGGTAAATTACTTTCTAAAATACTAGCATATATTTCATCATTGACATTTTTTATTAAACATTTATTATCATAGCTATATCCTTCATTCATCAAATAATAAAAATAAGAACTGTACTTTTCTAGTTTGCTCATGTTATTTAACATACTATTTGTAATACGAGCTCGTTTTCTTTTTTCTAAATCATTTTTTGTTAATTTTCTTTCATTGTACATATTATATTCTTCAATCGTAATTAATTCATTACATTTTTCAGCATACTTTACTAAATAAAAATCTTTTAGTTTGTTCTCATCATATTTATATTGATAATTTGTGAGTTTTACTAAAGACTCTGCAATAAATAATTCTTCTTTTAAAGTAACATTTGATGGTTTATGATAATATATAGCATTTATTCCAATATTATCAACTAATACTTTGCCATTTGCATCTAAAATTCTTCCTCTTGGAGCAGTAGAACCACTTACATACACCTCATTGATCAATCGTGCTTCATTTAAATAAAATTCCCGATTTTTGTATGCTAAATCATAGATACGATATATAAAAAGTAAGAAAATAACTAATACTATACCAATTAGTAAAAATAACTTTTTAGGCATATAATTCACCATTATTAGTATTTAAAAAAATTATTTTTTCATACAATATATTAGGTGATATTATGTATAATTTAATTAGAGCATATATGGGAAGAATGACAATTCAAGATGTAGAAAATTTTGCAATTAGTAAAAATATTCATTTGAGTCAAAGTGAACTTTCTTTCGTTTATGAATTTATAACCAAAAATTGGGAACAAGTCATTAAGAATCCCACATTATTAGATCTAGATCGCTTTCAAAATCACTTTAGTGAAGAAAATTTTAAAAAAATTAAAAAATTATTTTTAGAATATAGCTCTCGTTATTCTTCTTTTATTTAGATTAGTTGCCCATTTATTTTTGGCAGCTTTTTTCTTTTATCATTTTATTTGTTATAAAATTTTCTAATATCTTTCATCATATTACGGTTAAACTTTCCTTCTTTTATCATAGCTATTTCAAATTTATAAGGAGGATATAATCTTTCTTTATCATCATCACTATTTCCTATATATGGAGTTTCTAGTATCTTAGGAACTTCTTTTAAGTCTTTATGATTGATTATTTTTAATAAAGTGTCAAATCCAATTGTACCATAACCAATATTAGCATGGCGATCTTTATGGGCATTTAAAATATTTTTGCTATCATTTACGTGAACACATTTTATATAATTAATTCCAATCATCTGATCAAATAAAGCTAAAAATTCATCAAATGATTCCATATTATATCCTGCATCATTTAAATGGCAAGTATCAATACAAACTCCTATTTTCTCTTTTTTTTCTACGTGATCTATTAAATATTTCATTTCATTTAATGTACAACCTAATTCCGTTCCTTTTCCTGCCATTGTCTCTAAAAGAATCATAACAGAAGTTTCTTTTTTTAATATTTGATTTAAAGCATATACAATATTATCCAAAGCAATATCTTTTTTTATTCCTACACTAGATCCTGGGTGAAGAACAATATATTTTATCCCCATTTCTTCACATCTTATTAGCTCCTGAGATAAAAAGTTTATGCTAAAATCATACTTTCTTGCATCTAAATTATTTGCTAAATTAACAATATAAGGAGCATGACATATTACTGTATTTATATCAATATTATTTTCTTCCATTAATTTTTTAGCTTCTAAGGTATTATTTTTATCTATTGGCTTTCTTAAAGTATTTTGAGGAGCTCCTGTATAAAACATAAACGTATTTGCTCCATAACTTAAAGCTTCTTTTACACTTCCTAAAAGGCCATCTCGACCAAAAGATACATGTGAACCTATAATCATTTTTATCACCATACTTATTATATAGTAAAAAATTAAAAAAATCTAGTTTTTCACTAGATTAATTCGTACTACAAACAGTAGAGGCATCTTCTGCTGAAGTTTCTACATCATCACTTGTAACATCTGGTTTTACCCCTTTAATCATATATTGACCATTAGATAACCATATTTTATAAGTGTAATTTCCTGATTCATCTACTTCAATAGAAATACTTCCTGTATAATTTTCATCATTTTTTTCAATTAAACCAGAAGAAATAATCTCATCATAGGTATAACATTTTGAACTTGAAGAATTTTCTTGGATATATAATGTCTGAGCTGCTTTTACTAAAGAATTAGCTTCCATTGCAAGTACTTGCTTTTTAGCACTATCAGCCATTGGTACAACTGCATTTGTCGCAATTAAAACAATTACAGATAATATTACTATTACACTCAATAATTCTACTAATGTAAAACCTTTTCTATTTAAATTCTTCATCTTTTCACCTTCTAGATTAATTATATCAAAAATCTAATTTTAGTCAACTCTTAAATCTTTAATTTAGACTGTTTCTTAAAAAAAATGTTGAATTTAATTAAAAATATTGGAAATTGATATTTTTCTTCTATGTTCAATTGGTTCCCATTTTCTTGTTCTTTTAAATAAACATATTATGTTAATAGGAAGCCAAGTTAAGATGAAATATGAAAAGCCAAATATACCTTTATAATGATCTTTTATTTTTTTATGAAGCATTTTAATAATAAATATATTTAACAGTACACTACATAAATAAAAGAAAAGAAAGAAAATAATACTTGATATATTTATTGATACTTCTTTCATTATTATCCCTTCTAATAAATTGTATATTATCATTATTAAGGGAAAGATAAAAGATATTACTTGAAATAAAGGAGCTAAGTAATATAATAAACAATCAAAAGAACAAAAATTAGCATTTCTCCAAAAATCTTTTAGTAAACTCTTGCTATATCTTGTTAAACAGGCATAAGACCCACTACTCCATCTTTTTCTTTGACGATATGAAGTTTTGAAATTTGTAGGGTGTTCATCATAAGTTATAGCCTTACTATTAAAAGCAATCTGGATATGATTTAGAGAGCATATTCCTGTAAACTCACTGTCTTCAGTTAAAGTTTTTACGTGAAATCCATATTTATCAATTACTTCTTTAGCAACGCAAAAACCTGTTCCATTAATGGCTGCTGATCTTTTTAAAGCCATACGAGACTTATTGTAAAAAAAGTTTTGGAGATAGTAAAACATGGTATAACTCCCTGTTAAATAATTATCACTGGGATTTTTAGCATCTCGAAATCCCTGAACTACGAGATATCCTTCATTTAATGACTTGTTCATATGATATAAAAAATCTTTATGAGCAATATTATCGGCATCAAATATAACATAAGCATCATAGTTCTTATCTTTTAAATATTCAAAAGTATATTTTAATACTTCCCCTTTACTTTTAGTAGCTTTTTCTAGTTTTATAATTTTTGCTTGTTTTTCACGAGCAATTTTTTCAGTTTCATCTGTACAATTATTAGGTATTACAAAACAATCATAACATTTTTTAGAGTAACTTTGAGCATATATACTTTCAATTAAGCTAGATATTACCTCTTCTTCATTTCGACATGGTATTAAAATAGCAAATTTGTGTTTTCTATTAGTTTTATTCTTATATTCAACTTTTTTAAAAGCAAATAAACCCGTTAATGCAAAATAGAGACTAAATAATAAACAAAAGATCATTACTACATTATAAATAATTATCATTTTACTTCATCCTTTTTATTATTTCTTCCTTTGTTAAACCATAATTTTCCAGTTCTTTGGCTATTTCATTTAATTTTTTTAATAGTTCTTCTTTTTTGATTTCTTTTGCTTTTTCTATATTATCACCAATAAATGTTCCTTTTGTAGATTTAGAAATAATTAAGCCATTTTCTTCTAAAATATCATATGCTTTTTTTACAGTGTTGGGATTTATTCCTAAATCATAAGCAAGAGCGCGAACACTAGGTATTTGATAGCCTTTTTCTAAAATACCTAGTGTTATTTGCCTTTCTATTTCTTTTACTATTTGTTCATAGATTAGTTCCCTTTTTGAATAATCAATATTAATATTCATAAAGTTCTCCTTCATTTTGATATAGTTTTAATAGATCTTGATATTCTTCATTTTCTTCTACATTTTCTTTATATGTAGTAAATTCTTTTTTAAATTTTTCAATATCATTAATAGTAACATTATAAGAGCGATTATAGTATGCTTTAATATTCATATTCTCTTTGGTAAGATCTATTTCGTTTTCAGTTTGTAAATAATGAAAAAAAGAATTTAAATTACTATTTATTACATAGTCAAATACATACATATCTAAATCTGTGAAAATGCCTTCTTTTTCATTACTTGGGCTAAAATAAAGATTATGGCTAGTTGTTGTTATATAGTTTATAAATTCATTATTTTGATAATTAATAATTTCTTTATATAATTCTTCAGTTAATTTAACTGGAATACCTGCTTTTTCATACTTATGATGCTTATAACTATATAAATAAACTATTTCATTTGATGTTAAATTTTCTAAATCAAAATCATCTATTTTATTCTTATTATCTTTAATTTCTTCTCTTATTTTTTTAGTAATAGGAATAGAAATACCACAGTATTCTATATAATCTATATGATTATAATTTATATTTTTTCTTGCTTCTTCTTTGGCTTTTTGTTCTAATTGTAATACTAATGATTCTGGTATTTCTAAGCTAGTTAAATACTCATTTGAGCCTTCTTTCATGGTTACTTCGACCATATGATCTATATTATCTATATTTTTATTTAGTGTCTCTTTTATTAATTCATGAATTAAATTTTGATCATTTATTTCTACTCCTTCATAAAGTATGCTGTCTACTTTTTTTATAACATGATCTTTGTTTTCTAAAACTTGAAAGCTAATTGCATAAATACCAGTATATACAAAGAATAAAAGAAGAGTTATTATAAGAGATTTTACTAATTTATAAATTTCTTTTCTAGTAATTAAATCATAAATAATAGAATAAATACTAAGAGCCACTATGGATATTAACCAACCAATACCTGTTGCTTCTTTTATAATAGCATAAGTAATAAAACAGATTGGAAAAAGAGTAATTCCTTTTATTAAATAGTGAATGAATGGATTTTTAAAGCTAGTTTCATTATTTTCCATTTTTCTTTTCTTAAATGCAAAGTTTCCTATTACTACATAAACAATACTCAAAAGAAGCATTTTTATTAAGCTAGTTGTATTATATATTGTGGAATTATTAGAACTATTTCCTATCATTAATGGAGCTATAAAATTATAATTCATTTTATTGGTATAGTCTAATTTATATAAATTATCTAATAAATGTTCTTCACATTCAGTATCCCTATAACAATAATAATTTTTAGGTTTACAGGTTTCTTCATCACATGCTATATAATTATTGCTATGATAATCAGAAGAAAAATAATTGATAAAACAAAAATAAGGAACAGTAAATAAAATAATCATTAAAACAACAAAACTTGTAATTAGATTCCCTGACAAAATAATAGCTAAATTGCTTACAACAAACATAAATATATAAGAGACAAGCCAAAAGATAAAATAATCTAATAACATAGCAAAAGGAATTGTTAAATTAGAAAAAATCAAACTAAATAAACCAAAAATCAAAGTATTTATTAAAGTGTATATTAAAATAATTAATATTCCACCTATAGTATTCGTAAAGTAAATACTTCTTCTATTAATTGGTTTTGACATTACAAAATCAACACTATTTTTTTTAAATATAAAACTAAATAAGGTAATAGATAATGATAAAGGAACAAATATAAGACCTACATAGGTCATAAAGCTTAATATATTAAAGTCAACTAATATTCTTTCGTTCGTGGTTAATAAAACAATTAAAATGATCACATTGATAATAGGAATTATTCCTAAAAGAAAAGCAAGTAATCCTTTCGATTTTTTTACATTTTCTTTAAAGAAATTAAAATTAAATAACGCTTTCAAATTCATATCCTAACGCCTCCATTTGATATATAAATACTTCTTCTAATGTAAGTGGTAAGTAATCAAGAATTACAGGATGTAAGCTTTCTAAATATTTTCTCGTATCATGTCCTTCTTCATTTATAATAAGAGTAGCTACACTTCCTACTTTTTTGTATGATAATATTTTTATTTTTTTAAATGTATCTTTATTAAAATCTTCTTTTAAAGATATTTGAACTTTAAACATATTTGTTTTTAAACTATCTATATCACTTTCAAATAAAATATTTCCTTTATATAATAATCCTAAATTATCACATATATCTTCTAATTCTCTTAGATTATGTGAAGTCATAATAATAGTTGTATCTTTTTTGGACATAGCTTCTGATAATAATTTTTTAAAATACTTCCTTATTACTGGATCTAGTCCATCAAATGTTTCATCAAAAAACATATATTTAGCATTGGTTGCCAAAGCACAAATTAAAGCACATTGTCTTTTCATTCCTTTTGAAAAACTGCTAATTTTTACATTGGGATTTAATTTTAGATTATTAGCTATATTAATGACAAAATTTATATCAAAATTGCGGTATAAAGATTTATAGTATTCTGCCATATCCATTAAAGTATATCCTGGATAAAAATATAAATCATCTGGTACAAATACCATTTCTTGTTTTAGTTCTTCATTATCATAAGCATTTTTATTATCTATTAAGATTGTTCCTTCTTGAGCTGTATAAATACTATTAATAAGCCGCAATAAAGTTGATTTCCCAGCTCCATTAGCTCCTACTAAACCATAAATTGCATTATCGGCTATTTTACAATTTAGATTTTCTAATACATAATTTTTGTTGTCAAAACTTTTTGATAAATTTTTAATTTCTATCATTTTGTCCTCCTTAATTGTATTATATGTACTAATACAATTATAATATACCACGAAAGTAATTTTTTAGCAATAAAAAATTGATATTATTTACAAATATCAATTTTCATAACTCATTTGAGTAACATCATAACCATAAAATTCTAATATACTTACTGCTTTTCTGGATTTCGTTCCTTTACTACAAATAAGATAATATTTTTCATTTTTGTTTAATAATGTTTTATAATTTAACAATAGTTTTTCATAGGGAATATTAATACTATCTGGGTGATGATATTTAGCATAGTCTAAGGGATGCTCTATATCAATTAATATTCCCATGTTCTTATTATAATCTTTTATTTTTAATCTTTTCATGTTTCATCACACTTTAATATATTCCATAAAAAAAATAAGGCATAGTTCATTTGCCTTATTTATCTTTTGAATGAGTCATGATTATAAAGATTCATACAGCTTATTCTAAATCTTTCTAAAGTCATTTTGGGATTATGATTATTTAATTGATAACTTTTCCAAGCCATAATTATCTCCCATTCTTGTTCGGGTGTTAAATTTGCTCTTTTAAAAACTTCAGCGAATGCTTGGAAAGGTATTACTTCTTCCTCTTTTTTAGTTCTCTTTTTTAATTCATTCCAAGAATAATATATGGGCCAATCCTCTTTAGGGGCTATGGTAGTATTTATTTTTGGATACTTTGACTGAATTAAAATAAACTCTCCTTTATCTATTTGAAATAACACCTCTTCTTCAGTTAAATCATCAGGAACATAAGTGATGATGTTATTGCTTTCATCTAATAATATCCGACGTCCTGTGATATCATATCCAATCTCATAATATTTTTCCATCATATTTTCCTTTCTTTATTTGATCATATTATTATTCATTAAAGAAATCATCAAAAAATTCATCATCTGTTATTACATTATCATTTACAATTATACTATCAGCATCAACGTTAATCTTAGGTTTGTTTATATTACTTTCTTCTTTTGCTTCTTTCATCTTGTTCTCTTCTAATTTTTCGTTAGCATTTTCTTTTAGTAAATCTTGGTGATGAGGTTTTGGTAATTCTACATTAGATGAAGATTTCATTTCATCAGTTTTAGGAGAATTCATTTTTTGACGCATTTCCTCTTTCTGTCTTTCTTCTTCTTCATCTAGTTCTTTTAACCTACGATCAATATCTTTCATCATTTGATCAATATCCATATCTGATAAACTACTCATTGGCTTATTAAACATTGGATTAGAACTGAAAGGATTTGCTTCTTTTGCTATAGGTGATATTGGAGTCGTATCTTTCATTTGAGAAGATGAAAAAGGATTGGAAGTACTAGTAGCAAAAGGATTACCAAAGTTACTACTAAAAGGATTTGGTGTTAAATTATTACTTTCTAAGTTGTTCATCATTTGTTTTCTTTTCTCTTCTGTTACATATTTTTTTAAATCAAATAGTTCAATTTTCTTTATCTCTCTATTAGGATATTGAGCTTCTGTTCTTGTTATTCCCCAATCCATTTTAAAATCTGGTTCAAGTTTTGTTTTAAACGGATTTTTGCGTAGACGAATTATAATTGCTTCAAATAATTTTAACTTTTGTAAATCAGATACTGTTACTAATGGTGTAGAAGCAGTTTTATCCTTTTCCTTAGATTTTACTTCTCCACACATCTTAGATATTTCTTCTAAAGCTGCTAGCTCAGTCGAAATTAAATATACTAAATTACCACAATTTCCTTTAATGATTTCTGCTACTTCTTTTCCATATACATCATTTAATTGAGCAAAGTTTTGAATAATAAAAGTAAAACGAATATCACGCGAACGAGCTGCACTCACCATTGAATCTACATCTTTTAAAGGTGGCATATTAGCAAATTCATCTAAAATAAAGTTAGTTCTGAATGGTAATTTACCGCCATTTTCTTGAGCTACATCAATTAATGTTTCATAACATTGTTTAATAAAAATAGTCATTAAAGAGTGGTATGTTTTTTTCTCATCATGGATAATCATAAAAACAGCTGTTTTTTCTCTTCCAATGTCTTGCATATTAAAATCACTATAAGCAAGCATTTCACTTAAACTTTCACGTGAAGAAAAAAGACGTATTTTTTGTCTAAACGTAGATAATATTCCACCCTTAGTTTCATTTGGTGCATTAATTGTATTGGATGCAAAAATATATGGACTTGATTCTGGACCCTTTAAATTAAAATATTCTTTAATATAATTACTTGTTGCATATCTTTCTTCTCCTACACTTGACATATAATTAATACTATTTAAATTTACTTCTTTTTCTTTCGCATCATAAAATAATCCCAAAGCTAAACCTGAAAAATAATCGGCTGCACTTTTTTCCCAGAAATCAGAATCGTTACTTTTCTTTGATTGATCATATAAAATATTTAGAGCCACATCATCTAATAATTCGGTTGATTTGTCTTTATTTCCTTCTTTATAATAACGATATGGTAAAGTTAGAGGATTCCAAGCATTTCCATGATTGGGTTCCCTAAAGTTTAAAACAATAATTTTATAGCCTCGTTCTTTCAATGCAGTTGCTGCATACTTATATATTTCCCCTTTTGGATCAGTGATAATCATAGATTCGCCTTTTTTGGCTAGCAAATTCACCATTGGTTTTACAATTGTTTGCGTTTTTCCTGATCCTGTAGAACCAATAACAAGATTATGATACTCACCATTATCGACCCAAATTTCTTTGCCATTATTAATAAGAGGAATTCCAGCAGCATTTAAAGTATCAGCTTTTGGATCCACTTTTGCTATGTTTGCATCACTTTTGATCTCTTTATCTGTACTCCATCTTGCATATCCACTTTCTTGCTTTTCTCCGATTTTTATACCAAATCCTTTGCCTTTTTCTTTATTAAATATATAAGATGATACACTTGTAAATATCAAAATTAAAGCAATAATAAACATAAAAAGAGTTATTACAATATAATCACTTGAAAAAGCTTTAATTGGGTTTAATCCATAAAATTCACCTTCATTAAGAAAAGATGAGAAATTTAAAACCGCTATTGCACACAAATATAATAATAATAAACAATATAAGCAAAAAATCAAAGCATCTTTTGGCGTTATTTTAAATTTCATATTTTTCCTCCCAATCACAAACTAAAAGTATTATACTACAATTCATCTAAAAGTGAAAGATGTTAATTTATCGTATATCGATAAAACCACTTAAAATATATGCTATTTTCTAAATAATAATTTTCTAAATCATAGGTATTTGCATATATTTCAAAAAAATCTTTTAATTCTTTGTTTTCTTTTTTGATTTCATAATTCAAATCTGATGCTACCTGATAATAATAAGCTGTATAAAATCCAAAGTCATCTAAATTAAAGTTTTCCTGCAATTCTTTAATTTCATCTTTATAGTTATTAAAGATTTTTTCTTTACTTTTTTTTGGATCCACAAAGATTTTATTCCCTTTGAAATAACAATATTCTTCATCAATTTTCTCTGTGCAACTTAAAGGTAAAAATTCATGATGAAGAAATAAATATGAGTTTATGCTTAAAAAAAGTATACTAATTATAGCTAGGACAACTAAAATTAAGATGATCCTATGTTGATCAAAAAATTTAATTATCTTTTTTATTATTTATTCCTCCAAACCTACGATCCCTATTTTCATACAAGAATATTGCTTTATTGAACTCTGATTTATCAAAGTCTGGAAAATAAGTTTTTGTAAAATAAAATTCACTATAACTCATTTGATATAACATAAAATTACTTACTCTTTCTTCTCCTCCTGTACGAATTAATAAATCAATTGGAGGTAATTCATGGTACATATAGCGATAAAAATCTTCTCTTTTAAAATTCTTGATATCTAAACCATTTTGAATATCCATAGCTAATTTAACTGCGCCATCTATTATTTCTTCTTGTCCGCCATAGTTTAAACAAATATTTAAGACTCCTTTAGTATTATTTTTGGTTTTTTCTTCAATATTTTTAATAGCTTCAATTACATCTGACCTTAAATTTTCTTTTCTTCCTGATATTAAAACTTTTACTCCTTTTTTATTTATCTTCTCAAACTTTGTATTAAAATATTTTACAACTAAATCCATTAAGTATTTTATTTCTTCTTCGCTTCTTTTAAAATTATCAGTTGAAAAAGCATAAACACTTAAAACTTTTACTCCCATATCTATGGCATGAATGGCTAGTTTTTCTAAAGTCTTACTTCCTTCTAAATGTCCTGCACTACGAGGCATTCCCTTTTTTTCAGCCCATCTACCATTTCCATCCATAATAATTGCTACATGATTTGGTATATTCATAAAAACATCCTTTCTTAAATAGAATTATAACATAGATATTGCACTAAAACTATATATTTGTTATAATTTTGGTATGCTGATTTAGTTTAGTGGTAAAACAGATGCATGGTAAGCATCAGAGGACTGTTCAATCCAGTCATTCAGCACCATATGTCTTTCTAAGCCTTTATTTAAGGGCTTTTTTCTTTTTGAAAGTATTTTTATGCCTTATTTCGGTCTTGTTTTGTTTTTGAGAATTGATATTTACAGTTACGCAAACCTTGTTATGGCATTATTATAGTCAACTGATTATATATAATTATATAAAAAAACTATAAAGCTGATCTTATAATTCCAAAATCCTCTTTATAGATTTATCATCTGATAATATGTGTATTAAAAAGATGAGGCAAAAGATTTATTTCTTGTTTTTTAGGTATTCTATAAGTTTTTCATAACCTTCATTACTCCATAATAAAAATCTTTCTTCATCTGGATAATTTGCCATTGTTTTATCTTTTCCATCTGGAATGAATATGTAATCCCAACTCCAACCATACTCACCAGACTTTTCTTTTGCAATCGTACCCTTTGTGATAGAAGTAAAAACTACTGGTTCACTCCCATATTCACAGTAAGCAAAGGCTTCAATAAATTTTGCACTACGATTTTCTTCACCATTTAATAATTTTAATATACCATTCTCTCCTAGAGTATCATCAACATAATGGGTATAAGGTCCAGGAAATCCGTTTAAAGCATCTACATATAAACCAGTATCATTTTTTAAAACATCCTTTTTTAAAATATCACTCGCTTCTTTTGCAGAATGTTTGGCCACTTCTTCCACGGAATCGGCTTGTATTTCGTTAGTTTCCATTTTAATATTAGATACTTTTATTCCTAATGGTTCTAAATATTGTCTAGCACTTTCTATTTTTGCCCAATTTCCTGTTACATAAGTTATTTCTTTCATAATTATCTCCTATTCCTTAATTAAAATTATAAATTATATATTTAAATAATGCAATCATTTTTTGGTTATAACAAATAGCCAAAATGCTTTCGGTTTAAGCCATTTATGCACTTCAACTAATCTTTTGTGAAATTTATAATATTGAAAACCTGTCTGTTCTATAATATTACCACCAGACAAGTCTATTAAATGTCTCCATTCTTTTAAAGTTAGTCCTCTTTCATTGCCGAGCATTTTTTCATTCATATTAAAATAAGTACTAGGTATGCCAAATATTACATATTGGGATATTTCTAATTGTTTTTTTAAGATACGAATTATTTGTTCATCCGAAAAATGTTCTAAAACCCCGTTACTATAAGCTACATTAAAACTATCTTTTTTGTATTTTAAATTTAATATATCTCCAACTTCATATTTACATGGATTAATAATACTTGATTTTTCGGCAATTTCTTCAGCATACTTTAAAACATGTTCACTTAAATCTAGGGCTATAACATCTAAACCTTTTTTGGATAAATAACCTGCCATTAATCCCGTTCCACATCCCATTTCTATTACTTTACCATTTTCAGCATACTTTAAGACTTTATTTATAAATTTCTTTTTGTACTTTAATTTATATTTTATATAATCATCTGGAGTTTTAAATTCTTCTATATCTATTTTATACAATTCATACCATTTTTTGTTTTGATCTCTTTTCTTATCATCAATTATTTCATCGATTTTTTGACTTATTTTATCAATTGCATCCTCTAAACTATCCTTATCTTCTATTATTAAAAGTTTATACTCACTATTATTATAGCGAATAAAGTTCTTTAATTTTTTATTAAAAGCAATTAGCATTTCTTTTTCGTCTTTATTATATTTTCTATGATCTCTTTCTTCTGATCGTTTTATGGCTTTGCTCATTTTACAATCAAAATATACCATTAAATCCAATGTTTTTTCACCATTTTTCATACAATTTAAAACATTATTCATAAATTCATCACTATTTTCTATATTATTATCTAATAACACATATTGATATGAATATACAGACGAATAATTTCTATCAAATAAATTAATATCATTATTCTCAGAATAAAGTTTTTCTCGTAAATATAAATAATCTGCTGCTTGAACTAAGGTTTCATATCTTAAAGTATTAAAATTTTTATTTAAAGAAATTAAAGCATTTTGATCAAACATACTTTTTATTACATTATATAAAGGTGATGAACGATCTATATCGTTTGTTATGCCAACTTTATATTTTTTTGCATATCTTTTTCTTAATTCTTTAATTAAAGTGGTTTTCCCAGCACCTGTTGGACCTTCAAAAACTATATTAATCATATTTTTACTCCATTTCTATTACTATATCTGGGACAATGTCTATAAATCCATTATAACAATATCCCTTTTTAAAATTATATAATCCATAATCCTTATTAGTTATATCATCTTCTTCACAAAATACTCCCCCAAAATCGTATTTTTTTATGCTCTTATTGATACAGTACTTAATTGCTTCCCATTGCAAATTATACATTCCTAATAAATTACGATTTGAAGATGAACTGACACCATATAAGTAAATTAGCTTATCTTTATAAATAATATCAATGCTCATGGCCAATGGAATATTTTCATACCACACTTCCAGAAAAATTAAATTACTTTTAAACTCTTTAAATATTTTTTTAAAATAATCTAATGTATGTGGCTTAAAATCATGTCTTTCTGAGGTTTCAAGATATAATTTGTAAAAATTAGAGAAATCTATGTTCTTAGATATCTTCTGTGTAAGACCTTTCCTATATGATCTTCTAGTATTTTGTCTAAACTTACTAGGCAATTTGTTCAACATCATTAATTCGTCTCCCTCTATATCCATTATCGCTAATTTACAGGAATCGTGTAAATGTTCATAATCATTTTTTGCAAGAATGGATATATTATAATTCTTAGGAAATCTTTTTAATAATTCAAATGATATACATGGATTCATTATTAATTTTTTATAACCACGATTTTGTAACCATATTTTAATTTCATCAAAAAACAAATTTATTAATTTTTCATTATAATAATTTAAGACAGGTCCCCTAGGTGCAAGCAAGTATTTATCTTTATTGCCCTTTTCTAATAAACTGCATACCCAAACTATATTATTGTTTTGATCTACGGAGTATAAGTAAAATTTACGTTCTTCATTTCTTATTTTATTCCATTCTATACTTTGATTATATTCAGAAAAAGAACACTCTTTTAAAAACTTATTGACTTCATTTATTCTATTTTTATCTTTAAAATCTAACTCTTTAATCATTTTTTCACCTATTTATAAAACTTATTAACAAAATCTTTATTTTTTGATAAAACTAATCGACGTTGCATAGCAGAATCTTTTGACTCAGCAATTTCCATAAATTCATCATAAATTTGTGGAAGATCATTACGATACGAAATTAATAAATACTCATAATACATAGCATATTTCATTGTTTCTTCTATTCCTAGTAAATACCTATTGTAATCTCTTTCTCCAAGTCTCGAAAGTAATTCTTCTTTTGTAGGTGGTAACATATAAATCATGGGTGTATTTTCAAATATTGATTTTATTTCTCTTGCTGATGAGTAACTGACGTTAAAAATCAAATTACAATATGATAATTTATTAAACTCACTTTTTGGCATACCATAATAATTACCATTATAATTACAATATTCTATCAATTTATCATCTTTAATCAACAGTTCAAATTCTTCTTGAGTTATTGTGTTAATTTTTTCATTTGCCGATTCTCTTTTTTTTCTTGTTGTATATCCAATTGCTTCTTGAAACTCTGGATTCCTTTGTTCAATATATTCTATTAATTCTGTTTTACCGGATCCAGAAGGTCCAGATAATACAATGGGTGTATATTTGTCTCTAATCATTTATTTCGCTACCTTCCTTCATTTTTCTAATATCTGTTTCCCAAAAAAAGTAAATCCAATGATCTGCTAAAATTTCATATACATAATTAATCGGAATATTATTATTTTCAATTTCAATTGCCTTAAATTTTTCATCAATTATCAAAGAATAAACTCCAATAACATTTTTATTTTTAGACTTGGCTATATTAATCGCCTCATTAGTTGTTTTACCCTTATAAATAATATCTTCAAGCAAAATACAATTTCTTTTAACATTATCTAAATTATCACTAATATATCTCACTTCACCATAATCATGACAATTATCTGAATTGCTCATTTGAGTTTGAATAATAGAAATTCTCCTAATATTTAACAAATGTGAAATCGTCACTAGTAATGGTAATCCGCCTCTAGCCAAACCAACTAATTCTATTTCTCCATGTTCTAAGTCATATTTTTCTTTTATATCATTAGCAATTAATTGGCATGCTTCAATGTACTTATTATAATCAAGAATAGTTTCTTTATTTTTAGATTTCAGAACTTTAATTGGCATATTTAAAGATTTAATTTTTAGCATTATTCTATCTCCTTTACATTCTTTATTTTTACAGCCCATAACATAAATGGGGTATCTAAGATTGCAATTACCCATTTAAAGATCAACATTGTTAATGCAATATCTATAATTTCCGGAAAAGGCACTATTCCGAAGAAAGAAATTATAGTAAAAATTATTGTATCGACAAATTGACTAATAAATGTACTTACATTGCTACTAATATACACCTTATTAAATTTATTTTTTAAGTACTGATATATTTTCGCATCACAAATTTGACTCATCAAATACGCTAATAAACTGGCTATGGTAATTCTTGGAATATATTGAAATACAGTTATTAATGATTCTTGAACAAAATCATAATTACTTGGTGTATATAATAAGAACAAATAAATAAATATTGCAAATATTATCATACTAACAAAACTTATTTTAATCGAGTTATATGCAGAGTTTTTACCATACTTTTCACTTAATATATCCGTACATAAAAATATTGCTCCATAAGATATATTTCCCAAAGAAACTGTGAAATTGAAAATTTCAACCATTTTTATAGTTTGGATATTAGAAATAATTACTAATACACACATTAAAGCATATAATCCATATTTTCCAAATTTTCTATATATTATCAATGTTACTAAAAAAGTTAATATAAGGTATATTAGTGATAATAAGACATTATTCATTTGGGCCAACCTTCCTTTCAGTAGAGATTATAACTCTAAATGGTGTAATATAATGTACCATTAAAAAAAATTAGAGATTTTTAAATTTTCTCTAACTATTAACTTTCAGATCTTTAATTAAACTTAAATTCAATGTCTTTATATCATTTTCTTCAATTGAATAACCTGTTATATATATAAAATCTTTATAAAAAGTAAAATTATAGGGAATAAATCTTCTTAACTTATTGTGATATTAGTTCATTATTATTTTTTAAAGCATGAGATATAATTATATATTTGTTTCTAATTTCCTCTTTATCTATTTTGATATTTCTTTGTTCATCTACCGAATATATTACAATAGATCTTATTTTTTCTAGTGTAACATTTATATTTTTTCTTTCGTCCTCATTTAATTTACCTAAAATTGATTCAATAGAATCAACATCAAAATAATTAAAAGAAATATTATAATTATGCTTCTGTCTATATACATATCCACCATATTTTCCATAAATAGTTTCAATATATATTCCCGACTTTTCTAACTCCTCTTTGTATATTTTAATCATTCGAGGTGTTACTTCTAATCGTTCTGCTAATTCTTGAACTTTATACTTTCTACCACTTTCTAATAATCGTAACATGGTCAAAGCATTCCCTATTTTACCCATTTTTATAATCCTCTTTTTACCTACTTAAACCTTGTTCTAATTCAAGTTTTTGCTTAATTAAAACTTTTATTACATTATCATTTACTTTATAAGAGGAATTATCTCCTACACTTTTACCAAAAATTGCTTTTCCTAGAGGACTATTTATAGATACTTCGCGAGCAAAATTTCCATCTGACAAACCCAAAGCACTAACTAATTTAATTGTCATCTCCTCGACATCATCTTTAGAAAAAATTAAGTCAACAATAACTGTATCATTTATATCAATTAATTCCTGATTGTTATGCTTTTCTATAATCACTATTTTTGATAAATCTTCATATAATTTTTTTAGATTTCCCATTAAAACTGCTTCTTGTCTTTCTATTTCTTCAAATTCTGGGGTATCCCATCCGTCTCCTGCGCCAGCATCAAAGGCTTCTTTTCTTCCTGCATTTAAATCGTTTAGTTGTTTTTTTACACTTTCAATGTTTTCGAGATATTTTTCATATCCTTCTTGATCTAAATAAATTTTTTCTGATTTTGAATCCATATTTTACACCTGCCTCTTAATTAATTCAATATTTTAACATAAATAAAAAATAAATTCAAACTATTTTATCATTTATTTAATTAAAATTGAAAGTTCCCGTAAAAATGATAATGGGAAATAACTCTTAAAAAACTATATTGTTCAATAATTAGTTAAATAGTTATTGTTTTGTTAGAGATTTTTTTATATTAGAATTATAAATAACAATAGTAAAAGGATGATTATAATAATTACTAGAGTGAATACTAATAAGTCTTTCTTGTTTAAAGTCTTGCCTCCCTTCTTTTCAAAGATTGACTCACCTAACTAATTAAATATTTCAAAAACGTTATACCAAACTTTGTTCTTAATACAATGCTTTTATTTAACTATCTAATTTATTGGAGCTAACTTTTTTATTAAAAATATTTTATTGACTAATTGATTAATTTTTCTTATTTTATATAATCTATATATTAGTAAAGCTCCTAATAAATTTAATATTAAATCATCAATATCAAAACTACCAGATAAGCTTAAAAATTGTAAACTTTCAATTGTTAAAATAATAGCTATATTTGTTAAAATAAAATTCTTTAATTTATTTTGTTTTTTAAACAATAGTGGTAAAAATATACCCATAGGTGCAAAAGCAACAAGATTACCTAGTAAATTAACTATAGCTACCCTATCTTGTCTTGAAATATATAAAGTAATTGTTTTAAAAGGAACTAAATTGTTATTTTCTAAATAAACTTCTAAATTTTCTTTGTTCAATCCAAAGATATTTAAACCACTTCTTCCATAATCACTATCGAATAGAGTTAATTGTATTAAAGTTATAATATATATAATAAATATTCCATATAAATATATTTTCATAGGTTTATTATTTTTTAAAAATTTGGATAGTAAAATGGTTCCTAAATAACAAAACAATGCTAGCAAAAATAAAAGAATGATTCTATCTATTTCATCCATATTTACTCTTGGGGCTAACTCTAAATACATATAAAAAATTAAAGTAGTAAGACCTAATAAATAAAAAATAATACTACTTACAATCAATAATCCCTTTTTCATATTGTTTTCCTTTCACACATTAAATTTGATTTTTTTATTATTTTTTCTAATTCTTTTTCATTTGCTTTTTTAATCTTTTTTAAAGAAATATTTGTATGATAAACTTTTATATTCTTATTTTTATCTATTTCTAATATGTGCTGATAACCAAATGGTTCTTTTTGGCCATCTATCAGTTTAGCCATGCTATCCCATGACTCAAAGTGACTTCTTCTTTTGTTTGCTAAGTAAATTTTAGTTGTGAAAAAATATATTTCCTCTTTATCATTTTCAATTAAAGTATAATAAGTATTAAGTATGCTTAATCCTTGTATTTTAAAGATAAGTTCAGAATCAGCTATATTACATTTCATCATTCGATTATCATAAGAAACGTTAAATTCTATATTAGCTATTATATTTGCTAATATCATGATAATAAATAATAATATAATGACGATAATAATTATTTTTATATAGATTCTTTTATTCTTTTTCATTTTATCTAGTAAGTTTATAGCTACTTCATCTGTTTTTTCTTGATAATTATTTTTATCTAGTTTTTCACCACTTAGTAATTCATTTACAGTAATATCTAATTCTTTGCATAATTTAGTAAATAAAGATACATCTGGTAAACATCTGCCATTTTCCCATTTAGAAACTGCTTTATCTGTTACATTTAAAGTACTTGCTAAATCTTCTTGAGTTAAATTTTTCTTTTTGCGACACTCTTTTATAAACTTTCCTAACTTTTCTTGATTCATATTTTCACCTCTTGCTTTTTATTATATAAGTAGTATTAAATAAAGAACTATACCAAAGGTAGAATTCGATAATTTATGTCAATTAAATGTAAAAAGATAAGCTTTATTTTGCTTATCTTTCATTATTTTTCTTGTTTTTTGTTTTTTTAGGTTTTATTACTTCTACTTCTTCTTGGGTAGATTTTTGTTCTTCTACTACCTCTAAATTATTTTCTTCTCTTACATCAATTACTTTGGTACCTGCTAGAATATCGTGTAATCCTCTTCCATCTTTCCAAAATAAAATCATTAAGAAGAGTGCAATCGTTAAAATCATATCAAAATTAGATGCTACAGTATAAATACTTAAATAAGTACTTTCTTTGAAGCATATAGCAATTAAAGTTAATAGATTCATTATTACACCATTTAGGATAAAAGCTCTTATAAAATAATTATATAATTTCAATTTTTTTCCTTTATTACTTACAATCCTAATTCCCATAATTCTCTTGCCTAATGTTTGTCCTTTGGTGAAATAAACAAACACACCATAATATAAGAATATAATTATTATATTACCTATTGTATAAACATAACCACTACTATTTAACTCATAACTTAACTCTTTTGTCTGCTCAGTAAGCTCATTGGCGTCTATTTCTTTATCATAATATTTTTGTAATACTTCATTATAAGCTTGTGATGTTTCTACATATTCATCATATCGAGGATTAATAAATGTAATATAAACTAAAGCAGAACTAATTAAAGTAATTACTAAATAATCAATTAAATAGGCTACAATTCTTTTTAAAGCAACATTACTACTTGTCAATTTTATCCACTCCTTAGAGAATATTATATGCTTTTTTTCTATTAAAGTAAAGCTATTTAATCATTCTTTTTAAGCTTAAAATAGCATTTTTTTCTATTCTTGATACTTGAGCTTGAGAAATATTTAATGAAGATGCTATTTCCATTTGAGTTTTTCCGACTATATATCTTGCTATTAATATTTCTCTTTCTCGTTCTTTTATTTTATTTAATCCCCTTCTTAAAGATATTAGCATATCTTTATCACTATTTAAATCTTTTTTATCGGCAATTTGATCCATTAAGTAAATGGTATCACCGCCATCATTATAAATTGGTTCAAAGATACTCATTGGATCTTTTAAACTATCTAGAGCTTGTGCTATTTTATATTCTTCTACTTCTAATTTTTTAGCTATTTCTGCACTAGTAGGTTCTTTGCCATAAAGATTAAAATATTCCTCTTTATATTTTAAAATATTATATGCTAAATCTTTTATGCTCCTACTTATCCTTATACTGCTATTATCTCTAATATATCTTTTTATTTCTCCTAATATTAAAGGAACAGCATATGTAGATAACTTTAAATTATATTCTAAATCAAAATTATCAATTGCTTTAATTAAACCAATTACTCCCACTTGAAATAAATCATCCATATTATAATTTCCTTTATTAAAACTTCTTAAAATACTTAGAACTAATTTTAAATTACCATTTATTAGTTTTTCCTTGGCACTTAGATCCCCTTTTTGATATTGCTTAAATAAATTTATGGTTTCTGTGCTATTTAATACTTTTAATTCATTTGTATTAATACCTGTGATATCTACTTTATATCTAGCCATTTTAAAACTCCTTTCCCTTTATTTATGAGAAAGAAGTATTTATTTTATTCATATATTAAATATATTTTAGATTCTTAAAGGATTTATATCTATTTCTAAAAAAACATTTTTATTGGTTGCATATATTTCATCTAGTTCTTTTAGTGTTTGCATTAAATGGGAATCAAAACGATATTTAATTGTTATACTAAAGCGATAAATATTATTCCTTTTAAAATTAGAAGCGGTTGAAGGTCCTAGTAAGATAGTTGATAAATCAAGATTTTGCTCTAAATATTTTTTCACTCTTATCGCTTCTTTACTTGAAGATTCATAATCTTTACTTGCTATTTTGATATTAGCTAAATAATAATATGGGGGATATTTTAAGATTTTACGAATTTTCATTTCATTTTGATAAAAAGAGTAATAATCGTGTCTTTGCACTGCTTTTATCGTTTCATTATCAGGATTAAAGGTTTGGATAATTACACTACCTTTTAAATTAGCTCTACCTGCTCTTCCTGATGCTTGATCCAAAAGAGAAAATGTTCGTTCACTACTTCGGAAATCAGGTATATTTAATGATGTATCAGCATTTATTATTCCTACTAAAGTACATTTAGGAAAATCAAGTCCTTTACTAATCATTTGGGTACCTATTAAAATATTATATTCTTCATTCCGAAAAGATTTAATAATTTTATCATGAGAACCTTTTTTACTTGTTGTATCAGCATCCATTCTAATTGTTTTGGCTTCTTTATATTTTTCTTTTATGATTTCTTCTAATTTCTCTGTTCCTAATCCTAAATAGTTTAATCCCTTTTCATGGCAGGTTGGACATATATCATCTTTTATTTTGGTATATCCACAATAATGGCATCTAAGAGTATTAGATGTCTTATGATAAGTAAGAGATATTTCACAGTGAGGGCATTTATAAGTAAAACCACAGTTACTACAACTAATTATAGTTGAAAAACCTCTTCTATTTAAAAATAAAATTATTTGCTCTTGTTTTTTTAAGCATTCTTTTATTTTTTGATCTAAAAGTTCACTAATAATAAAATTCCTTTTTTGAAGTTCTTTTTTCATGTCTACAATCGTTATTTCTGGTTGCATTAAATTATTTGCTCTTTTATTTAAAGTAAGGAGTTCATAAACATTTTTCTTGGCTCTTGCCATGGATTCTAAAGAAGGTGTAGCACTACCTAAAATTACTGGACAATTATGATATTCACTTCTTTTTATAGCTATATCTCTAGCATGATATCTTGGTGTACTTTCTTGTTTATATGTATCACTATGTTCCTCATCTATCACAATAATTCCAATATTTGTTAAAGGAGCGAAAATAGCACTACGAGTTCCAATTACTATTTTAATTTCATTATTTAGTATTTTTTTATATTCTATATATTTTTCTTTATTGGATAGACCACTATGAAGGATGGCAACATCATTTCCAAAAGTATTATAAAAAATACTAATAATTTGTTCAGTTAAACTGATTTCTGGTACTAATAAAAGTGCTGTTTTATGTTGTTTTAAAACTTCTTTTATTAAATTTATATAAACAAGGGTCTTACCACTTCCTGTTATACCATGTAATAAAAAAGTTTTATTATTATTGAAAGAAGATAAAACCTTATAAAAAGCATTTTTTTGCTCTTCATTTAACATTTTATTATCAATTATTATATCTTTTTTCGAAGTCTGTTTATGTATTCTTTTTTCAATTTTTATTAAATCTAATTTTATTAGTTCTCTTAAACTGCTTATATTGCATTCTTTTTTATTTAATTCTTCACCATTTAATAATCTTTCTAAAATATTCGTTTTATTACTTTTACGACGAGTACTTATAAAATCTTTTATTTTTTCTTTTTCTTCTTTTAAAACAATAAAATAATCATAATCATTATAATCATGATTTTGATCTTTTACTTTTAAAGGAGTAGGAAGCATAGTTTGATAGGCGGTAATTAAATTACATAAAGTTGTTTGCTTCATATAATAACCTAACGCTATTAACTCTTTATTTAAAATTAAAAACTCATCTTCAATCTCTGCTATTTCTTTTAGTTCATAGCTATCTTTAAAAGTATCACTTATTTTTAGAACAATACCATGTACTAGACGATTATTAAACGGAACTAGAACTTTCATGCCAACTTTTAATTTTTCTTTTAAATCAGAAGGTATTTTATAAGTAAATGCTTTATCTAAAGTTTTTACTGGATATTCAATAATACAATATGCATACATAATCCTACCTCCTTATAATATTTTATCAAAAACTCACTTGATATTCTATCCTTTTTGTAATTCATAATATAATGGTATTATATCATTATTTTTAATAAAATTAATTATGAATTTATCACTTTCTTTAGAAATAATAATACCAATTGTTTTATTGTGATATGATTCTTTTACTTGTTCATCTACTAATCTCATGTAAAATTTTATTTGGGCTTTATCCTCTTTCTTTAAACTTCTAAGTTTTAATTCAACAACAATATAACAGTTTAATTCAATATTAAAAAGTAAAATATCCATAAAATAATTATGATTATCTTTTATAAGTTTATATTGATGAGCAATATAAGCAAACCCACTACCCAATTGTTTAAAGAAATAATCTAGATTGGCTAAAATATTTAGTTCTAAGTCATATTCATTATTTATTTTGCTTTGAATAGGAATAATAATTGGATTTTTCATGTTGGTAGTAATTAAATATTTTTTAGGTAATTCAATTTCAATCTTTTCAGGCTTATCAACTAATCTTTCGTAAGAGTTAGATTTTATTTCCTTAGCTAATTCTCTTTTAGATAGATTATTTTTTATACATAGATTAATATAATAATTTCTTTTATTCTCGTCTTTAATTGGTAGTAATAAGCAATAATGAGACCAACCTAATATGTGGTCCACTGGACCGCGTTTTTGGAATATAATATAAAATTGTCTAAAACGCCTTAAATTCGTTACATCATACCCCTTCCCATAAACTTTAGTTAACTTAATAGACCACTTCTTGATAAGTTCATTTCCATATTTTGCCTTTAAATTTCCTCCTTAGGCTTCAACAATTAAACGTCCAACATTCCAATATGTTTCTACTAAATTATGATTTTCTTCTAGTTTTCTTGCTCTTTTATTTATTTCACTATTTTTAATTAAATGTTCTATCTTCTCAAAATATTTTTCTTCATTCATAGTTTAGTCCTTTCTTTTAATTCATAGTACAAAGGAATAATATCTTCATCTTTAACAAAATTAACAATAAAATGATTACTTTCTTTAGTTATAATTATACCTATGGTTTTATTATGAAATGGTTTCTTTACTTGTTCATCTACTAATTTCATGTAAAATTCCATTTGCGCTTTATCCTCTTTCTTTAAACTCCTAAGTTTTAATTCAACTACTACAAAACAATTTAATTCAATATTAAAAAGTAAAATATCCATAAAATAATTATGATTATCTTTTATAAGTTTATATTGATGTCCTGCATATAAAAAACCACTACCTAATTGTTTAAAGAAACAATCTAGATTAGCTAAAATATTTAGTTCTAAGTCATATTCATTATTTATTTTCCTTTGAATAGGAATAATAATAGGATTTTTCATATCGGAAGTAATTAAATATTTTTTAGGTAATTCAATTTCAATCTTTTCTGGTTTATCAACTAATCTTTCATAAGAGTTAGATGTTATTTCCTTAGCTAGTTCTCTTTCTGATAAATGATTTCTAATACATAAATTAATATAATAATTTCTTTTGTTTTCATCCTTAATTGGTAATATTCTTCGTATATGGGTCCAATTCAATTGGTGGCGCACTGCGCCACCATTTCTAAAAGTCAAATAAAATTGTCGAAATCTTTTCAAATTAGTAGTATCATATCCCTTGCCATAAGTATCAGTTAACTTAATAGACCACTTCTTAATGAGTTCATTCCCATACTTTGCTTTGGATATCCCACCTTGAGCTTCAACAATTAAATGTCCAACATTCCAATATGTTTCTACTAAACTATGATTTTCCTCTATTTTTCTAACTCTTTTATTTATTTCGCTATTTTTAATTAAATGTTCTATCTCCTCAAAATATTTTTCTTCATTCATAGTTTAATCCTTTCTTTTATTTTCAGCTTTAACTGGTAAAAGATTTGAATAATGACTCCATGTTAAAAGGTGCGACGCTGTCGCACTTTTTTCAAAACTTAGATAAAATTGGCGAAATCTTTTTAAATTAGTAGTATTATATCCTTTACCATAAATACCAGTTAACTCAATTGACCACTTCTTAATGAGTTCATTCCCATATTTAGTTTTTTTGCTTCCACCTTGAGCTTCAACAATTAAACGTCCAACATTCCAATATGTTTCTACTAAACTATGATTTTCCTCTATTTTTCTAACTCTTTTATTTATTTCACTGTTTTTAATTAAATGTTCTATCTCTTCAAAATATTTTTCTTCATTCATTATTATTTTGTCTACTTTTATCTTTTATATAGCATACCTATTATAAACATGTAAATCACTATGAATACGAATGGTTACAAATTTATTTATTTACGACAAAATCTCTTAAAATTGATGTAAAGAAAAAAGATAAAGAAATTCTCTATCCTATATTAATTGATTTTATATATTTAAAACTAATTCGTAAATTATGATAATAATGTTATTTTAACATAGCCATTTCCAATTTTAGCATACAAAGATATTGCTTCTTCACTAATATTTGTGGTAGATACCGTATAGGTGTTTTCTTCTTCAGATTCATCACAATTATAACAATACATTGCTTTTTTAGTATCTTGGTATGATATTAAAGAAGAACTACCGATATAGCTTGATCCACCTCCAGCTCCAACTTCACCCCATCTAGGTTGACCACCGTAATATCCACCGCCACCGCCTGAATAATTAGCATTAGTAGTATACTTAGTTAAAGTATTTCCGCCTTCGCCAAAGCTATAACCTGTTGTTTGAGTTCCTGCCATAGTTTTTTCATAGCTATATCCACCAATATAACCGCCTGCTGAGTTTCCATGCCACCAACTATTAGGATCGTTTGAAATATAGCCATAAGCTCCTGCTCCCCCACCTGCTACAATTATAATACTATCACGACTATCACTTAAATCTTTTAATAATCCGTCTTTTGTAGCTACATGTGTGGCTCCTCCACCACCATTAGGAAACATATTTTTTGTTGTACTTCTAATATAACCATAACCACCACCATTATATCCTCCTTTGGGGCGATAACCTGTTTCACTAATCAAAGTTGTTTCTCCTTCGCCACCAACACCAATATATAAAATATCTTCTTTCTTTAAACGAACAACACCTGTAGCATAAGCTCCATAACCACCATGAAAATATTTTTCTTGATCTGGATAATTGACATTTCCACCACTAGCACCCCAACATTCTATCTTGTAATTTCCCCCTACAGGAACTGTAAATTTTTCTATTTGTTCAGTGTAATCAAAAGCAAAGATATATTTTTCTACCTTTTTAAATTGATATGTCATATTTAAGTTTAAATTTGTTTCTTTAGAAGCTGTAAATGTTATCTCTATTTTACTCATACTGTTTTTAGATATCATGTCTCCTATAAAAGTATTTTTTATTTCATAAGTTACTGTATTGGGTAAATCATCAAATAATATATTTTCTAATTCATAGTTATCTAAAGAATAATTTCTTATCTCTATTATATAGGTTGCACTAGTATTTTCTTTTAAATTTAAAAATATTGAAGTTGTATCTTTTGTATATTTAGGATTATATAATTCTGTTGCTCCTACCAGTTCTTTTAGTGTTATTTTGTCAACTCTAATATCTACAGGCACTCTTATTACTGCTTCGCCACTAATCATTAAATTAGTATTTAGAGCACTATATCCAATACTTAACCCCATAATTACCATAAATGTTATAACTATTATTACTATCTTTTTCATAAATCCTCCTTTATATTCTAAGTATTATCTTAGAATATTAAGTTGTGCGATATTTTTTTAAGAAAATAGTATAAAAAAACAGTAAATTTTTTTTAAAACTTACTGTAGTTTGCTTTTGAAATATCATAGAACTTAATATTCTATGTATTAACTATTAGGTGTTAAAACAATTCGGAAAGATTCTGTTGCTCCACCTTCACGATTAGAAAAGCAAAACATTCCTGCATTATAGCCATTTGTTGCACTTGCCCCTCTAACAATAAAAGGTTTCTCTTTTGTAATTGGAAAAGCACTATTTTTATACCAGCTTCCTATTTTTCGATTATTATCATAACCAAATGGTCCCATTTCTCCTGTTGCATCTCCTAAAAGTCGATATTGATATAAAGTTGAACTGGCATTATAACTATCATAATATTTATTATTTGGTAATTGATATCCATCTATTTTTAAGCTTCCATCACTATACATTCCATTAAAACCTGAATTCTTATTTTCATCTACTCCAATATAGGGTAAGCCATTTTCAAACATTAAAGACATTACATATTCCCAAGATCCACCACTCATATCATAAATACCACTTATATTCGCTGTAGTACTAGCTAAATATCCTATTGAAGTATTATAAGGGCTTGTGCAACTGCTATTATTACAATAACGATTACATTCTTCGTTCTTACCTATATAACCGCAAGTTGGCTCATTAATCGAAGCATATCCTGTTTTGTAAGAATTATTATTATTAATTCTTACAGCCTTTCTTGAACCATAAATACTATGTTGTAAATATGCGACTGCTCCCCATTCAGTGTTTTTCATCATATGACTGTCTAAATTTCTT
>URNW01000012.1 GCA_900549285.1 uncultured Mycoplasmatota bacterium
ATAATATCCACCTTTGTTTTTCCATTCTACTACACTTAAAACTATATTTCATTACTTTCGACAAAACTTATCAAAATCCATCATATAGTTAAAATATAACTTTATCTTGATATAAATATACAAAATTATTAAATAATAGTCAATACAGTTTTCAATATTTCAGTCAAAAAGCACAATAAAAAAAGATGCCTCTTTTAGCATCTATAAATATTTTTTGAATTCTCTAAATTCTGGAGCATCATCTAAATCAGTTTGAGAAAGTTCTTTAATTAATTTCTTTTGCGTCATAGAAAGCCTATCTGGGATAACAACATGATAAATTACATACATATTTCCTTTTCCAAAAGCATTAACCTTCTTGACACCTTTTCCTTTAAGTTTTACTTTATCACCAGTATTCGTTCCAGGTTTTACTTCCAAAATAACATTACCCGTTAAGGTTGGAATTTCTTTTTTGCAGCCAAGAATAGCTTCTGTAATAGTAAGAGGAACAGTTAAGTAAATATCTTCATCTTCTCTTTCAAATAAAGGATGAGACTTTACTTTAAATTCAATATAAATATCTCCGTTAGCTCCACCATTTGTACCAGCAGAACCCTTACCACTAATTCGAAGTTGATATCCCGTATCTACTCCCTCTGGAATCGTAACTTCAATTTCTTTTTTCTTTTTAACACTACCTGTTCCATTACATTCACTGCATACTCTTTTAAAACTCTTACCAGATCCTCCACATTCTGTACAAGTAGTTTGCGTTTGAAAAACACCAAAAAGACTTCTTTGTTCACTTATAATTCTACCTGTTCCTCCACAAGTAGAACAAGTTTTCTCATCAAATCCGCCTTCACCGTGGCAATTATCACATTTTTCATTTAAATCAAGAGTAATTATTTTTTTACATCCATTAATTGCTTCATCAAAGTCTAATGAAACTTGAACTAAACTATCAGCACCTTTACGTGGTCTTTTTGAATTTGATCGAGCACTACTTCGTCCGCCGAAAGAACTAAATCCACCAAATCCTCCAAAACCACTACCGAATATTTCACTAAAAATATCACCAAGATCAATATCTTCTGCATTAAAACCACTATACTGAGCATTCCCATTATTGGTAAAAGCTTGATGTCCAAACTGATCATATTGTCTTCTTTTACTTGGATCAGATAAAATAGCATAAGCTTCTCCTACTTCTTTAAACTTAGCTTCATCACCAGTTTGTTTGTTATCGGGATGATAAGTCTTAGCAAGTTTACGAAAAGCTCTTTTGATTTCTTCATCAGTAGCTGTTTTGCTAACTCCAAGTATTTCATAATAATCTTTCTTATTCATGTTCTATCCCTCCTTTTTGATATAATTTTTCAAGTTCCAATACTAAATCATTAAAATATTGAAAAGCTTCCTTTAAAGTTTCTTCCTTCATCATATCAACACCCGCTACTTTTAAAGACTCAATAGGTGTTTTTGTACAACCAAGTTTCAAGAAAGCCAAATAATTCTCTTTTGCACCCTCTTTTTTAGTTAGCAAATCATTAGCTATTTTAATCGCTGCTGCATAAGCTGTAGCATACTGATATACATAAAAATTCATATAAAAATGTGGAATACGTTCCCATTCATATTGAATTAATTCATCAATTACTATATTTTCTCCCATATATTCTTGATTTAATTTATAATAAGTATTACACAAATATTCATGTGTCAATACTTCACCCTTTTGTTGTGCTTCATGAATTGTTTTTTCAAAGTCAGCAAACATAGTTTGCCGATAAATCGTAGCTTTAAAATCTCGAATCAAATCATCTAACAAATATTTTTGTTCTTCTATATCTGTTGTATGATGAAGCAAATACTTGCTAAGTAATATTTGGTTTACTTGACTAGCCACTTCTGCAACAAAAATAGAATACCCATAATCTTGATAAGATTGATTATGCATAGCATAATAATAATGCATAGCATGCCCAAGTTCATGAGCAAGTGTAGAAACTTTTTCTAAAGACCCGTCATAACTCAATAAAACATAAGGATGAACACTATAACAAGCCGTACAATAAGCTCCATTTCTCTTTCCATCATTCGGACAAAAATCGATCCATCTTTCTTGAAAAGCATGTTTTAAATCATTAATATAATCCTCACCCAAAACATTTAAAGCTTGATATAGTAATTCTTCTGCTTCTTTTTCACTATATTTTTTAGTACTTCCTGTACTCATAGCAGTATTAGTATCATATATATGAAGCTTATTAAATCCTAATGCTTTACTTTTAATTTTCCAAAATTTAGATAAAGGATCAACATTCTTCTTAACAGTATCAATTAAAAAATCATAAATCTCTTCTGGTATTTCATTTTGATATAAAGAAGCTTCTCTAGCACTACGGTATCCTCTAATCTGAGCTATTTTATTATGATTATTTACTTCACTAGCAAGTAAATTAGCATAAGTATTCTTAAAATTACCATAAGTAGTAAGTAATTTCGTAAAAGCTTGTTTTCTTTCACTTCGATCATTAGATTCAATAAACTCATGATAAGTTTTTTCGTTTAATTCTACCTTTTTACCATCTTTATTTCTTATAGTACCAAATTTCATATCAGCATCCGTTAAATAGGAATAAACTTGATCAGGTATACTAAAAGTAGTAGATAAAGAAGAAAGAATTTTTTCTTCTTTATCACTTAAAACATATTGTTTCATCCGAAATATATCTTTTAATACTCGTTCATATTCTTTTAATTTAGAATTTTTCTTTATATATTCTTCAATTAAAGTCCTATCTCCTTTTAAAATTTCTGGAACTAGAAAAGAACAAACTTCTTGATATTCCTCATATAATTTATAAGCCTTTCCAAATAAAGATTGATAAAAAACATCAGTAGTATCACTGTCATTATTAATATGAGCATAAATATAGATCTTTTCTAACATCATACTAATCTTATTATCAAAAGATAATGCTTCATATAAAGTATTTTCATCATCTAAAAGATGACCTCTAAATTGCTCATATTGTCCCAAATGTTCTTTTACATATTGGTAATCTTTTTCATAATCATCTAAAGTTAAATATAAATCTTTTACATTCCATTTCAAATTTTCTGGAAATTCTTTTCTTCCCTTTGCCATAAATTTCCTTTCTCTAAAGAAAGTTCTAGTTTCCTAGAACTTATTTTTCTTCATAATTTGCTTCTTCTACATCATCTTTTGAATCTTTAGATTCTTCTTTTTTATCTTCTTTAGAAGCCTCTGTTTGTTTTTCTTTTGCTGCTTCTTCATAAACTTTAGTTGCAAGCTTCATAGCTACTTCATTTAAACTTTCTGTTTTCTTTTTAATATCATCAGTATCATTAGCTTCCAAAGCTTTCTTTAATTCTTCTATTTTTTCTTCAGCATCTTTCTTATCTTTTTCCTCTATTTTGCCATCTAAATCTTTAATGGCTTTTTCAGTAGCAAAGATCATAGACTCAGCATCATTTTTAACATCAGCTTCAGCCTTACGTTTTTCATCTGCTTCTTTATTAGCCTCAGCTTCTTTAACCATCTTATCAATTTCGCCATCTGATAAATTAGTAGATGAAGTAATTGTGATAGATTGCTCTTTATTTGTACCTAAATCCTTAGCAGTTACATTAACAATACCATTTGCATCAATATCAAATTTAACTTCAATTTGTGGAATTCCTCTTGGAGCTGGTGGAATATTTGTTAATTGGAAGTTTCCTAATGTTTTATTATCCGCAGCCATTGGTCTTTCACCTTGTAAAACATGAATATCTACAGCTGGTTGATTATCGGCAGCAGTTGAAAATACTTGTGATTTACTAGTTGGAATAGTAGTATTTCTTGGAATTAATACTGTCATTACTCCACCTAAAGTTTCAAGTCCTAAAGATAATGGGGTAACATCAAGTAAAACGATATCTTCAACTTCACCAGTTAAAACACCACCTTGAATAGCAGCTCCCATAGCAACAACTTCATCTGGATTAACACTCTTATTAGGTTCTTGTCCAAGTTCTTTCTTAACAAGTTCTTGAATATAAGGGATGCGTGTAGATCCACCAACTAAAATTACTTTATCAATATCTTTACTAGTAAGTTTAGCATCTTTTAAAGCCTTATGAACTGGTTCAAGAGTTGAATCAAATAAATCACGGCATAAATCTTCAAATTTAGCTTTTGACAATGTAGTTTCAAAATGTAGTGGTCCTTCGCTATTTTGAGCAATGAATGGTAAACTAATAGATGCAGAAGTCATACCAGACAAATCTTTTTTAGCCTTTTCTGCAGCATCTTTAATACGTTGCATAGCCATTCTATCTTTAGATAAATCTATTCCATTTTCTTTTTTAAATTCATCTACTAAATAGTCCATGATTCTCTCATCAAAATCATCTCCACCTAAACGGTTATTACCAGCAGTAGATTTAACTTCAAATACTCCATCACCAAGTTCAAGAATAGATACGTCGAATGTACCTCCACCTAAATCATAAACTAGAATTGTTTGTAATTTATCTTGTTTATCAAGTCCATAAGCTAAAGCGGCAGCAGTTGGTTCATTAATAATACGTTCAACATCAAGTCCCGCAATCTTACCAGCATTTTTAGTAGCTTGACGCTCTGCATCATTAAAGTAAGCAGGAACTGTAATAACAGCTTTTGTTACTTTTTCACCTAAATAAGCTTCTGCATCTTTTTTTAATTTAGCAAGAATTTTAGCACTTATTTCTTCTGGTGTATATTTCTTACCATTTGCTTCTACTTTTTCACTAGTACCCATTTTTCTTTTAATAGAAGAAATTGTATTTTTAGCATTCGTAACAGCTTGGTTACGAGCTATTTGTCCAACCATTTCCTCTTCGCCTTTAAAAGCAACTACAGATGGTGTTGTACGAGCTCCCTCAGCATTAGGAATAACTTTTGGTTCACCACCTTCTAAAACTGCAACACAACTATTTGTTGTACCTAAATCAATACCTATAATTTTACTCATTTTATATCATTCCTTTCATTATTTATGGTAATATTATTACCCACTCTAAGAGTAAATTATTTCATTTATAATTTTTATAAAATTATACATCTTTTTCATTTACTTTAACCATTGCTGGTCTAAGTATTTTATCTTGATACATATATCCTTTTTGTAAAACCTCAAGAACAACATTGTTATCAAGATTTTCATCTTTATCTGTTACTACAGCATTCATAATATTAGGATCAAATTCTTTATGGAAACATTCAATTTCTCTAACCCCTTTACTATTTAAAATCTGAATCAGATGATCATAAATCATTTTAAATCCTTCTAAAAACTTTTCAGTACCATCTTGCTTTATTTTTAATGCTCTTTCAAAATTATCAATAATAGGAAGTAATTTCTCTATCATATCAAATCCATCATACTTATAAGCTGCTGCTAAATCTATTTCACTTCTTCTTTTAATGTTTTGCATTTCCGCTGTAATCCGTAACACTTTTTCTTTCAAATCTAAATTAGCTTTAATAAGTTCATCTTTTTCATGATCAATTTTTTTCTTTTTTTCTTTTACTTTTTTTGGCTGTTTATCATGAACATCCACTTTTTGCTCTACTACTTCTTTTTCTTCAGCATTTACATCTTTTTCTTTTACTTCTTCTCCCATTTAATCACCTTTTTCCTCTAGCCATTTATTTAAAATATTAAGTACCGCTACAACTCGATCATATTCCATTCTCTTTGGTCCTATAATAGCAATGGTCCCCTCTTCTCCACCTAAACTATAATTAGTCTTGACAACAGTTACATTATCATCAAAATTACTCTCACTGCCAATATAAATGCTGATATCTCTCGAATCATTTTTTTCAATTTTTCGTACTTGTTCTTCATCTTCTAATTTAGATATCAGGCGTTTAAGTTCAGATGGTTCATTATACTCAGGTTGATTTAACATTTTTGATTTGCCAACAACATGGATATTTTCGTTATTTTGAATGAAATCATGAAAAGCGTCATAAAATATGCCATAAACAGTTTCATATTGCTCTACTTGTGTAGAAATAATAGGCTTAATATCATATTCTAAACGTTCGCCAACTAAAGGAAGAGGTGTTCCAATTAACATTTTATTAATAATCTCACTAATTTTAACCACTTCACCCATACTAATATCCGCTGGAATGGTAAAATGTTTATTCTTAACAATTCCTTTATCTGTACAAACTAAAGCTACAAGCCTTACATCATCAAGTGGAATAATATTAACTTGTCGTAAAACATTTTCATCACTTTCTTTACCTAAAGAAACACTTGTATAATTAGTAATATCACTAATAATCTCTAAACATTTTTCAATGGCATCACTCACTGTTAAACTTTTATTAGAAAATAAAGTTTGGAGTTTAAGCATATCTTCTCCATTTAACTCTTTTGGTTCCATTAAATACTCAACATAATATCGATATCCTGCTTCACTAGGAATACGACCACTAGAAATATGATTCTTCTCAATATACCCTAGTTTCTCTAAAATCGCCATTTCATTTCTGATCGTAGCACTAGAACACTGAAACTTATCACATAAATGTTTTGAACCAATAGGTCTTACTTCTTTAATATAACACTCTACAATTTCTTTAAGTAAGCTTTTTTGTCTTTCATCCACTTTTATCACCTACTTAGCACCATTTACCTCTAAGTGCTAATACCATTATAATATTATGCTTAGCACTTGTCAATATATAACTGCTAATTTTTTACTTTTTTTAACAAAAATTAAAAATACTACATGAAATTGACAATTAAAAATAAGAATGTTATGATTAACAACAAAAAAGGAGGCAAAAATGCAAAAAATAAAATATTTTAAAGTTTTCTTAAATTACATAAAAGAAGATAAATTAAAACTAATTTTGTATATTATTTTAGTAGGATTATCTTACTTTCCAGCTTTGATATCTGTGTTTTTTTGGGGAATTGCCATTGAAGCTTTAGTAGCCAAAAACCTTGCTAACTTTACCCTATATTTAGCTATTTACGAAGGAATCTATATTATTTTTTATACTTTTCTACAAATTCCTAGAGATTATCTTTATACTTATTTTGAAATCAAATTTACTAAAAATGTTAGTATAGACTTGTATAAAAAAATAGACAATTTACCAGCAGTAGCTTTTGAAGAAATTGGCGTTGGAGAATTTATTAATCGTCTATATACGGATCCAGATCGAGTGATGGAATTATTAGCAAAAATAACTAAATTAATTTGTAAAGCCATAGTTGTTATTGTAGTAATTGTAATCGCTCTACAAATCTCTTTTATTCTTTTTTTAGAAATCATATTATTAGCAATAATAATGGGATTCATCTCAACTAAATTCTTCCCTAAAATTGAAAAAAGTCAAGAAAATATTAAAAAAGAAAGTGATGCTTACGTAAAAAGAGCAACAGAAAATATCACAGGAATAAGAGAAATCAAATCTTTAGGAATTAGCTCTATTATTGAAGAGAATATTTCTAAAATTATTCAAAAACTATTTAATCACACGGCAAAAGTGCGAAAATATGAAAGATGGTATTATGCTTTAAACAACCTAGCTTATTTTCTGATTCAATTTTTAATTCTTTTTACAACTGGAAAAGCCTTTTTAGATGGAGCAATTAGTTTAAGCCTTTTCTTAATGATGGAAAGTTATATTTGGCGTATTGATGAAGTAGTAGAAAGTATTAGTGATTTTGGAGTAAGTTTTAATAAAGTAACCGTTTCATTAAAACGAATTAGTGAAATTCTAAACAACAAATTATATCAAGATGAACAATATGGAAATAAGATCATTAAAAATCCTAAAGGAATCATTCTATTTAAAAATGTCAAATTTAAATATCAAGAAAATGAAAAATATACTTTAAATAATTTAAACCTTCAAATTAATCCCCATAAAAAAATCGCGATAGTTGGAAAAAGTGGTAATGGCAAGAGTACTATTTTTAACTTACTATTAAGATATTTTGATCCTACTGAAGGAGAAATTACATTAGATGGTATTAACATAAAAGATATAACAAAAGAATCATTAAGAGACAATATTTCTATTATTAGACAAAGTCCCTTCTTATTTAATTTATCTATCCTAGATAATTTTAAATTAGTAAAACCAGATGCCACTATAGAAACTATTCGTACCCTTTGCAAAAAAGCTTACATAGATGACTATATTATGAGTTTACCAGAAAAATATGACACAATTATTGGTGAAGGTGGTATCAACTTATCTGGAGGTCAAAAACAACGTTTAGCAATAGCTAGAACATTACTATTAAATACCAAAATTATTTTGTTTGATGAAGCAACAAGTGCTTTAGATAATACTTCTCAAGAATATATCAAAAGAACAATAGATAATCTTGTTAAAGACCACACCATAATTATTGTTGCTCACCGTTTATCTACTATTATAGATGCAGATGAAATACATATCATTGAACAAGGAAAGCTAATTGCAAGTGGAACTCACGAAGAACTACTTGCAAATTGCCAAGCTTATCAAGCATTGTATCAATCAGAATCAAACTAGCAATATGCTAGTTTTTTTGAATAAAAATTTAAAAATCCCATATAGTTTAACATGAATATAGGTGTAAAATTACAAAGACTAAAAACAGAAGATTTGATTTGGATTATATACCTTTTTATCGCTATTGCGGCCTTAATATCTGATTATTATGAAAGAAACTATTTACAAACAAATAATTCTACTAGCCAAAAAAAATTCAAATTAATTAATATTACCGTACTAACAATTGCACTTTTTATCTATATGTATTTTGTGATTCTAAATTATGAAGATATACACCATTTAAAAAAAGAAGCAACAAAAAAAGAGGTCATAACCTCTCATGTATCCTTAATCGCTGCCCTATTATTCTTAATTGGAGGAATTTTAACATGGATAGCTGAAATAAACCGTGATACACCAGACAATGATTTTGGTATTATTTAACTAATCCATAATAGCTCGATAAGCATGTCCTGCTTGTAATTCTTTTCCTTGAAGGCTAGCAAGTTCTCCAACACTAACTACCTGATAACCAGCCGCATATAATTTAGGAAGTAATATTTCTAATGCTTCTAAACTTGTTTGATATAACTCATGCATTAAAATAATAGATCCATCACTTACATTATCCATCACATAATTAACAATGTGATCAACATCATGATATCGCCAATCTTCTGTATCTAAATTCCATAAAATAAGAGGATTATCAACATTTTCTAAATTTGTTTTACTATAAGCTCCATAAGGAGGTCTTACATATCGAATATGATCTTTAGTAATACTATAAAATAAATCATCCACTTTTTTTAAACTAGCACTTACATCCTCCACACTATTTTTTTTCATATTCATATGATTATAAGTATGTGATCCTATTTCATTTCCAGACTTATACGTATTTAAAACACAACTTTGACAACTATTCATCATAGTTCCAACCATAAAGAACGTAGCATGTGCTTTATTTCTTGCTAAAACATCTAAAAATTTAGCATTATAAGTACTACTTGGTCCATCATCAAAGCTAATTGCAACAGTCTTCTTATCTTTACTATATTGATATCCATCTTCATTTTTATACTCTAAAGAAAGTTCATGAGTAAAATCTAAATAATCATGAATTTCATTATAATTAATAGTAAGCGATACCACTTCCTGATATTCATAAGAATAACTATAATCATAATAATAAATAATCATTTCTTGATCTTTAAGAATATAAACTTTAGTACCTTGTGTATTCTTAATCCCCTCAACAATAAATTCAGGATATTTAAGATTCAAAAGTTCTAGTTCTTTTTCCTTAAATTCTTCTAAGGTTCCTTTTTTTAAAATATCTTCAATTGTTAGCTCATCACCTGTATAAGAATCAATGATGTAAGAAGAAAAACGGTTATTCTCTTCAAAAACTAAATTCGTAAATTCCTCTATATGATCGCTTTCATAATAAGGAGTTCCATGATCTTCTTTTATTTTTGCAATTGCTTTTTTTGCTAGATCTGGAGAAACACTAGGTATAGATCCTGCTTTTAAATCTTCTTTTTCCATAGTAAGTCCTCTAACTAAAAAAACAGTTGCTAATATAAATAAAATAATAATTAAAATACTAAATATAATTTTAAAAACTTTATACTTCACATAATCACTACCTATTACTTAGTATAACAAATTTTAAATATTTTTTACATCTTTTTTGATAAAAAATACATAAGCTATACATAGCATAATAAATATATAAGCCAAAACTACTAAAATAGAGGTAAAAATAGAAGCTCCAAAAGGTTGTGATTGTAAAGTTACTAAATAACTAAAATCCCAATAAAGAGAAACAAAAAATTTAAATATTGGAAATGAATAAATAAGAGCTAAATTAGATATGACATTTCCAAGTAAATAAAATAGAAAACTAATTGTAATGGCAGCAGATGTAGAAAGAGTAACGGTACTAATCATAAATGCAAGTATTCCTATTACATAATATATTGGCAGACTACTAAATAACAATAATAATAGATATTTTATTGTAGAATAAGAAACAATACCTCCACTAGTATATAAAATAATAGGCACATGGATTGAATCAAACCCTAAAATAATTCCTCCAATTAAAATTTCTATCAAACTCATAAATAACATAATAAGAGGAATAAATAATATGACGATAAGTAGTTTACTAGTTAAAATAGTTCTTCTTTTAAAAGGCTTTGTAAATAAATATTTAATAGTTCCTCTAGAATATTCTTCACTAACAATAGAACCAGCTAGCATAATAACATAAATTAAAATAAATATTCCAAATTCTCCAGAAAAATTCATAAGAACCGCTCTTAAAGTATGCTCATTTAAAACATCTTGTTCATGTTCTAACACATACTCATGTATACTCATATTCTCTTTCAAAAATTGAAGCCTATTTTCCTCTTCAAAAGTTAAATTTTCATCATGTAGTAAATTAATATACTCATACATGTTTTCCTCTAAATATAAAATAGAATTATGTAAATAATTATCTTTATCATAGGGAACATCTTGATCTTTTCGATATTTTGCTAATTCTAATAATGCTTTATATCTTTCATTTTCAGTTCCTGTTGTTTTACTTACTCTCTCCTCTAAATATAAGATCCTCTCATCTAAAAAATAGTGCCAATCATTATTTTTTATTTTCAAAATTTTATGATCCACTTCTAAAGAATATTTCTGATATAATTGATCATCTTCTAAAATATATTTACTTTCATACATCTTATAAATAATAGAATATAAATTATTTTTTATCAAATATGTTGCTACGTTATTAGAATAAAGTTGCATGAATTCTTCTACTTTTAAAGTTGTTAAATTCTCTACATAAATAAGTAAATCATCTGAATTATCAAGATCTAAATGTTGATTTTCATCTTCTATTTGATTGATATCAACCTCTTCTGTTAAAGAAGAATCTAGTGGATTTTTGTAAACTACATTAGTAAGAATACAAAAGAGAATAAAAATAAAAGTAACAACATAAAAACTCTTCTTTTTAAGTAATTTAATAATTTCATTTTTCATCAATCGAAACATTATGATCACCCCCAGATCTTTTCATAAAAGCTTCTTCTAAAGTCATATTTTCTTTTTTTACTTCAAAAATAAGAACTTCTTCCTTAACTAGTTTTTGAATAAAAAGAGCAATCTCCTCTTCATCTCGAATCACTTCAAGATATTTTGGATCTATAATTTGATCGCCTTCCCGCATCCATTTTTCACATTTATGACTATCATCAACTTTTAATAAATATTTATTTTCATCCATTTTTTTAATTTCATCAATAGAATTTTCTTCTAAAATTTCTCCTTTAGAAATAATACAAACCCGATTGCAAAAGCTTTCAAGTTCACTTAAGTTATGACTAGAAATTAAAATACCAACTCCACTTTTAGATAATCTTTTAAGTAGAACTCTTAAATCTTTTATTCCCTCGGGATCAAGACCATTAGTAGGTTCATCTAAAATCAGTAACTTAGGAGAATGTAGTAAAGCAATGGCAATTCCAAGTCTTTGCCTCATCCCAAGAGAATATTTACTCACTTTATCATGAATTCGTGTTTCTAAACCAACTAATTCGACTACTCTAGTAATATCATCCATTAAAACATTTTTATACATTCTAGCCTGAATCTTTAAATTTTCCATTCCAGATAAATACATATATACATCTGGTTCTTCTACAAGACAACCTACGAAAGACATAGCTTTAACAAAATCTTTTTTTATATCAAATCCACCAATCCAAACATGACCAGAACTGATTTTTTGAAGCCCTAAAATACATTTAATAGTAGTAGTTTTACCAGCCCCATTAGGTCCAATAAAAGCTAAAATATCTCCTTCATTTATCTCAAAAGAAACATTTTTTAATATTTGCTTTTTTCCAATTTTCTTCCATAAATTTTCCACTTTTAATATACTCATAATAACCCTTCTAACTAAATTTATTATACCAAAAAACAACCAAAAAAGCACTCTTAGTAAGTATCATAACGAAGAGTGCTTAAAAATGCAAGCAAAAGTATTCGACAAATTATTTATTTTTTCTAAGAGTTCTAATAAGAGGTTCATGAATAGCTGTTAAAATATTATATTCTGTTTCTAGCGAACAATCATAAGAAGCATTTAATCGATAGTAAAAAAATTCAAAAGCTTCTAAAGTCATAGGAAAAGAAAAATTAGCTCCTGCTTCTATATCAAAATGAGACATTATATAAGATTTATGTTTTGTTTTATTATACAAAAAAGCCTTATATTGAATATACTCACTACCAGGATAGATTAAAGCTCCACTAAGAGCACAAGTATGCATCTTATGAGCCTTTAAAATTTTTATAACAGGATAAAAATATACAGTATCTCCAGGAAATAAATAGGTACTCTTATTTTTTGCACTCATACTTTCCCCTATATAATATAATTCATCTATACTATAACCATATTTAAAATCTAAATCAGGATATAAAGAACACAAATGTTCAAATTCTTGATCATACAAATCTAAATATGGACTATCTAATTCATATCTTTTAAACATAGTCCAATTATCACTATTAATATTCTTCATACTTACACCAATTTCATTCTAACACCCTTTAAATATAAAATCAAACAAAAATATCTATCTTATGATAACTATTAAATAAATAAACTTTAAGAACCCTATTAACGTTTTTTTGTTATATCCATATCTTGATCTAACAAATCTAATTCTGGAAACTCCATTTCTAAATCTTGTGGAAATAAAGGTATAGAAGCATCTTTTTTTCTTTCACATATAGCTAACAAAGAGTCCATAATTTCTCTTTTAATTTTTTCTATACTTTGTTCTTCATGTTCAATCAATACTTGAGAATCTTTCTTTTTATCAAGAATACTTGTATACTTTTGAAAAACTTCTTCTCTTTTTTTATTAGAACTCATTACCTTGCTAAACTGCTCCTGAATAATTTTTTTATTTTTTTCTCTTAAATATCTATAATACTTTTTTATTATTTTAACACTAGCAAAAGAAAGTATAATATTAGCCGTATTAAAACCCAAAATAGCCATAATAGTAAAAAGAGAAGAAAAGCCTAAATAAAGAATAAAAGGATAAGAAAGTACAGATAAAACCGCTAATGTAACCATAACAAAAAATACAGATATGGTTTTATTTTCCTCTTTTTCTTCATTATTAAGCTTATGTAAGCATATATAATCTTGTTCATTTTGTTCTCTTACTAATTGCATTTCTCTTTGAATGAATTGTAATTCTTGATCTAAAGAATCGATATGTGATCGCATTCTTTTAATATATTGTTCTTTTTTTAAAATCAATTTTAAATATTTTTCCATAAGCCTTCCCCCTGATGTTTATTTTACCACAAAATCAATCTTCAAACAAATCATTCATTAACTTAGTAATATTTTTTTTCCTTTTTTTAGTTTCTTCAAAATCGATACTAATATTGATCACATCCCCTTCATGGGCATTAGGAACTAACTCTTTTGGCATATTTACAAATTTTCCTATACTTAATTCAACAACTGCATATTCTCCTTCAAACCGATCAATAATCACTTTCATATTTATTTCTTCTCCACCTTTACATCAATATTCTCTCCATCACTAGTAACAGTAATTGTTCCATTTAAATCAGTTCGATAAATATAATTTGTATATTTTTCTAATTTATGAATCGTACTACTAGAAGGATGATCATAACTATTATCTTTACCTACACTGATAATAGCATATTTAGGATTTACTCGTTTTAAAAATTCATCACTACTACTTGAATCACTACCATGATGCCCAACTTTTAAAACATCTGCTTTTACATCACCAGTAATTTCTTTTTCGCTTAATTCTTCAGCATCTCCTGTATACAAAAAGCTAGTATTACCATATGTAATTTTTAAGACAATTGAATAATTATTTAAACTCGAATACTTATCTTGATTAGGTGCAAGCATATCAATCGTTAGATTCTCATCTTGTAGTACACTTACCCCAGCTTTACCAGTTTTAACATGAAGTCCTTTTTCTTTAATTGTTTCCAATAAATTTTCATAAGTTTTACTAGTACTTACTGCTTTTGGCATATAAATAGTTCCAATATCAAAAGCTTTAATAACTTCAGCCATTCCTCCAATATGATCAGCATGAGGATGAGTTGCAATTACATAATCAATTCGATCATATCCTAAACTCTTAATATATTCTATAATCTTTTGACTAGAACTAGCAATACCTGCATCAATAAGCATAACCTCACCATTAGAAAGCTCAATCAAACTAGCATCTCCCTGTCCTACATCAATATAATGAGAAATAATCTTATCATCACTTGCTACAAAATTCTTATCATTCTCTAAAGCACTTGAACTAGGAATATTAAAATCAAGTTGCGTACAACCGCTAACCCCAACTAACACGAATAACATTAAAAATATCTTTTTCATACTACACTCCTACTATAATTATAGTAAAAATTAAAAAAAAGAACAATGTTTATCATCATTCTTTACATTAAAATCTTTCCTTATAAACAGGAACTCTTACTCTTGTAGAAGAATGAATTCCCGTATTTTCATCAAGTATTTTCATTGCTTGATGAAAGTATTTTTGACAAGCTACTTCAAAAGGCATTTCAAGATGAACTAACACATGAGTAATCTTAAATTCTAATTCTTTTAATTCATCTAATGGAGTTGCATAAATTATATCAATCATTTCTTCTAAATGATTACTTTTTACTACTTCCCTATCACGAACTAATCTTAATACAACAGCTAAATATTCATCACTTGGAGCTTGAAATAATTTTAAAATAACTCCATAATTATCTTTTCCAAGTAAATCACAAATACAACAAATCAATTCATTTTTAGGTAAAACTGTATTAATAATCCCATTTACAACTACATCTAAAAGTCCTAATTCATTTAATTTTTCATCATTAATAATACTTTCAAATTGATTATATCTAAAGTTTTGTTCTAAAGACCATAACTTTGCTTCTATTCTTGTATAATTAAGCAGTTTTTGATTATCTTCATCTGCATACTCTGCAAATAAATAAGCATACATAATAGGAAAAGTAGGATAATTAAATAAAATATCTAAATAATAATAAAAATTGTTGCTAGTGGCTAAAACTGTATTCTTAAAAATATTTAAAAAGCGGTTCAATGTTTTTTTTAATTCAAAAGAATCTAAATTCATCCAGCGTAGTCTTCCTAAAGTACTATAAAACTTATTTTTTAATTCAATCGGTAAGCTTTTATAAATATCTGTCTGAAAAATTTGTAAAACAACAGCATAAAATTCTTGATTATATTTCCATTTTTCTAATTCCTCATAATCTCTTTTAGTAATATTTAAAATTCCTGCATTGATACTCTCAAACATATATATTCCCCCAATACTTAAAATATATCATAAAAAATTTAAAATGTAAATAAAAAAGAGGAGCTAATCCTCATCATAATTATAAACGCCATGTATTTTTTCTAACGTTTCCTCATCAGGTTGTTCTACATACCATTTTCCATCTGTTTTAGTAACTTTAAAAACTACATTATATTGAATCGTATCATTCATATTTTTCATTTGTTCTAATTTATATTCAATATATAAATCATTGTCATATTTTCCATCCGTCAAAAATTCATCTTGATGCGAATTCAAATATTCACTAGCTTCCTTTTGAGCTTTATAAAGATCATAAACTGTTAATTTAACTGTAACATTTGCTGTATCTCCATCATAATCTTCATTTTCGATTGTATAAATTAAATCACGATACTGTCTTTTTAAAACTTCTTTATAAGTTTCTTTTCCTTTATCAGTTAATTTTTCAGCTTCTACAAGTTCATCAATATCCTCTAACACATGATCGCTAAGTCCTTTATAATCATTTAAGTATTTTTCAACTGCATCTGCCGCCTTATCATTAGAACAAGAACATCCTACTACGAGTAACAAACATCCAAACATCAAAAGTATTTTTTTCATTTTCACCATTCCTTAATTTTATTATGTTACCAAAAAACTTTATTTATACCAATTTTTATAGTATAATAATAATAGGTGATAAAAATGGATACATGGATACAATATTTAATTATTGCAATAATCTTAATTATTATTTTATTAATTGTAATTAAATTAACAAGAAGAGACTTTAGAATTGAAGCAAATAAGCTCATAACTTATCTTGGAGGAAAAGATAATATTGTTAGTGCTGAGGCAAATATGAGTAGATTCAAAGTAATTTTAAAAGACATAAGTATTGTCAACAAAGATGCTATTGAAAAATTAGGAGCTAAAGGCATTGTAGAAATTGATAATCAATTAAAAATAATCTTTGGTCCAAATGCCAAAGAATTAAAAAGATATATTGATGATATCGTCTAAACTAAACCAAAAGTTTAGTTTTTTAATTTTAAAAAGATAGTAAATTTTTAATTAAACTTTTATAAATTCTTATATGTCGTTATAACCTTTATTTAAAGGCGTTTACGACATTTTTATTTTTGGAAGAAGTTCACATAAATTTTTATAATTTCCCGTATTTTCGTTTTCAAAAGTAGTAAAATAGTAGTAAATTTCTTTTTGTTTAACTATTTTTTCCATCTCGGCTTGTGCGGACATATATGTAGGGTGTGTATAATAACTTAATGTAAGTAAAATGTTCTTATGTCCCATTATATATTGTAATGTATGAGGGTTCATGCCATCGTTAGCCCAACTAGTACAAAATGTATGTCTTAAAGTATGAGGGGTCATTTTGTTTGGAAGTTTTTCACTATGACAATTATTATATTTCTTAACAATTCCCCTAAAAATACTATCATAGTCATTTCGTAATTTTGGGTAGCCATTACTTTTAAAAAACAAGAAACCATTATAACCATCAATAGTAACATTGTTTATGTCTTTACGATTACTTAATACACTCTTAAAGATTTCGTACGCTTTGTCGCTCATAGGTACTTTTCTTATACCACTATCAGTTTTTGTTTCTTCTATATAGTAACCTCGTTTCGTATTATATAAAAGTTGATGGTCTATATTGATAAGTCTATTTTCAAAATCTAGGTCAGTATCTATTAGTCCGCAAAATTCCGATATACGAAGTCCCGTTTCTCTTATTAAAATAACTTCGTCATAATTCTTATAATAGGTTGTATCATTCTTAATAAAAGAATATAGATTTTTTTCTTGTTCGGGTGTCAAAATTGTTTTTGGCTCTGTGTCATTTTCTATTACATCATTAAGTTTAAAGTCAAATGGGTTTTTCCTTATGCAATCGTCTTGTATAGCCATAATAAAAGCCGATTTTAAAGACCTTTTATCATTTTTAATAGTTTGATAGGCTACGCCTTTTTCTTTCATGCGTAGCGCCCATGCTTTAGCGTCCGACATCTTAACATTTTCAATAGAACAAGCACCAAGTTTATCTTCTTCTAGTGATTTCATAAGTCTATTGCGTCCTATTTGTGTACTATCTTTAACTTTTGGTCGTTGACTATTCTTTTTCGCATATAATTGACATACGGTCATTTTTTTACCTATTGTATCTATTCCATCGTAAATGTCTTTTTGTATTTCGTGTTCTTTTTCTCGTAGTGATAAGTCATTACGCTTTCCTTTTGGCGTTTTATCAGTTGGTACTAACTTCCAAGCATAAATAAATTGTGGTTTTCCTAAATTATCAGTATATTTGTAAACATATCTTCCATCTTTTCTTTGGCTCTCTCCCGTATTTAAAATACGATTTTTATTATCTCGTCTTTTTATTGACATATTTTTTGCTCCTTTCTTTAATATAGAAAGAGCCTTGATATGCAATAACATTATATCACATATTAAGGCTCAATTTCATTAAATTGTATTTAAAGTATCAATAACTTTTTCAAATTGTTTTCGTTTTATTTGAATTCGGTTTCCGTTCATAATTACCCAACTTGCATTTAGGTTTTCTTCTGCTAGTTTACGAAGTTTATTCTCGCCAATACGAAAATACTTTGACGCTTCTTCAATAGTTAGTGTATATTTTTCACTTATAGGAACATACACACTATTTTTATAAGGCTCTTGATAATTTATATTATCTATCATTAAAACATCTTCTCGCTTATAATTCTATCAAGTTTATTCATATCGTCTTGTGTAATTTCTGCAACCTTAATACGCGTCAATGTTCTTTTTCCATCTTCGTAAAGATAACCATAACCTTGTGAATTCATTTCAGTAACTTGTTTTTGCATATCTTCGTCTAGCAACATATCTAATTGTATTTGAGAGATTTGTCCCATCATGATAATTTTTTTGAATTGTTCTTTTGCTCCTCGTGGGAAGTAAATAGCGTCTGCTCGTTGTAAACTTACTATTGTTATTATTTTTTTACTTCGCCCTGCGAACAATAAATCTGCCACCATATTTTTAACATCTTCTGCCTCTTTTTTATCTAATGAATTTAGTAAAAGTGCATATTCTTCTATTAAACATATAATAGTTTCTTTATTGTCGTTGCTTTCTTCATTATTTAGTCTTTCCGTAAAAATTTCATGTACTTTTTTAATACCATCTACTGCGTTAATGCCATAGTAATTAGGACAATTTTTAAATTGTATATAGTCCTCGTTTTTTCTATCACATATATAGACTTTAACATCTTCGTTAATAAATTCTTTATTGTAAACAACTTTCCCCAATAATTGATGTGTAAAATATGTCTTACCACTTCCCGTAGATCCGACTACTAGTGCCGACAAGAAGTCGTCTAGGAAGTGGTCTTCTGCCCAAACATCAAATATTCTAGGTTTAAGGAATTTTCTAGGGGTGCAATATACATTTATAGTTTCAGTAGTTTTGCCATATTCCATATAATCTATTTTAATGTCATATACTGCCTCTAAATCGTCTTGTCTTTTTTTCATTTTTTCAAGTGATATATTTTTTGCGTCTAATACATAAATTTTTTGATTAAATTCTTTACCATCTAAAATTGCTTTACATCGTACATATTCGTCATTATCATTTTTTAAATTTATGTCTTTCATGCTTTTTTCTTCGTGTTTAATCTCTTTTTTAAATCTCTTTAATGAAATGATTAAAGCAATTAAAATTATTGTTAAAATTGTTGCAAGTCCATAGTTTAATATTATGTGTATCATTTTTATTTGTAATTCAGTAGTGGCTTTTGAAGTCATATAATCTATTACATAATCTTTTAAATGCCATACAAATTGTGCTACTATTAAATACAATTCTACAATTATAATTTTTATAAAGTTAATTTTTTTCAATATCTTGTTTATTTTCTTCATTTTCTATCTCCTCTAATTTTTTTGTCATTTTATGTTCTATAATTGTGCCATCGCTTTTATACTCAATTATGTTATGAATTCTACGCAAAAATGCGTACCAAATTTCTTTATATTGTGAAGTAAAATGTACCCCGTAATATTGCTCCTCTAATGGAACATTTGAAGTTATATAGACATAAGTGTAACAAGCCACTTTATCATTATATCTAGCGGGTAGCATAAGGGGGTATATATCAAGATAATTAAGCATATCGCCGATGGGTATTTGACTATGAAATTCCTCAAAAACTAGGGTATTCATAGTGCTTTTGTATGCGTCAAAATTTACACCTCTGCTACTTGTGTAATTTGTGATACGACATATATTTTTAGCACCATGCCTTTTGTATATATCTCGTGTCTTACCAACGCCCGTTTTTCCATAGATATAAGTTACTACAAGGTCGCGGTTTTCTTTCATATATTTGTCTGCAAGATATGTTTCTCTTATCAAGTCAATATCGCGTATTTTTAAAGCCCATTGTGGGTTGTTTTCTATAATTTCAATGTTTGATTTACCATCTTTAATATCTTCTAATAATTGCCCTATAAAGGGGTCTTTTTCTTGCAATTCCGATGGTATAGTTCCGTATTCTTCAAAACTGCCCTCAATAGATGTTTCGGCTTTATCAGTATTTTCAAATTTACCCGTTTTTCTCACATAATCAATATTATCTTGTATTGTTCCATAGGCTTTCTCAATGTGTGCCGTAGGGAAGCGATTTTTAATCGTTGTGAAACGAATAGGCGATTTTGAATAGATAAATATATGAATATGCTCGGTTTTTGTTTCGTTGCCAATTTCCTTACACATACAATAATAGTCCAATACAAATTTTTTCAAAGTTTCTTTTAGCAATTCGTATGTGATGTCATGTTCTTGTGGGTTGTTAATCGTGAGTTGCCATTTTCTACTTTGGCTATTATCTGCCATGTTATCACTCCTATTTTTAAAGGCTTAAATTATTAAATTTTCAAAGAACTAATGCGCTAATACATACTAGTTAATACATGCCAATGAGTGGGGCGAGTGGCGTAGCCACTAAAGCCCCCACCATATAAGGGCTAGTATTACCCCTTATATGTAGCATGTAGCATGTAGCAATAATTTGTAAATTTACCTTAATGTTAATCTTGCCACTAGTTAAAATAATAGCAAGATGTAACATATCGGTAGTTAATAAGTCAATAAGTAACTTATTTCTTGCTTGTTTCGGTAGAGTTAGCGAATTCTACATAACTAACATTTTTGTATTTATCATAAAGGAAGTCAACATCTTTACCTACAAGACTTTTAATCTCTGATGTAGTTAATTCTTTACCAAAAGTTTTAGTTAAGATGTCATATCTTACTTTAACTATTGATACCTTAACACCTGCACTTTTTTCGTTTTCAAACTCTTCCGCACAATGAAAATTAACATTATGATATGGCTTGTTTTCAAACTCGCCAATTCTTTCTTCAATACCTTTAATTTTCATAGTTTTAATTTTCTCCTTTCGTTAAATTTGGTGTAATTCTAATTGGCGCCTTTCAAATTACAAGTCAATTCTAGCAAAAAAATAAATTATAGTAGCCCACCGACAACGGAAATTAAAACCTTATAAATAAAGGGTTTTTGATTTTAATAATTAAGAAAGTGCTTGTTTTAAAGTAAAAAAAAATTCCACCAACGACGGAAAAAATCATTTTAAAATATAAAAAAAGAACATATCTTTTTAAAATATGCTCTAATTTTTATCTATTTTCTTCCGTCGTTTAACCAATGTTTTTCTGCTATTCCAACCTCTTTTAAGAATTCATTACATTCATACATTGATTTTCCGCCAAATTTTTCTATAAGTTGTGCGTAGGCGTGATGTACTTTATTACCTGGTTCAAAGCCTAGTCCCCATGCTCGTAGTAAATCTTCAACATTTTTTAAGTTAATTTTAAATACAATAGCAAAAGATACAATAGATGTCATTAAAGGTTTCGTGTATCCCCCAAGTATATTATAGTATGTAGTTTTTCCTAATCCCGTTTCGGCAGAAAATTTTGTTTGATTTGGCTTGTATAAATTTTTTACTATTTCCATTACTTCAATATATGTTTTATTTATTTGTTTATCTAATTCAAAATTTCTATCAAATTCTTCTTTTATTGAACTCATAATAAATTTCTCCTTTTTAATCTATATAATCTATATAATAAATTTTAGGTGTATTGTCCCATAATTCAGCAATTTCATAACAATTGGTTTTACAAATATGATTATGATGTATGCTTTCCCTAAAATAGTAATTAAAACTTATATAAATTATTTCCTTAATATCGCTATTAAATTCCTTTTGGACTACTTTTGTTGCTCCAATGTTATTATTTTCAATATATAAACTATTTTTCAAAAATTTATCTTTACATGGAATAACTAAATCTTCTTTTTTTTCATTTTTTCCAACTTTTTCTAACTCTATTTCTTTTATAATAATTTGCTTTTTACCTTTTAAGTTAACTACTTGAAAAAATCTTTGAGTAATTCCATTTCGACCACATGGTTTAGACATACAAAATACATCACCAATTTTTACATCATATTGATTTTTAATTTTTTTCATAAGTTTGTCCTCCAAAAACATTATACCATTTTTCACCAATATTTTATATAATATGAAAAAATAATTTTGGATCATAACTACTTATACCAAAATTATTTTTAGTTATTATCAATATTTTTCCTTATTTCTACTATGAAATCTACTTCTTCAGCTATTTCTTTGTATGCATCATATATTTTTTGCTCATATTCTTCAATCTTTTTATTATGCTCCTGTAATTTTTTCTTTTGAAAGAAAAAAGGTTTAGTATCTTCTAAAAAATTTATTTCATTTTGATAAAACTTTATTTTATTGTCTAATATTTTCAAATAGAGGTTAGTTTCTTCTATTTCGTGATATAAACATAAATCAATTATATTATTAACTAAATCTTCCTTATCTTTTGACATTATTATCAATTCCTTTAATATAAAATATAAAAGTAGTACCTAATTTTTAATTTTTTAAATACTACTTTTATTTTGAATTATTTTATTAACGATTTATCAATAGTTATAACTGGTCTAATTCCAAGATTTCCTAAATCTGTATCAGTTATTTCCGTAGAAGCAGGGTACACAAAATTTAAAGTAACTTCCCATGCCTTTATTTGAGAACCTATAAATGCTGTACTAGTCCAATAAGAGTGTCCACCATCATTTAAACAACCATAACTTGAACAATCGCTTTGAGTTCTATCAAATAACCAACCATAAGAACAATTATTTGTTTTATTATAATCACAATTATCTTTATCAAAATAAATTTGAGTATTGTAATTTAATTTAGAAGTATCTTGACCTATAATATTCATAATTTCTTCTGCTGAAATTAGTCTTGCCTTATAACCTTTATAATCTATTGTATAATTTTGTGAAAGGGTATATTTATCTTTTCTATCTTTTACACCAGCCCATTTGTTGGTTGTTTCTTTTAATGTGTTTAAAAACTCTTTACTAGGGCCATTTTTTCCCTCTCCATCTTTAGCCCAATTTATATGATTAGTTATATTATGGTCTAAAAGTAAATTTATTGTTCCATCTCCATTATCACTATATAAATACCATTTTAAACAACCACTAGTATTTTTTGTATCGCTATTACTTTCTTCATAATTATTACATTTTTTTCCAGTTTCAGCATTAAAATATATAGTTTCGGCATTACTATAATATTTTACTTCCTTATTGCTACCATTATCAATACCACCACTTGAAGTAGTCTTGTCGCCACAACCAGTTAACACCAAAGTTAAAATCATAATTAAACTTAAATATTTTATTTTTTTCATTTTTCATTTTCCTTTCATTTTTTATTAGTTTAAATGTATTTTTGATAGATTTTTAATTCCAACCTTTTTACATTTTCTTCTAAACCTTATAGGTAATGTATATCTATCTTTATGTTCGCCAAAATCAAAACACACTTTTTTTTCTTCTATGTTTTGAAAACTAATATCTACATAACCGAAATCAGTTTTATAACTTTCTCTAGTTGTAGGTATTCGTTCTTCAACTTTTTCGTCATAAGTACCAAATTTATTTGTTACCGTTCTATAAGAGGTTTTTATATCAAATGAATCGTATTTAATTGTATCTGTTAAATTTCCAAAATATATGTCTTTTATATCTTTGATTTCAAAATCTTTTTTATACAATTCACTTTTTATAGAGTTATAACCAATTATTGTTATCTTATCATTAGTTAGACTTATAAATTGTTTTTTATATTCATTTATTTTTTTATCTTCAAATTCGTATAAATGAATTTTATTTATAAATCTTATTTTTTTATATTCTTTTCTTATTTTGAATTTAACTAAAAATTTAGTAAAAAAATCATTTTTATATAATTTAAAAATTAAATATAATGATATAGGAATAAATAAAATAGGTAATAACTCATATATAAGGGCAAAAAGAATAAAGTAAATAAAAGCGTTTAAAAGTTTTTTTAATAATCTTCTTATCAATATTTAACCACCAACTTTCTAAACTTATTAGTTCAATACGATTATACCATAATTTTAGAAAATACACCAGAAATTTCTAATTTATCTTTTATTTTATTAACAAGATAAAATTATTATGGGCGGTGGTAATATGAGGTTTGTTCCTAAAAAGACTAGGGAAAAAATAGTATCAGTATATAAAACTTTATATATTAAAGAAGATTTAGTAAAACAAATAGAAAAAATTGCTAAAGATAATGATACTTCTTTCAATAATGTTATTATAAGTATGATAGAGGCTTGTCTTGAAGAAGATAAAAAATAATAAAAAACTTTTTTGAATAATTAAAAACAATTAGTATTTCGCTAATTGTCTTTTTGTTTTAATATAAATAACATATCAAGGCTCTGTATTAAAAATTGCTTATAAAGTAGTAAATTAGTAGTAAAATACTATCTATTTATTTGTTACAAGCCTTATTTTAAAGGCTTTTTATCAAAATTCAACTTTTTATTAGTAAAACATACAACCTCACAGTTTGTTTTTATCTAAGCCGCTTTTATAGACCATAAGCCTTACTTCCAATCCCATACTTCTTTTATATTTTAATTTTAGTCTTAACTTATATTTAAGCACTCTTATAATTTCATCTGTAATCTCTTTTCTTAATGTTTTGTGATTATTTTTCTTTTTAAATCTAAACAATAGTAATAAGCAAATCTAGTAATCTTATGAATTAACATAGACATATATTGCAAAGAAGAAATATAAAAAATACATAAGTTTTTAAAATATTAAAAAACCTGTAAATACAGGTTTAAATAACAAATTGGCTGCCCTAGTAGGATTCGAACCTACGAAATCGCGGGGTCAGAGCCCGCTGCCTTACCGCTTGGCTATAGGGCAATAAATATTATATAAGCATAATTTTAGGCTTATATAATTCATCTTTTTTCTCATAAATAGCAACTTCTTGATCTTGATAAGTAAGCAATAATTCTTTTTCTTCTTTCTTGATCCATAAAAAATTACCATTACTTACTCTTTTATATTCTAACTCATTTAATGAATATTCTTCAAGATCCAAAACATCTTTTATTTTTAAAACTTTTACATGATGAGACTGAATATCTTCTAAAGAACTTGCATTTTCTATTTTAAAATTACCTTGTTTAATTCTAACTAAATTATTCATTGTACCTATTACACCTAAAGATTTAGTAATATCCCGAATTAAACTCCGAATATAAGTCCCCTTTTCAACTCTACATCTAAAAGTAATAATATCCTGTTCATAAGATAAAAGTTCTAACTCATAAATATGCACTTTTTTTATAGGAACTTCTACCTCTTCATTATTTCTTGCATACTCATATAATTTTTTTCCATGAACTTTAATTGCACTATAAAGAGGTACTTCCATTTGATATACACCTATAAATTTAGAGAAAACTTTTAAAATTTGTTCTTTAGTAATAGAAACATCTTTTTTTCTCAAAACATTCCCTGTAATATCTAAAGTATCGGTTTCGATTCCTAATTTAATTTCAGCAATATATTCTTTATCTAACGCTGTAAGCATATCAACTAATTTAGTATATTTGCCAAAACATATCACCAAAACACCTGTAGCAAGAGGATCAAGAGTACCAGTATGTCCTACCTTCTTTTCATGAATTTCTAGGGAAACAATATTTACAATATCTCTAGAAGTATAACCCTTTGGTTTATCTACAATAATTATACCCGACATAACTCTCTATCATCTTCCTTAAATCCTAGGGAAAGAAAAATATTTTGATAACTAGAACTGAACTTAGATGGCTCAAAATAAATATCATCTAAAGGTACTGAAAAAACTCTATGCTCATTTATTCTTTTAAGCATTTCTCCCATAAGAGGCTCTAGTAATTCTTCGTTTCCTAAAAATCCAATATCATCTATCAAAGCATCATTTTTTTCTAAAGAATGATATCCTAAAAACAAAACAACATACCCCAAAAAGAATTTTTTAAAATAAAGCTTATGGATTTGAAAATAGTTAGCTTCTTGATATATTTTCAAATCCATTTCTTTTTCACGATATTTCTGTAAGATCAAAAATAACTCATCATCAGTAAATTTACCAGTTAAAATAGATAAATTCCCATGCACATTCATCACTTCTCTTTAATTTCTTTAATAATATTTTCAATATTTTTTGCATATTCAATAGACTCATCATAAACAAACTCTAATATAGGAGTATGACGCAAATTAAGACGATTAGCTACTTCTCCTCTTATAAAAGAACTTGCTTCATTTACTTCTTTTACTAAACTTTTACGATCAAGATTACTCATAGATGTAAAGTAAACTTTGGCATAACTAAGATCCCTTGCTACTTTACATCCTGTAATAGTAATTGATTTTAATAATTCATCTCTTGCATCTTCAAATAAAATTTCACTAATAACTCTAGTAATATCACTAGATATTTTAGCTATTTTATGACTAGGCATTTCGTACCTCCACCATTTCATAACATTCTAAAATATCCCCTACTTTAATATCACTAAAGTTATCTAAAGTAATACCACATTCAAACCCTTTTTTCACTTCTTTAACACTATCTTTTTCTCTTTGAATAGATTGAATTGTTCCATCATAAAGAATAACACCATCACGAATTAATCTTACTTTCGCTCCATTTTTAATAAGTCCATCTAACACATAAGAACCAGCAATATTTCCAACTTTAGAAAACTTAAAAATTCTCCTAATTTCAGCATTGCCAAGTACTTTTTCTACATATTCAGGATCAAGCATTCCCTTCATAGCAAGTTCAATTTCTTCAATACATTTATAGATAATTGTATAAAGACGAATATCTACATTATATTCTTTAGCAATTTCTTTAGTTGTATGAGTTGGACTAACATTAAAGCCAATAATAATTGCATTAGAAGCATTAGCTAAAACAACATCACTCTCAGTAATTGTTCCAATACCCGAACGAATGACATTTACCTTAACTCCTTCTACATTAATTTTAAGTAAACTATTTTTTACAGCTTCTTCGCTTCCTCTAACATCAGCTTTTAAAACAACATTAATTTCTTTTTGACCACTATTAATTTTACTAAATAAATCATCTAAAGAAATAACATTCTTTTTATATTTGCTCTCTTTCGCATGAATAGCTCTCTTTTCTGCCACTTCTTTTGCTTCTTTTTCTGTTTCAAAAGCCATAAATTTATCTCCAGCACTTGGGTTATCACTTAAACCTGTAATCTCAACAGGCATACCAGGACCAGCTTCAATAATCGCTTCTCCTAAATCATTACGCATTGTTCTAATTTTCCCATAAGTAGTTCCAACCACAATAGGATCGCCAAGTCTTAAAGTACCATTTAAAATAAGTAAACTAGCAATTCCACCAATATTTTTATCTTGACGAGATTCAATAACAGAACCTACTGCATATCGTTTAGGATTTGCCTTTAATTCCGCCATTTCGCTAATAGCTAAAATAGTCTCTAAAAGTTTATCAATTCCTTCTCCAGTTTGTGCAGAAATATTAATAAAAGGAACATTTCCACCCCATTCCTCAGGTGTAATATTACAATCAGCCATTTCTGTTCTAATTCTTTCTGGATTAGCATCTGGTTTATCAATCTTATTAACCGCTACAATAATAGGAACTTTAGCACTTAATGCATGATCAACCGCTTCTTTAGTTTGAGGCATAACTCCATCATCCGCCGCTACAATAATAATAACAATATCCGTTACACTAGCCCCTCTAGCTCTCATCTCCGTAAAAGCAGCATGTCCTGGAGTATCAATAAAAGTAATTTTATTACCATTATAATCAATTTGATAAGCACCAATATGTTGAGTAATTCCTCCAAATTCTTGTTGAGCAATATGAGAATGACGAATATAATCTAAAAGAGTCGTTTTTCCATGATCAACATGTCCCATAATTGTTACAATAGGAGGACGAGCTACTAAATTTGCTTCATCATCTACAATCTCATATTCTTCAAAATTAGAAACATCTTGTGTCTCTTCTCTTTTTAATGTTTTATGATATTCTAAGGCTACAATTTCAGCATTATCAAAATCAATTGGTTGATTTAATGATAACATTAAACCTAAAGTCATTAATTTTTTAATAATATCAGTTCCACTAACATTAAGTTCTAAAGCTAAATCCCCAACACTCATACCATCTTTAAAAAGAATAACACTATCATCTTTACTATTCTTCATTAATTTATTCTTATTCTTATACATTTCTTTTTTTAAATAGCTATAATCTTTTGAGTCATTCTGGTCTTTCTTCTTCTTTAATTTCTGCTTCTTATCAGTAATATTAATATTTTTAGTAATATTACTACTTTCTACAATTGCATCTACAACTTCATCAATAGTTTCTTCTTCTTCAAAAGATTCTTCTTCAACAATCAAATTAATGGCATTATCAAGTGAAATAATTTCTTCATCAGTTAATTCATCATCCCCACTTTGAACCTCAATACCCAAATCATTACATTTCTTTAAAATTTCTGCTACACTTAAATTTACATCAGCTGCATATTCTTTTATAGTCATACATAACACTCCTTTCCCTTTTTTACATTATCACTTTATTTCTCACAATATTCTAAAGCTTCAAAATAAACTTCATCTGGAATATTTACTTCTAATATTCTCTCTAATATTTTACTTGTTTTAGCTTTATTTATAACCAAAACATCTTTCTTCAAATATGCTCCTCTTCCATTAACTTTTCCAGTAGGATCTACAATCACTTTACCTTCTGTAGTACGAACAATCCGAAGAAGATCTCTTTTTTCTAACTTTTCTTTAGTAACCACACATGTACGCATAGGCACTTTTTTCATTTTCATAAGGATCCTCCTAATTATTGATTTCCCTCGGCATTGATTTGCTCCATTGTTTTAATATTAATTTTATATTTAGTAAGACGACTAGCAAGTCTAATATTATTACCATTCTTACCTATTGCAAGAGGAAGTTCTTCATTTGAAACAACAGCTAAAGCTTCCTTTTTTACTGGATCAAGAATATTTACAATAGCATTTTTAGCAGGAGTTAAAGCTTTCTTAATATACTCTTCAGCATTATCACTATATAATACAAAATCAAGTTTCTCTCCATTTAATTCTTTTAAAATGCTTCCTAAACGAGATCCTCTTTCTCCAATACAAGTACCTATCGCATCAATTCGTTCATTAGTAGAAGATACAGCCACTTTACTCCGAACGCCTGCTTCTCTAACACAAGCATGCATAATTAAAGTTCCATCTTGAAGTTCTGGTATTTCAAGTTCACATAAACGTCGTACGAAACCATAATGCTTTCTGGAAAGTAAAATTAAAGGTCCTTTATTATTATTTTCAATTTTTGTAACATAAACACGGATATTAGAACCCATTTTAATAACTTCCCCTGGAATAATTTCACTCTTTGGTAAAAGTCCTCTTGTCCTACCTAAATCAATAAAATAATTTTTAGAATCTTCCATAGCTACTAATCCTAGTAACATTTCTCCTTCTTTATCTTGAAATTCTTCAATAAGACTATTCTTTTCTGCTTCTCTAATTCTTTGTGTTAAAACTTGTTTTGCCGTAGATGCTGCCACTCTACCAAAATCCTTTGGTGTTACTTCTTTTTCAATAGTCTCACCTACTTTAATCCCTGGAACCATCTCTTCTGCTTGTTCTAAAATAATTTGTGCATCTGGATTAATTTTAGGTGGTATTTTTACAACATTACCTTCTTCATCTATTTCTTCACTACCAAAATCAACATCATCTACAACAATCAAATAAGAATAAACTTTAATTTCCCCTGTTTCTCGATTAATATCTACTCTAACATTTGTTTTAGAATCAAAATTCTTCTTATACGCAGTAGTTAAAGCTTGTTCCATTCCTTCAAATACAACATCTTCACTAATTCCCTTTTCTTTTACAATATTTTTAACAGCTTTAATAAATTCTTCACTATTCATTTTCTCCACCTCTTTCCTTACTAGTTACATCCAAAATATAAGAATCATCTGTTAAATCATAACGATCTACAATTGGATTAATAATATTAGTTGCATGAACAATTAAATCTAAATCTATTCCTCCAACCTTATCTAATACAACAGATAAAACATTATAATTTCCACTATTTTTTTCATATGTAACACTATCTACTATAATGTCCTCGCTCTTTAAAGCTTCTTTAATTAATTTTTCTAACCCTTCTAGACTTTTCATACACACCTCTTTAATTTTAATATAATAATAAAAGTGGGAATTTTCTGCCCACTTAAATCTGTCTATCTAATTATAACACAAATTATAAAATTGTCAAAATTTTTTTATTTAGGAAGAGAATAAATAAATTCACTAACTGGAACTAACTTTTTTTCTAAAACAAGTGGTTTAAAGATCATATTTTCTAATTGATTTTCTTTTAAATTCAATCTAACAAACCAAGCTCCATTACAAATTCGATCAATAGATAAAGATGGTACAATACACCCTTTAGATTCTAAATCTAAATAACTAGCATGATGATGTCCAAAAAAAGCAAAAGCAATATCACAACCAAATTTTTGTTCAAAATTTAAAATTCTTTCTTTTAAACTGGATTTTGCAAGCCCATGATATGGATGACTAAGCAAAAAATTTCCTACTAAAAAATCATTATGAATTATTTTTAAAAGACTATTTTGATAACCAGCTAGACTAAATTCTTCTCTTTCTCCTATAAAATATTTAAGAAAATCAACTCCAAGATTCAAACACTCTGCATCATGATTTCCTCCTAAAATAATATGTTGAATGCTCTCTTCTTTTGGAATTTTTTGAATAAGTTCTAAAGCAGTTTTTTGAAACTGAACTAACTTCTTAAAATCAAATAAAGAATTAGAATAACGATTAAAGTCAAAAACATCTCCTAAATGAATTACATGTTTAATTCCGTTTTTCATGCAAAAATTAATAATAGAATCAAACATCAAAACAGTAGCTTCAATATTTTGTTCATAAATATGATGATCTGCTACAAATAAAAAATCAATGTAATCTTTTTCATCAACAAGATCCAAATCATACTTGATGTTTTCCACTGATGGTAAAGGAGAAATAAAATAAACCCTTTTATTTTTAGAAAATGATGTTGCTATAAAAACTTTCAAACTCAACTGATGAATTCTTTTTTTTATTTCTTCAAAAGATAAAATAAAATGCTTCTTTTCTAAGCAAGATTGTATCTCTTCCATAGAAAGTTTTGAAGTATATAACTGTTCTAAAATAACCTCATCAATTCGATCACCAAAGCCACTATAAGAAGTTAACCTTTCTAATTCTTGAATTTTAATAGTAGCAAGCTTCAATTTCTCTTCTAACTCTTTTTTTTGAACTAAAAGCTCTTCTTTTTCTCGTTTTATCTTTTCTTCTTGATCTAGTGTTTCTTCTAATGAATGAATTTTACTTTCTAATTTAGCTTTAGTATGCTGTAAAGTCTTTATTCTCTCTTCTAATTCATATATTCTCATTTTTAAATTAGCAATCATACTTTCATTTTGAACAAGATTTTCCTTGCTAGCATCCAATAATTTTTGAATTTCTCTTACCCTTTGTTGCAACTCCTCAATAATAGCTTCTGCTTCTTTTTTTTGCTTCCTTAAATCTTTAATTTTATCTCTTTGTTCTCCTATTTTTTGCTCTTTTTTCTCAATAATAGAAGTTTGTTCTTTAATTTTTATATCACGTATTTCTATTTCTTGATTAAAATTATTTTCATATTCTTCACAAGGATGATCAAATTCACAAGTTTCTAAAACAGCTTTATAATTTTCTTCTATATAATTTGTTAGCCCTGTTAACAATTCCATTACCTCTTTATGGCAATCAATATGATTTTCTTTACAATAATTTTCATAATTCTGCTTTAAAAAAGCAATTCTTTTGATAATTTCACTAGATATATCTATTCCATCATTTGCCATAATTTGAATAAAAATCCCTACTAATTCTAAATATTTTATTAATAAATTAAAAGATCCATCTTTCTTTTCTAAAAACTGTTCACTACTTTCTACAAAATACTCTAATAAATCATAATCATTACATTTTTTACGATTGATAATCTCTTTAAAATCATCATAATATAAATCTCCACTTGCATGTTTTTTTAAATATTGAAGTATTTTAACTTTATCAACTGATGTAATCATCTCTTAAACTCTCCCCCTTATTTTAATATAATTCTAAATTCTCTCATTCCATATAAAAAGTATCCAAATAAGGAACAAAATTAGTTAAATTGTAGCACTCTCTTTATTATTTGTCAAAAAAAGAAGAAAACTAAATATTTTCTTCTCTCAATGCTTCTAAAATATTTTCTCTCTTAACTCTACTAGCTGAATACCACATAGCAATTAATACAATGACAAATACTCCAACTACACTAATGATTAAACTATTCCATGGAATAATCATACTACTATCAAAAACATTAGACAAACTAAGTGAAATCAAGCAATTAATACCAATTGATACTGGTATACCATATAATAAAGATTTTAAACCAAAGAATAGACTTTCAAAAAATAATATTTTATTAAATCCTTTTGGAGTAAGACCTACACTACGTAACATAGCAAACTCTTTTCTTCGCAAATTAATATTAGTATTAATCGTATTAAAAACACTAGTAACTCCAATTAAAGTAACCAAAGCTATAAATCCATAAAATAAAATTTGAATCGCTAAAATTAAATTTTTCGTACTAGCTAAATCAATCGCAGGACTATAGAGATTAAAATTATCTGAATCAAAATGAATCCTATGATCTTGAATATCATCATAAATTTTTTGATATTCATCTGTAAACATAGCAATTTTAGCATAATAGGTATCTGTATCTGAGAAAAGCTCTTGATAAGTAGATAAAGATGTAACTATAATAGGAACCCTGCTATATAGAATATTTTTTAAACCTTTAATCTGCTCATCTGTAACAATCACATTAAAACTAATTTCTTTATCATGATAAGTTGCTTGTAAAGAATATTCTTTTTCTTTTAATACATCTATATCATAAACTGTTCTATCCTGATCATTATAAATCGTAAAATATTTAGAATTAACCAATAAAAAATCTGAACTAGTAAGATTATGATATTCTTGATCTTCTAATACATAAATATTAAATACTAAACCCTGATCAGTTGCAATATCCTGATAGCCTAAATTTTGAAACTCTAATGTAAAATCATCTTCCTCTAAATTATGAACATATAAAGCATCTTGATTATATATTTTAACAGCATCTATATCATAACTTCTTTCTAATAAATCCATATCTTTTTCTACTTCATCTAATGAGCCTTGTAGTTCTATGCCAATATCATAATCATAATAATCAATTGCATCACTAGCTTTGGTCGTATAACTTAAATAAGCAGTAAAAGTATTAAACATCACAATACTAATAAACAAAGAAATAACGGTAATACGATATTTTTTCTTGTTTCTCTTAATATTTTTATAAGCGATATCTCCCTCAATTCCAAATATTCGACGAATAAATTTAGGAGTCTTTACTTCTTTTTTAGAAACCTTAATATCATCATTTCCTCTAATCGCTTCAATTGGCGTAATTTTACTACTTCTCATAGCAGGCAAATAAGCTGAAAGAAAAATGACAAGAATCATAAATAAAATAGGAATAATTAAATATAAAATATCAACATGAAAAACAAAAGAGAAATCTAAAATATTTTCCAATAAATGATTAATAATTAAAACAACCACATAAATACCTATAAAACCACTAATTAACCCTAATATAATTCCAATCATTCCAACAATAAAAGCTTCAAATAAAACTGTTTTTTTAATTTGCTTTCCTGTTGCTCCCACTGAAGAATATAAACCAAAACTCTTCTTTCTCTCCATAGTAGAAATAGCAAAAGAATTATAAATAACAATAATACATCCAACAGAAATAACTGTTAAAGCAATTAAAATTAAAGGTAAAAAAGTTTGATTAATATTATCATATTGACTAACTCCATAATAATAAAGTAAATTTTGATTCATTTGAGAAGAGTGATTCTCTAAATTCAAAGATGTCATAATATTTTGTGCATATTCATAACTCTTAGAAGGATTATAAAATTCTATATAAACATTATATAGATCACTCTCTTTAGGAGTATTAAGACTAAAAGCCATATATCCTGCTGCACTATAATCTTCATATGCTGTTCTATTAATAATTCCTACAATGGTATATGTTTTAGTAGTATGAACTTCTAAAGACTCTGAAGATACTTCTTGAGTATCACCTTCCCAAGAAGTAGCCATACCATAATTATGAGTAATTTCTAAATTTTCACCATCTAGTACTCTACTTCCTATATCTAAAGTAATAACATCTCCAATTTCATAACCTACATTTCCATCTTTATTTACATGTTCGCTAATAACAAGTTCTTTATCATTCTTAGGTAATCTTCCTTCAATTAAATTTAATTGATCTAAAAAATTCTGACTTGCTTCACTAACATATAAATATGGTTTATAAAGATTCGTACTATTGATATGTGCATTTCCTAAAGGAACATAATAATAACTATCTTCAACTTCAATATTTGCTTCTATCTTTTCTAATTCTTGATATTGAATTCCTTCAATCATGAAATGATAAGCACCATAATTATTTTTCGCATCTATTCTCATAGATTCTAAATATGTAGAAGTAAGTAAGCCAATTCCAACCATTAAAGCAGTTGATAAAGTAATACCAATAATTGTAACTAAAGTACGTTTTTTATTCATCAATAAGTGTTTAATAGTAAGTTTATTAAGAATTTTCATGAGCCTCACCTACTAATTCATCACTAATAATTTTTCCATCTTCAATTGTAATAATTCTCTTAGCACGTAAAGCAAGTTCTTTATCATGTGTAATCATAATAATTGTTTGATGATACTTCTCATTAGATACTTGCAATAATTCAAGTATTTCCTTGCTAGATTTACTATCTAAATTTCCTGTTGGTTCATCTGCTAAAAGTAAAGCTGGATGATTCATCAAAGCACGCCCAATAGAAACTCTTTGTTGTTGTCCTCCAGATAATTCATTAGGCAAATGATTAACTCTATCTTCCAATCCCAAAGTATGAATTAAATCATTTAAATATTTAGCATCAGGAACCTTTCCATCTAATAAAACTGGTAAGGTAATATTTTCTTTTACATTCAAAATAGGAAGTAAATTATAAAACTGATAAATAAGTCCAACTTCCCTTCTTCTAAAAATAGCCAAATTATTTTCATTTAACTGATAAACGTCTTTCCCATTCAAATAAACATGACCACTAGTTGGACGATCTACTCCCCCTAAAATATGTAACAAAGTTGACTTACCAGAACCACTTGCTCCAACAATTGCTACAAATTCTCCCTTACTAACACTAAAATTAATATGATCTAATGCTTTAACTGGAACACCACCTGTATTATAAGTTTTACATAAATCTTGCACCTTTAATATCTCCATATTTTTCTCCTCCAATACCATTATATAACATTATTATGACTATAAGATGACTATTTTAATTACAATTTAGTCATAAATGAAAAAGAATAGCTATTTCTAACTATTCTGCTCCAATTACTACGTAAGGATCACTATTTGTTCCAGTACCTGTTAACGTTACATCACCAACAATATTTATTACTGGTCGAACACCAAATGAGTAAGCCGAATTAACGATACCAATTCCGCCACTCCAATCTATATAAAACATATTAGTCGGAAAGGTATTTAATGGAAAGAAGCCATATGGAGACATAGTCCAATACGGCTCGTCAACATATAAATAATAGCTTGTATTACCATTTCCATATTTTGCTCCAGCCATTGCTACCTCATCTGCAATTATAAGCCCTACTGGATTTGTTAAAGCTTTATTTCCTTTACTGCTTCCGCTTACTGTATATAAATCTAGACTATTACTACATTTTAATGTCGGATTTACACTATTACTATTTTGTGCCAACCTTTCATGTCCGAGACAATAAGTATCACTACTTGGTTTGCTACTCCATTCATATCCACTTGCCATTTCTCGATCTCCACAAAATCCTGCTTCTTTACTAATCTTATCTGCGTAACTTTTTAAGTTACTATTATACCAATTATCTATTACTGTTTTAATTGAACTATTTGTTGTATTTCCATGTTGCTCGCCTTCCGTATACATATATCCAACATATTCAAATTGATCATAATCTGACCCAAAATCTTGATTATCACCATTATTTATCATAGTATTTTTTTCTGTTGCCGTGGTACTTGTTCCATTATAGATTGCCCTGATACTTCCGTCTCCATTAATTCTTATAATCCTCCAGTAGTATCCTGCAAATTTTAACCAGTTATTAGTTACTGCACCTCTAAAGTAATAACTTTCTCCCCAATCATCTTCTGTCTTGTATATTCCTTCAT
>URNW01000013.1 GCA_900549285.1 uncultured Mycoplasmatota bacterium
TAGTTACACAAAGACAGATCAAATACCAGATTCAGGATATACTCTAAATGAAGAGAAAAGTTATTGCAAAATCGGGGAAGAAAAACAAGATACAACGATTACCTATGATATGAATACTAAAACATTAAACATTGCTCCCATGACAACCAAAGGAACAAAATGTTATTTGTATTTTGATGAACAAAAAACATTATTAGCAGATGCCATCAAAAGAGATAATCAAATTAAAAGTGAAACACCAAACTTTAGTCAGGCTGCAACAACAAATGAAGGAGTATATAAAACAGAAGATGATTGGGGAGATAGTTACTATTTTAGAGGGGCAGTAACTAATAACTGGGTATCATTTGCAGGATTCTACTGGAGAATTATCAGAATCAATGGAGATGGATCAATCCGTATGATCTATAATGGAACAAGTACAGCAACAACTGGAACTACAACAATGATAAATAACGGTGCTAGTCAAGCATTTAACTCAAGTTATGATCGAAGTGAATACGTAGGATATATGTACACAAGCGGGCAACAACATGGAAATACAACAGATAGTCCAATAAAAGATGTAGTAGATAGTTGGTATAGTAGTAATTTAGCAAATTATTCAGATAAGATCAGTAAAGAAGCAGGATTCTGTGGAGATAGGAACATGGCAAGCGGATCCTCTTGGAGTAGTACTCCAAGTAGTACAATCTACTATGCAGCAAGAGAAAGATTATATACGAATAAGACACCAACATTAAAATGTAGTAATAGTGCAGATTTGTATACTGTAAGTGGAAGTAGTAAAGGGAATAAAGCCTTAACCAATCCAGTAGGATTAATAACAGCAGATGAAGTAGCCATGGCAGGTGGAGTATACGGACAAACTAATCAAAGTTATTATCTTTATAATAATCAATATTATTGGACAATGTCTCCGTTTAACTTTAATGCGACGAGCGGTTTTGCTTACGTGTTTTATGTGTATTCGAATGGCTACCTCCATTACGACAGCGTGAATAACGCGTGGGGTGTGCGCCCAGTAATTAATCTAGCCCATGATGTGGTAATAAAATCAGGAAATGGCTCATCTTCAACACCATACGAAATTTAATTTTTAAAAGTAAAAACAGATATCTTCAGTACTTCACATTTGTCTGTACTTCAAAAATTATATAGATGCTTTAACTAGTAAATAAATTAATAGTAATTATTGAAATTAAAAAGTGTGAGATAAATAAGTTTTCAATTAAATATCTTGAATTAGTTAGTAAAATGTATTATACTTAAACTAGTAGAGCATTAGGTCTAAATGCCTACTTGTTTTGGTAGACATTAACAATAATATTGTTTGTTACAATGATTATGGTTGATGTCTTTTTTGGTTTAGCCCAATTTATAAGTTTGGATAAAAAATACCTCACTAACTAATCAAAACTCCTTTCTATCAACCAAAACCCAATATAAAGGAGGTAAGGGAAATAGAAATTTGTCTAGTTTAGTAGACATCAGCCCTAATGCTCAAGATTATATTATGAAATTTAATCTGGCAAAAAGCAAGAAAAAGCGTTCGACAAAGTTTGCAAATAAAACTATAAAAAATAATAGTCTCAATCATATTTTATATGTAAAGAGAAAACAAAGGACTAGAAGTTTACTTTAAACTATTTTATAATAGAATTGGTGTTAAATATGAAAAATAAAAAAGGATTTACATTAATTGAGTTATTGTGTGTAATTGCGATACTAGCAGTTGTAACAACGATAGCTAGTGCTAGTGTAGTAAATTTATCTAATAAATCAAAGAATAATCTTTATTGTGCTAAATTAGAGATGATTTCCTCAGCTGCTAAATCTTATGCTGTAAATCATGAATATGAATTAAATCAAAGTACAAACTTTTATGAAGGATATAAAAGTTTAAAAATAACGGTAAATGATTTATTAAAAAATGGAAATATATCTCCAGATAAAGAAGATACAGTTTTAAATCCTAAGGATAATAGCTCATTAAATGATTTAGAAATAATACTTTATTTAAAGAATAACCAAGTTTATGTAGATATAGATAATAATATTTGTTAAAATGCTTATTTTATGATAAAATAAAAGCCAAAAAAGGAGGTTTATAATGAGAAAATGTGTATGTTTAATTGGTAAACCAAATGTTGGAAAGTCTACTATTTTTAATAAATTAATTAAAGAAAAAAAATCAATTATTATGGATGAACCAGGAATTACCAGAGATAGAATTTATGGAGTAGTAAATTATAATGATAAAAAATTTTCTTTAATTGACACAGGTGGATTGCAAGATGCAAGTGATGATTTTGCAAGAGAAATTCGTATGCAAGCAGAATTAGCTATGGATTCCTCAGACTTAATTTTATTTGTTGTAGATGGAAAATATGGTTTAGATGCCACAGATTTTTATATTAAAGACTTACTTAGAAGAACCAATAAAGAAATAATAGTTGTCGTAAATAAAATGGATAATAAAGAAAGACAAGAAAATATATATGAATTTTATGAATTAGGTTTTGAAAAAGTAATGGGGGTTAGTGGCGAACACAATATAGGATTTAAGGAGTTATTAGAAGAAATTACCAAAAATATAAATAATAATGATATAACGGAAACTCATATTCCCAGATTTTGTATTATTGGAAGACCAAATGTTGGGAAAAGTAGTTTAATTAATGCTTTATTAAATGAAGATAGAGCAATTGTAAGTGATATAGCAGGAACAACAAGAGATGCAATAGATACAGAGTTTACATATGATAAGAAAAAATACATTTTAGTAGATACAGCAGGATTAAGAAAAAAAGGACGTATTTATGAAAATGTAGAAAAATATAGTTATTTAAGAAGTATTCGAGCTATAGAAGAATCAGATGTATGTGTTATTGTAATTAATGCCGAAGAGGGAATAATAGAACATGATAAACATATTTTAGGATATGCAATTGACGCAGGTAAAGGAATTGTTTTAGCGGTAAATAAATGGGATAAAGTGAGTGATCCAGATAGTGCTATAAAAACATGGAAGAAAAAAATAGCAAATGAATTTCAATTTACTCCATATATAAAAGTAGTATTTCTATCAGCACTAACCAAAAAAAGAATCCACACTTTAATGCCTGAAGTACTAAGTGCATATGAAAATAATCATAAAGAAATTAAGACAAGTTTACTTAATAATGTAATAATGGATGCGGTAAGTTTTAAAATACCACCATCATACAAAGGAAAAAGATTAAAGATTTATTTTGTAAGTGAAACAGGCATAAATCCTCCTAAGTTTACCTTTCAAGTAAATAATAAAGGTTTGTTACATTTCAGTTATGAACGGTATCTTGAAAATAAATTAAGAGAGAATTTTGATTTAACAGGAACGCCAATTATTTTACAATTTAAAAATAAAAATGAAAGGGAAAAATAAGGCAAGATCCTAAAAAAGCATAAAATAAACTTTTAAAATAGACAAATAATAAAAAAAGAATTAGAACAAAATACTAATTCTTTTTAATTATAAACCTTTTCCTTTTCATCAATTCTTTTTTTATTTATAACATGATCTTTATTATAAGTAATTAATTCATAAGTAGAAATACCTAATTTAAAGGCTATTTCTTCAATATGATCAATTGTAATATTTTCTTCTCCTCGTTCAATACAAGCCATATATTTTGGATTAAGTTCTAAATTTGTATAGAATTTTTCTTGAGATAAACCAGATTGATACCGATAATATTTTAAATTCATGCCAACTACTTCTTTTAAGTTCATCCAAACACTCCTTATACTTAATATTATTGATAAATAATATTAAAGTCTACCCAACTATAACAACACAAAATTTGACAACCAAAAAATTTTGATATATTATAGTACTAGTGGAGGAGTTATGGCAAAAAGTAGTACAAATGTAAATTTTAAATTACAAAGTTTACGCAAAGAAAAAAATATGTCATATGAAAGTGTGGCTAAAGAAGTAGGAATTTGTAAAGCTTATTATTGGCAAATTGAAAATGGTAATAGAAGATTATATTATGATTTAGCTCTAAAAATAGCAAATGTTTTTAAATTAAAACCTGATGATTTATTTTACGAATATTATAAATAATCAATTCTTAAACTTTCTCTCATATATTATATTAGGAGGAGTTTTTTTATGTTAGATGATTCATTTTTTAAAAAAATTGAAAAGAAAACCAAAGTAGATAAAAATACAATTGTATCTTTAGCTGAAAAATTGCAAAAAGGAAATATGAAAGATGAAAAAACTTTAAATGAGATCATTGATACTTTAAGTAAAATGACAGGAAAAAGAGTAAATAAAGATTTAAAAGAAAAAATAATAAAAAAAGTAATAAATGATGATGTTCCACAAAATGTCGATAAAATGTTTTAAAATATTTGTACTTTTTATAAATAATTTGTTATAATATCATCTAGGTGGAGTAAAATGGAGCAAATAAAAAGTGTTATGGATCTAATTAATTTTTTAGAAGATATTAGATATGGTTGGATGGATATAGAGCAAAATATTTACATAGATACCGAAAAAGGGTTCAAAAAAAAATATGTTTTATCTAAACCAGAAGAAGTAATAGCAAATAAAGTGGGAAATTGTTATGATCAAGTAGAATTAGAAAGAATAGCTTTTAAAAACTTGGGAATAAAATTTAACACTTATTTTATGGTTTATTATGATGCTAAAAAATTATTTACTCATACTTTTGTTGTATATGAAGAAAATGAAAAGTTTTATTGGTTTGAACATGCTTGGATTCCTTATAAAGGAATTCATGAATTTATGAGTTTATATGACTTATTAAAAGATATAAAGGATAAATTTCAAAAATATAATAAATTACGAAACATGGATGTAGATTATCTATGTATTTATAAATACAAAAAGCCAAAATATCACATAAGTTTAAAAGATTTTTATAAACACTGTGAAAATGGTGAAAATGTATTAATCTAAACTTGCAAATACTAAAATTATATGCTATACTTTGAATACAAATCGTGAAAGAAAGACAAGATTTATAAAATGTTTTTTATAGAGAGTTGATGGTTGGTGTAAATCAATAAAAAGTTTTATAAATTACTACTTTCCAGAGGGATTAATCATCTCCGGGCAAAACCGTTATCAAAAATAAGTAATAAAAAGGATGGTACCGCTTTATAAAAGCTCCTTAGGTATCATCCTTTTTGAATTGAAGGAGGAATAAAAAATGATAAACATTAAAGAAGATGAAAAATTAAGTGTATTAAATCATAGCTGTGCTCATCTTTTAGCTCAAGCAGTAAAACATTTATATCCTGAAGCTAAATTTTGGGTTGGACCAGTAATAGAAGAAGGGTTTTACTATGATATTGATTTAGGAGATCTAACTCTTACTATGGATGATTTGCCAGCTATAGAAAAAGAAATGAAAAAAATAGCGAAAGATGGTAAAAGAATTGTAAGACAAGTTTTAACGAAAGAAGAGGCTTTAGAGAAATTTAAAGATGATCCTTATAAAATTGATTTGATTAATAGAATGAATGAAGAAGAGACCGTTATTAGTTGCTATACTCAAGGAGATTTTACTGATTTATGTCGTGGACCTCATGTTGAAACAGTAAAAGAATGTAAAAACTTCAAACTATTAAAGGTAAGTGGTGCTTACTGGAAAGGCGATAAAAATAATAAAGTACTTCAAAGAATATATGGAATATGTTTTGATACTCCAGAAAAATTAGAAGAACATTTAAAAATGCTTGAAGAAGCCAAAAAAAGAGATCATAAAAAATTAGGTAAAGAATTAGATTTATTTATGATGAGCGAATATGGACCAGGATTTCCTTTCTTCTTAAATAAAGGAATGATTATTCGAAATGAATTAGAAAATTATTGGTATAAAGAACATACTAAAGAAGGATATGAATTCATTAAAACACCAATCATGCTAAATAAAGAACTTTGGGAATTATCTGGACATTGGTTTAACTATCGTGAAAATATGTATACCAGTGAAATTGATGAAAAGACATTTGCTATTAAGCCAATGAATTGCCCAGGAGGAATGCTTGTTTATCAAAATTCTCTTCATTCTTACCGTGATTTGCCACTAAGAATAGGGGAATTAGGACAAGTACACCGCCATGAAGCAAGTGGAGCTTTAAATGGTTTATTTAGAGTAAGGACATTTACCCAAGATGATGCTCATATATTTATGAGAGAGGATCAAATTGAAGAAGAAATAATTCGTTTAATTAATTTTATTGATCGTGTTTATAAAATATTTAATTTAACATACACGATTGAATTATCTACAAGACCACTAGAAAAATATATTGGGGATCTAAAGATTTGGGATGAAGCAGAAAAAGCACTTAAAAATGCCTGTGAAAAATCAGGACACGATTGTAAAATTAATCCAGGAGATGGAGCATTTTATGGTCCTAAGTTAGATTTCCATATTAAAGATTCTTTAGGAAGAGTATGGCAGTGTGGAACAATTCAATTAGATATGAATTTACCAGAAAGATTTGATTTAACTTATATAGATAAAGATGGTACTAAAAAAAGACCAGTTATGCTTCATAGAGTAATATTTGGTTCTATTGAAAGATTTATTGGTATTTTAATAGAACACTATGCAGGTCTATTTCCACTATGGCTTGCACCTGTACAAGTAAATATAATACCTGTAAATAATGAATATCACTTAGAATATGCTAAAAATTTACAAGAAAAGTTAAAAGAAGCTGGACTTAGAGTAGAACTAGATGATCGAGATGAAAAACTAGGCTACAAAATGCGTGAAAGTGTAATGAAGAAAAAAAATTATGCTATTATTATTGGAAATAAAGAAATGGAAAATAATATGGTAAGTTATCGTAAATGTGGAAGTGAAGAAACAGTTACAGTAAATGTAGAAGAATTTATTAATTTATTATTAGAAGAAATTAAAAATAAAAAAGGTTAGATGTTGCTATATTGTAACATCTTTTTTGTATAAATAAATTGTAAACATAAGTAAAAAGCATGTCAAATGACTTAAAAAAATGATATACTTAAATAAAGAGTAGGGAGTGTAAAATGAAAAAGGTTATATCATTGATGATTATGTTATTAATAGGCGTATTGAATGTAAGTGCTAAAAGCGTTTCGTTAGAGTTATGTGAATATTCTAAAGAATATAAAGCATGGCTAAATCTAAGTAGTGAAGAAAAAGAAAATACACCTATGCCTAATATGTGTATACAAGAAGAAAATGGCTTAATAGGTAGTTCAAATAGCTATTCTATGGATTCTTTTACTTTGCAAGATCAATATGTTTTAGATGTAAGAGATCAAAGTATAAGTGATGATTGTTGGGCATTTTCAACTTTAGCATCTATTGAGTCAAATCTTTTAAAAAATAAAATAAATACAGATTATTTAAGTGTAGCTCACTTAGAATTAATGACTCAAAGTTCTTTATATACACCTAGTTTTGTAACATTTAATAGAGCTTTTAATAGTGGAGGAAAATTGGAATATACAGCAGCTTATGTATTAAATAATTGGGGACCTATAAAAGAAAATGAATTACCTTTCCAAACTGTAACCAATTTAATAACAAACATGACTACAATAAATCAAATGGATATCATAAATAAAGAAGCAAGTGTAGATGTTGATGATATTTTCTATTTAAATAATTCAAGAGGAATGTGTAGTGAAAGTAGTATTAATACAATAAAACAATATTTAGTAAACTATGGTGCTCTAGCCGCTTCCTTATACTTTAATATCCAAAATGAAGAATATATAAATGGAGCTTATTATTATTATAACGGAAATAATATATCAAATCATGCTGTTGCAATTGTTGGTTGGGATGATTCTATTGAAGTAACGAATTTTAAAAATAATTCCACAAGAAAAGGAGCATGGATAGTAAAAAATTCTTATGGTACAAGCAATGGAAATAATGGTTATTATTATGTATCTTATGATGATATAAATATATGTACAAATATAGTAGGATTCTATAATGTAGATTTAAATGTATCAGATGAAGTATATTATTATGATGATTTAGGTACAAATGTATCTTTAGAAAGCAGATCTGATGTAAATTATATTGCTAATATATTTACAAAACAAAATAAAGAAGCTGAAAAAATAGATAAAGTTACATTTGCTAGTAATAGCGAAGGAATGAATTATACTGTATATTATGCAAGTAATGCTTCTTTAAAAGATTATACCGAAATTGCAAAAGGTACAACTTCTCATGGTGGTTATATTAGTGTGAAACCATCTAAAGATATATATATCACTGATAAATTTTCTATTATTATCAAATTTGAAACAGATGATACAACAAAAGATATAATTCCTATTGCTATGAAAGGATCATCAAAAGATAATCCATACTATAATTTTGAAGTAACCAAAGGAGTATCCTATTTTTCTACAAATGGTGAAAAATGGTTAGACTTAGGCGAAAAAGTATTAGCCCAAGCTTCTATTAGAGTATATACAAGCATTAATGAAGAAAATAAAACTCCAGAATTAAGTGATACAAGTAAAGTAAATAAAGATATGAATGTTGAACTTATAAATCCAAATAAAGATATAGATGGAGTAATGCTTGGAGATAATGTAACTACTCCTCAAGATGCAGATGTTCTAGTAGATTCCCCTCAAACTGGAATGATAGGAGGACTTTCTATTGTCGCTGTATTATTATTGATAGGAACACTTATTTATTTCAAAAAGAAAAATAAAATATTTAAAATTTAAACTTTAGAGATCATTCTAAAGTTTTTTCATGCAAAAAAAAGTCTACAAAGTAAACTTTTATAAGACAATTGCAATCAAATTATTAGCTCCTTTATTCACTATTTTAGTAACTGTTTGAGAAAGTTTATATCTAGTAGCATCTGGCATCATAGAAAGTTTAGCTTGTATTCCTTCTTGTACAATTGCTTCTAAACTTCTTCCAAATATTTCACTTTGCCATATAGAATTAGGATCTTTTTCATAATCTTTCATTAAATAATTAATCAGTTCTTTACTTTGAGCTTCACTACCAATAATAGGTTCAAAAGTAGATTGAACTTCTACCTTCATCAAATGAATAGATGAAGCAGTTGCTTTTAGTTTAACTCCATATCTAGAACCTTGTTTTACAATCTCAGGTACTTCAAGCTTCATATCCCGAATAGTCGGATAAACAATTCCATATCCAGCATTTCTAGCTACTTTTAAAGCATCTTTAATAGAATCCATTTCTTCTTTTGATTCTTTATAACCAGCAAAAATACGAATAAGTCCTGCTTTAGTTGTAGAAGCTTCTCCCATAATACTAGTTAAAACTTCTTGATAAAGCTCTTCTTTAACATCCAAATTAATAGTAACTGTTCCAGTTGCTGCATCCAGCTCACTAATATAAGATTTACTAATATATTGGCTATCTTCAAAATGATCTAATATAAAATCTATATCTTTAATTTTTTCTACACTAATAACACTTTCTTTGATTTTTTCTAAAAAGTGGACTTTAATCTCATGATTTTTAGGAAGAGCATCAATCCATTCAGGAATATTTACTTTGATATCTAGTACAGGAAATTCATATAAGGCTTTTTTAAGAATTTCCATGATTTCTACTTCGTTCATTGCTTCGGCACTAACAGGAAGTACAGGAATATCATAAGCATCTTCCATTTCTTTGGCAATGCGAACAGTCTCCGTATTAGTAGGATGAATACTATTTAAAATAACAATAAAAGGCTTTCCAATTTCTTTTAATTCATTAATAACACGAGCCTCAGCTTCTACATAATTCATCCGTGGGATTTCTCCAAATGATCCATCAGTTGTAACTACAATCCCAATCGTTGCATGATCTTTGATTACTTTTTCTGTGCCTATTTCTGCAGCTTCTACAAAAGGAATAGAATCTGGAAACCAAGGAGTTTTAACCATTCTAGGATTTCCTTCTTCATCTTCATATCCCTGTGCTCCAGGAATAACAAAACCTACACAATCAACCAACTTAATATTAGTGGTAAACTCATCAACCGTTACTTCCGCTCCATTGGATGGAACGAACTTTGGCTCTGTTGTCATAATAGCTTTTCCTTGAGCACTCTGTGGTATTTCATCTAAACAATGTTTTTTTTCATACTCATCTGTGATATTAGGAACAACTAAATTTTCAATAAATCTTTTAATAAAAGTAGACTTACCAGTTCTAACTGCACCTACAACGCCAAGATAAATGCTCCCATTTCCTCTTCTTGCTATTGATTCGAGCAATTCTTTTTTTTCCAAAATTTCACCATCTTTCATCTTTCTAATTAAAAATATGTAAGGATAATAAAAAATAGTACAAAATTTCAAACGAAACTTCATCTTTACTAAAAAAATATATTTTGCTATAATACATAAGAGGATGTGATAGAATGAAGAAAATATTAATTTTATTATTAATGATAACTAGTTTAATTGTGTTACCTACTACTGTAAAAGCAGAAAGTGAAAAAATTACGGTGTATTTATTTAGAGGAAAGACTTGTTCACATTGTGAAGAAGCATTAGAATATATTAATAATCATAGAGATTTAATTCCTAAAAATGTAGAAATAGTAACTTATGAAGTATGGGAAAATGAAAAAAATGCCAAATTACAAGATGCTGTAGCGGATTATTTAGATGTAGATAAAGAAGCCAAAGATTATGGAACGCCTTTTTTCGTAGTTGGAGAAGAATATATAAAAGGATATGGAACAGGAACATGGCAAGAATTATTTGAAATTGTGGAAGATTATGAAAAAGAAGGAAATTATAAAGACGTAGTAAAAAAGGTAATGAATAATGAAAAATTAGAAGTGAAAGCTCAAACATTAGATGATTTATATAGTGAACCTAGTAAAACAGTAGTCATTGTTGTATATTGCATTTTTGGAGCCATTGTTTTAGGATTTATTGCTATGATTGCCTTTTCAAGAAAATAAACTACTTTCATTAGTTTCTTTTTTTTGTTATAATTATATATACATGAGAAAGGATGAAATCTTATGAAAATAATTTTATTACAAGATGTAAGAAAAGTAGGAAAAAAAGATGAAATATTAGAAGTAAGTGATGGGTATGCTAATAATTATTTAATAAAAAATAAATTAGCAGTTCCTCTAACAAAAAGAAGCAAAGAAGTGCTAGATATAAGATTAGATAAAGAGGCAAAAGAAGAAGAGGGAAAAGTAAAAGAATTAAATGCCCTAAAAAAAGAGTTAGAAAATAAAATCATTACTTTTAAGGTAAAAACTGGAGCTCAAGATAAAGTATTTGGAAAAGTGTCAACAAAACAGATATCAGAGAAATTAAAAGAGATGGGCTACTTAGTAGATAAAAAATGTATAAAATTAGATAATGATTTAGATGTTTTAGGAATACATGAAGTAGAAGTTATCCTTCATAAGAAAGTTGCATTTAAAATAAGAATAAATTTACAAAAGTAAGTAGGTGAGAATGTGGCCACAAGAGCATTACCAAGCGACTTAGAAGCCGAAATGAGCGTTTTAGGTGTTTCTTTTTTAAGCAGTGAAGCATTAGAAAAGATTCATGATGAAGTAACGGAAGATATGTTTTATAATGAAAAAAATAGAACTATTTTTAAAGCAATTATGAGCTTATATAAAGCGGGGACACCTGTAGATTTAACAACAATAAAAGCAGAGTTAGATAAGAAGAAAGCTTTTAATGAAATAGGGGGAGTAAATTATTTAACAGAAATAATTGATTCTGTTGTAACCTCTGCCAATTTAGAATATTATATTAAGATTTTAAAAGATGCTTCCATTAGAAGAAATGTAATTAATACCGCAACAGATATTGTAAGTAGTGCCTATAATGATGAAAATATAACAAGTATGTTAGACAATGCTGAACGTAGTATCTTAAATGTTGTAAAAATGCGTACTTCTACAGAATTTGTTCCCATTCACGAAATACTAAGAATTGCTCAAGAACGACTAGAGGAACGTGCCAAAAATAAAAGTGATATTACAGGGATAAGAACAGGATTTTATGATTTAGATCGCGTAACTGCTGGGCTTCATGGAGGAGAATTAATTATTCTAGCTGCTCGTCCTGGTATGGGAAAAACAGCTTTTGCTTTAAATATTGCTACGAATGCTGCCTTTTCAACTGATAAAGCAATCGCTATTTTTAACTTAGAAATGTCAGCAGAAATGCTAGTCAATCGAATGATAGCAAGTATTGGGGGAATTGATTCTTATAAATTAAATACAGGAAAATTAGAACATAATGATTGGAAAAGATATAATGAAGCACTAAGTAAACTTGCCAGTACTAATATTTATATAGAGGATAATGCAAGTATTACCGCTCCTGAAATAAAAGCCAAATGTCGAAGGTTAGCATCAAGTCAAAGTGGTTTAGGACTGGTTGTAATTGATTATTTGCAATTAGTAACAACTGGATCTAATCGAGTAGAATCAAGACAGGTAGAAGTATCAGAAATATCACGTAGTTTAAAAACTATGGCACTAGAACTAGATGTTCCTGTTATTGCGTTAGCTCAGTTATCACGTAGCGTAGATAAAAGAGAAAATAAAGAACCAGCTTTAGTAGATTTGAGAGAATCAGGATCATTAGAACAAGATGCCGATTTAGTATTGTTTTTAAATCGTAAAGATTATTATGAAGCCAAAACTGAAAAAAAAGAAACAATTGTGCCAATTGATGTAATAATTGCTAAGCATAGAAAGGGTTCAACAGGTTTATACCGTCTACTCTTTGAATTAAATATGAGTAATTTCAAAAATTATTTACATACTGAAAATAATGAAGGAGGATATAATGCACCATAAAAATATAATAATTACAATTTTAATTACTTTAATCGCTGGAGTTATTCTTTTTTTAAGTAATATGACTGATAAAATATTAGCTCCTGCCAATAATAAATATCAAGTATATTTGCATGGCGAAAAAATTGGAGTAATTGATAATGAAAATGAATTATATGAATTAATTGATAAAAGTCAAACCTCAATCAAAGAAAAATATGATGTTTCAAATGTTTATCCTCCCACTGATTTAAAAATAGTAGCAATGAACACTTATGATACTAGATCGGATAGTATTAATGAGGTTTATAATAAAATAGAAAAAGTAGATGATTTTGCCGTTAAAGGCTACACTATGACAATAAAAAAAGAAGATAGTGAAATTAAAGTTCATGTTTTAGATAAAGAAGTATTAAAAGAAGCCTTGATTAACTTTGTAAATTCCTTTTTAGATGATGGACTATATGAAAAATATATCAACGATAAACAAGAAGAGATTATAGATACTGGATCTATTATTGAAAATATGTATTTTGAAGAAGATATCACCATTAAAGAAGCTTATATTAGTGTTAATGAAAAAATCTATACTGATGTTAATGAATTAACTCAATATTTTTTATTTGGTAGTGATCCTGATATGGAATATTACACAGTTAAAATAGGAGATACAATTGAATCAATCGCAGATGAATATGAACTAGGAACAAGTGATTTATTAACCATTAATCCTGATTTAAAAAGTGAAGATGTAATATTACGAGTAGGAAGTACTTTAAATGTTACCTACATTGATCCTGTATTAACATTTATTTATGACTTACACCGTGTATCCGTTCAAGAGATTGCATATGAAATAGTAGAAGAAAAAGATAGTACTAAATACGTAGGATATGAAGAACCTAAAATAGCTGGTCAAAAGGGAGAAGAACTAGTAACAGAAAAGTTTACAGTTACAAATGGGATTCAAGCACAAGGATCAGAAATCGTAAGTTCAGAGACGATCAAAGATCCTGTAAACCAAGTAGTAGTAGTTGGAACGAAACGTCCTTCTGGAGGATATCAACCACCAATATACCCACCATCAACTTCAGGAACATGGGGATGGCCAACAGCAAGACCATATGTTATTACAAGCTATTTTGCCAGTCGTTGGGGTACTCATCATGATGGAGTAGATATTTCTGGTACGGGTCATGGATCTCCAATTTATTCTATAGGCTCAGGAACGGTTGTCTATGTATATAGTGGTTGTCCAGCAAAAGGCTATGGTCTAAGAGATACTTGTGGAGGATCTTTAGGAAATTATATAGTAATTGATCATGGAAACAATATGTATGCATTATATGCCCATAATGCAAGCAATAGTGTTTCAGTAGGTCAAACAGTTAGTCGTGGAGATGTAATTGGTTCTATGGGAAGTAGTGGTAGAGCAACAGGTACTCACTTACACTTCGCCATTTCTAAAGGTTATCCATATCAAACAGGCTCTTACTTTATAAATCCAATGGGGTTATATTAATGAAAATATGTGTCTTAGCAAGTGGTTCAGGGGGAAATTCCACTTATATTGAAACAGAAAATTATAAAATTTTAATTGACATTGGTAAGAACCGTAAATATATTGTGGAAAAATTAGAAAGTATAGGGGTAAAACCTGAAGAAATCAATTATATATTTATTAGCCATTTACATGATGATCATATATCAGCTTTAAAAACATTTATAAAAAAATATCCTGCAACGATTGTAATATCTAATGAAATGTTCAAAGAATTAGATGATATTCATAATTATGAACACGTTTTAATTTATGAAGATGAAGTAATATTAAAAAATTTACAAGTACATTGCATTCATTCTTCTCATGATGCAACCGATTCTAGAAATTTCATTTTTGAGTCGAATGGTCATTCCGTAGCCTACGTAACAGATACAGGATATGTTAATCATAAGAATTTTAAATATTTAAAAAATAAAGAAATATATTTATTTGAAAGTAATCACGATATTGAACGTCTACAACATGGACCTTATCCAGATTGGTTAAAAAAAAGAGTACTATCAGATTATGGACACTTATCAAATAATGCTTGCAGTCTTTATCTGACTAAGTTAATTGGTGAAAATACAAAAAAGATTTATTTAATGCATTTATCTGAAAAAAATAATACAGAAGAGCTTGCTTTAAAGGAGATAAATCATATCTTTGATACTTATAATATAACATTTCGTGATATTAAATGTGCTAAACCAGATGAGATTAGTGAAGTGATAAAGTTATGATTAAAATAATTTGTTTAGGAAAACTAAAAGAAAAATATTTAATAGATTTAGTTCATGATTATAAAACTAGAATCAATAAATATCACAAATTAGAAATGATTGAACTAAAAGATGAAGAGGATTTAGAGCGTGAAGCGACTAATATTTTAAAATATATTGGGGTAAATGATTATGTAATAACTCTTGAAATTGAGGGAAAAGAAATGGATAGTATATCTTTATCTAAAAAAATAGAAGAAACTTTTATTACCCATAGCACAATCACTTTTATAATTGGTTCTTCTACAGGACTTAGTAAAAAAATAAAAGATAGAAGTAATTTTCCACTTTCTTTTTCCAAATTTACATTTCCGCATGGATTATTTAGAGGAATTTTATTAGAGCAAATATATCGATCATTTAAAATAAATAATAATGAAAATTATCACAAATAAAATATTAAAAAAGTTTTATTTGGATAATAAAGAAAGAAGTAGGGATTATGATAGGTAATGATTGGGATGAATTATTAAAGATAGTATGGAATAGTGAAGGATTCAAAAAATTTTATCACATAGTGGAAAATGAATATCAACACCACACCGTTTTTCCACCGAAAGATCATATTTTTGAAGCTTTGAAATTAACGAGTTATAAAAATACTAAAGTAGTAATAGTAGGTCAAGACCCATATCATGGTGTCGGGGAAGCTCATGGACTATCTTTTTCTGTCCAAAAAGGAGTTGCTATTCCTCCATCTTTACAAAATATTTATAAAGAGCTTTATGATGATTTAGGAATTCCTCCAGCTCATCATGGAGAATTAACAAATTGGGCAAAAGAGGGAGTGTTAATGTTAAATGCAGTTCTAACTGTCATTAAAGATACTCCAGCTTCTCATAGAAAACTAGGTTGGGAGAGACTTACAGATTATATTATTAGACTTTTAAATGACAAAGAAGAACCAGTAGTATTTATTCTATGGGGGAATTTTGCTAAAGAAAAAGCAAAATATATAACAAATCCTAAGCATTTAATTTTAATGAGCCCTCATCCATCTCCTTTTGCTGCTCGCTATGGTTTCTTTGGATCTAAACCATTTAGCAAAACCAATGAATTTTTAAGAAAAAATGGTTTAAAAGAAATTGATTGGCGCATAGAAAAATAGACGACTTACATTTTAAAGTCGTCTATTATTTCATCATCCATATCTTTTCCATCAAAGAAAAGTTTTACTTTAAATCCATGAATCTTAGCAATAATATTAGTAGGAAATTTTCTTACAATTGCATTTTCTTTACTAGTATTTTTATTATAATAATTTTTCGCAGCTGTAAGCTTTTCATCTAATCTTTTAATACTATCAATTTCTTGGTTCATTTCTTCATCATCATTTAATTTTAAATCATCTATCATTTTAAGAATTAAAGTATAACCCTCATTTAATTTGCGATCCATATCAAAATTAGTCATATTAACATCTTTTAATTTTTCATATTCACGAAAATAATTTTTATTATTTTCCATATGTGGACGAATATGATTACTTACACGAATTAAAGCATCATATTTAGTTCTTAAAGCTTCATCAATAATAACTTCTGATTCATGAATTTTAGTTTTTAAATCATTTAACTGATTAAAAGATAAAGCATAATAAATTCCTATTAAACAAACAAGAATTAAAATAATTAAAAAAATTGATAACCACAACATATTCTTCACCATCAAAATTATAACAATTTTTTTAATTTTTTTAAAGCCTTTTAGAAAAAAATATCAAGAATTTAGCAATGGGAAAAAAACGGGCGAAATTTCCATCCAAAATTGCTAGTCAAAAAAAGTCATTTTATTTTATAATTTATTTGAAAGGAGAAAATAATGAATATTGGATCTAATATAAGTGAACTACGTAAGAAAAATAACTATACTCAAGAAAAGTTAGCAGAACAACTAAATGTTTCAAGGCAAACTATTAGTAAATGGGAACTAAATGAAACATCTCCAAGCTTGGAAGATGCTACTAGATTAGCAAAGATATTTCATGTTAGTTTAAATGAACTTGTAGGAGATAAAAATGTATTGGAGGAAAAGATGAGTAATGTCGAACGCTTAGCGGGAATTATTATAAAAATTCTTAAATTTATTGGCGTAATGATTATTATTTATATAGTTTTTATTATGATTGCTATTTTAATGTTTACTGTATTTAAAAAAGAAAATACTGAAGAAGTACAAATTGCTTCCAGCCTTACTTGTAATTTACTTGATGATGAAAAAACTTACACAATTACAACTAAAAATGATGAAATAGTAAAAATAAGCGACAATATAAAAGAGATTATAAATGTAGATGATTATGAAAATAGTGATGAAATTTTTTCAGCTATCGAAAAATATTATTTAAAAAATAATGGTAAATGTAGTTAAAAAAACTTACACAAAATTTATTTTTGTGTTATACTGAAACCTGTCGTGTAGCAAAAAGCGTAAATCCAGACTACGCTTTTTTGTATGATAGGAAGGTGTGTTAAATGAAACAAAGAGATTTAGAAAAAGACAATATTAATAAGTTATTAATTAGTTTTGCAATACCTTGTATTATTAGTATGCTAATTAATTCTATATATAATATTGTTGATCAAATATTTATTGGACAGGGAGTAGGTTATTTAGGAAATGCTGCAACAAATGTAATTTTTCCCATAGTAATCATTTGTACAGGTTTAGCGGGATTAATAGGAAATGGTTTAGCGGCTAATTTAAGCCTAAGATTAGGAGAAAAGAATGTAGAAGAAGCAAAAAGAAGTATAGGTGCTGGAGTAATACTTCTAATAATAGTATCTTTAATTGTATGTTTATTAGGAGAGATATTTCTTCCTAATCTGATTCAATTTTTTGGATGTACAGCAAATGTTTATGATTATGCAATGAGTTATGGTAGAGTGATTTTAATAGGAGCTCCATTCATGATTATATATTCAGGTCTAGCTTCTTTTATTAGAGCAGATGGATCTCCAAAGTATTCAATGGTCTGCCTATTAAGTGGAGCCATCATTAATATTATTTTAGATCCTGTATTTATTTTTGGCTTTGATATGGGAGTAGTAGGGGGAGCACTTGCTACTGTAATAGGTCAAATTGCTTCATGTATTATTGCCATAGCATACTTATGGAAAATAAAATCAGTAAAAATGACAAAAAAAGATTATCGTTTAAATAATTCTTTAAAAAGAACATTATCATATGGTATTGCTAGCTTTATTATACAAATGACTGTATTAGCTTTATTTATTGTAATGAATAATGTAATGACGAAGTACGGAGCAACAACTAAGTTTGGTTCTGATATTCCTCTATCAGTTTATGGAGTAATTTCAAAATTGATTAATGTTTATGTTTCTGTAATTTTAGGATTAGCGTGTGGAGCTCAACCAATTATAGGCTTTAATTATGGAGCAGGAAATACCAAAAGAGTAAAAGAAATAATCAAAAAAGTCTTAAAAGTAGGATTAATAATTGGTATTATATTTAATATTGGTTTTGTTTTCTTTCCCAAAACTTTAGTTAGCTTATTTGGTTCAAGTGATAATGCTTTATATATGGAATTTGCCGTAGATTGTTGCCGTATATTTCTTCTTGTATCAGCTCTTAACTTTTTAGAGATGTGTAGTAGTATTATTATCCAATCTTTAGGAAATGCAAAAAAATCTACTGCGGTATCTTTTATTAGACAAATTATTTTATTTATTCCTTTATGTTTAATTTTAGTAAATATTTTTGGCTTATATGGAGCTTTGTATGCTGCTCCAATTGCAGATGCCATAACTTTTATTATAGTGATATTTATATTAAAATCTGAGTATAATAAATTAAATAAAGAACAAATAAAAGAACAAACAGAAAGTAAAGAAGTACAAATACCATCTAGCTTAAAAAATAAAATCATTATAACCATCAATCGTGAATATGGTAGTGGTGGTCGCTATATAGGAAAATTATTAGGAGATGAGCTAGGAATAAAATGTTATGACAAAGATTTAATTGATCTTGTTGCCAAAGATTCTAATTTATCAGTAGAGTATATAATGAATCATGATCAAATAAAAAATAATTATACCAATTTAAATAATAGTTACAATTTAGATGATGAATTATTTATAAGTGAAAATAGAATTATAAAAGAGTTAGCTAAGAAAGATTCCTGTATCATTGTTGGTAGATGCTCTGATTATATTTTAAAGAATGAAAAAAATGTTTTAAAAGTATTTATTTATGCAGATTTAACTAGTAAGATAAATCGTGCAGTAAAATACTATGGCTTAAAGAAAAAAGAAGCTCAAAAAACAATTGAAAAAATAAATAAAGCTAGAAGAAAGCATTATAAATATTATACCAATCAAGAGTGGGATAATCCCAATCATTATGATATTTGTTTAAATAGTAATATAGGAATTGAAAATTGTGTAAAGATCTTAAAAGAACTTATAAAAAACAAAGATAATTGAAAAAATCTTTGTTTTTTGTTATGATAAAACAGGTGATAAAATTGAAAATAGAAAATTTAGTAGTAGGATGTTTAAAAACAAATTGCTATATAGTAAAGAAAGATAAAAAATGTTTAATTATTGATCCAGGAGATGAATCTGAAAAAATAAAGGAAGTCTGTAAAGGTTATGAAGTAGAAGAAATTCTAATAACGCATCATCATTGGGATCATATATTAGCTTTAGAAGAATTAGAAAATTACTATCAATTAAAGCATAATACCTTTCTTAAAAAGACTTTTTCATATGAAGTTATTAAAACACCAGGTCATGCTAGTGATTCCATCACCCTTTATTTTAAAGAAGAAAAAGTAATGTTTACAGGCGATTTTTTATTCTATCATACAATTGGTAGATGCGACCTAGAAACATCTAGTATAGAAGATATGAAAAAAAGCTTAGCTAAAATAAAAATATATGATGATGATATTATAATATATCCAGGTCATGGTAAAAAAAGCATCCTAGGGGAAGAAAAAATCTTCTTTGATCATTATTTTAAATAAAAACGTCCTTATTAGAACGTTTTATCTGAATAGTCATGGTTATATCTGATTTTTTCTTCAAAAGTAACATAGTCAAGATAAATCATCCGAAGTAAATACCAATCTCCCGTTTTAGGATCACTCATAATTAAATGATCTCGACCAGCTTCCTCAATGATTCCATCATAAACTTTATCTCTCCATTCTGTAGAATCAGGATAAGAAAAATAAGCTTTTACCTTTTTTCCTTTATTCAGTCTTAAAATATTTTCAATATAACTTTGTTCCATAGGAAGAGAGCTTGTGTAGCTATAATTACCTGGGGGACTAGTAATATTAGAATTAGTATTGCTAGATGGATTAGTTGGAAAGGTTGGATTTCCAAAAAAATTACCGTTCATTCATTTCACCTCTAGTTTAATAATATGTAAAGTATTTTTTTTTATGTTGACTTTTAAATATAAAAAAGCTAATCTTTTAATAGAGGTATGTATATGAAAGATATATTAATTGGAATTGTTATCGTACTTGTTGCCTTTTTTATAATTGATTTTATTTATACAGAAAAAAATACATGTGTGATAAGTAGTGGTTATCAAAATAAAGAAGAAAAATGTGGAGTTCTAAAAAAGGAGTTAAATATAGATATTTATTTATTTGATCGGTATTGGTAAGTAAGATTCATCTATTTTCTATTGACTTTTAAGATGTTTCTCGCTATTATTTTAATAGAAAGATAGGGATAATATGGACATACCAAAAATATTAAAAAGAGTACTAGATAAAAATAGAATTCCTAGATTAGTTTTAATGATTTTAGGAACTTTTCTATTAGGTTTGAATTATAATGTTTTTTTAAAACCAAATGATTTAATAGTGGGTGGAACAACAAGTTTAGCAATTATATTTAATGATCTATTTGGATGGAATGATCAAGTATTTATATATATAACTGCCATTCTCCTAATCGGAATTAGTTTTATTTTCTTAGGAAAAGATAAAACAATGAAAAGTGTCTTTGGAAGTATTTTATATCCAATAATGATTACTTTAACTGCTCCACTTGGTGAAATGTTAGCAACCAAGTTTGTTTTTGATGATATGATCACAACAGTAGCTCTAACAAGTATTTTATATGGTATTGCTTATGGTATTGTCTACAAAATGGAATACACGACTGGGGGAAGCGATATTATTATGCAAATTGTTTGCAAATACATGCATATGCCAGAAGGACAAGCATCTATATTAAGCAATATCTTTATTATTTTATTTGGTGGAATTGTTTTTGGCATACCAAAAGTAGTATATGGAATTATTATATTATATGTATCCAGTGTCATTGTAGACAAAATGGTAATAGGAATATCTGAAAGTAAAATGTTTATTATAAATAGTAGTAAAATAGATGCCATAGAAAAAGTAATCATTAATGATTTAAAACTTGGTGTTACAAGAATGAAAGCAGAAGGAGGATATACAAATAAAAGTCAAGATGTTTTGTTATGTATTGTTCCTAATCGGGATTATTATATGTTTAAAGAAATTATTTTAGAATTAGATGAATCTGCTTTTCTTATTATTAATGATTGTTATGATATTGAAGGTGGAACTACTAAAAAACGTGAAAAAGGATTAAATAGTTTATACTAGGGTGATTAAGTGAATTTTTATAAATTGAGCTTGGAAGAAGTTTTAGAAAAATTAAAGACTGATAAAAAAGGATTAAGTAAACAAGAAGCTAAAAAAAGACTAGAAATAGATGGACCTAATAAATTAGTAGAAGCTAAAAAAGAATCAAAGCTTTTAAAGTTTTTTAATCAATTTAAAAATTTAATGATCATTGTCTTATTAATTGCGGCGATAGTATCTTTTCTGATTTCTTATTTAAATAAAGAATCTTATATCGATAGTATTATTATTTTATTAATTGTGTTTATTAATGCAATCTTAGGTTTTATGGAAGAATTAAAAGCTGACCAAGCCATAGAAGCTTTAAAAAAGATGCAAACTACCAAAGTAAAAGTAAGAAGAGATAACGAAATAATTTATTTAAATAGTGAAGAACTAGTAATTGGGGATATAGTCTTATTAGAAGCAGGAGATAAAATATCGGCAGATGCTAGATTAATTAGTGTAAAATCTTTAAAGGTAGATGAAGCATCTTTAACAGGAGAATCTGTAGCAGTATTAAAAACAACGGATCCTATTTTAGAAGATATGAGTTTAAATAATCGCACCAATATGGTTTATGCAGGGACAAATGTTGTTTATGGAAAAGGAGAATGTATCGTAACAGAAACAGGAATGTCTACAGAAATAGGAAAAATAGCTTCTAGTCTAAACAATACTAAAATAGAATTAACACCTCTTCAAAAGAAAATAAATGGTATTAGTAAAGTATTAACGATTATTATTTCTATTGTTATTTTAGCCATGTTTATTGTAAGTATAATGAAAGATATGCCCTTAAAAGAAAGTTTATTACTAGCCATATCTCTAGCTGTTGCCGCAATACCTGAGGGTTTACCTGCCGTTATAACGATTATTTTATCGTTAGGAATGAGCTCTCTTGCTAAGAAAAAAGCCATAGTAAGAAAAATAAATAGTGTGGAAACTCTTGGATGTACTGAAATTATTTGTACGGATAAAACAGGAACAATCACTGAAAATAAAATGAAATTAGTTTTATTATATTATGATTTTGAGCCTTTTAAAGATGATCACTCTTTAGATAAAGATTCTTTATTTTTATATAATTTAGCTTTAAATAATGATGTAAATGAAAATGAAAAGGGATTAGTTGGTGATCCAACAGAGATTGCTATTATGAATTATTTAAATAGCTTTATAGATAGTAAAAAATTGAAAGAAAAATATCCTCGAATAGATGAAATTCCTTTTGATTCAGAACGTAAAATGATGTCTGTTATAGTTGTGATAGATAATAAAAAGTATTTATTCACCAAAGGTAGCTATGATTCAGTAATGAAACATTGTACTAAAATAATAAATTCAGGCAAAATAACGGTTTTAGATAACAAAATACGTGAAAAATTAAATCTTGTTGAAAAAGAAAATTCCAGTAAAGCTTTACGATTACTAGCTTATGCTTATAAAGAACTAAAAAATGAGAAAATGAGTGAAGATGATTTAATTTTTCAAGGTTTAGTAGGAGAAATAGATCCTCCAAGAAAAGATGTGAAAGAATCGATTGAATTGTGTAAATCTGCTCATATAAAACCAATCATGATTACAGGGGACTCTTTAAATACTGCAATTGCGATAGCAAAAGATAGTGGCATATTAACAAATGAAGAAGAAGCAATAACAGGAGAAGAATTAGATCAGTTAAGTGAAGAAGAACTATATCAAAATATTGATAAATATTGTGTTTATGCTCGTGTCAGTCCCATGAATAAACTAGCTATTGTAAATGCTTGGAAAAAACATGATAAAGTAGTTGCTATGACAGGGGATGGGGTAAATGATGCTCCTGCTATAAAAGCTAGTGATATTGGAATAGGTATGGGTATTACTGGTACAGAAGTAAGTAAAAGTGTTGCCGATATTATTTTAGTAGATGATTCATTTTCTACAATTGTCTCAGCTGTTAAAGAAGGAAGAAGAATATTTGATAATATAAGAAATGTAATAACCTATTTATTAATAGGAAATATTACTGAAGTGATTACGGTCTTTGTTGGTTTAATATGTGGTTATACCATATTTGTTCCCATTCAGTTATTATTTATCAATTTAATTACTGATTCTATACCAGCGATATCTTTAGCTTTTGAACAAGCAGATAGCGATATTATGAAAAGAGAAGTACGTAAAAAAAATAGTTCCTTCTTTACCCCTTTTTTAATTAGTAAAATACTTGTTTCTTCCTGTTTAAAGAGCATTGCCATTCTCTTTATCTATTTTCTAAATCTGCATCTAAATGGACCAGAAACAGCTAGAACTATGTCTTTTATCTGTTTAATGATACTAGAATTGTGCTTTGCATATTCTTGTAAAAATATTAAAAAACCAGTGATTAGTTCTAAAATATTGAATAATAAGAAATTAAATATAAGTATTTTAATATTATTATTGATAGGAATTGTGATTTATATAACGCCTATAAAATTCCTCTTTAATTTAACAACGATTTCATCTATGGAATTCTTATATTGTTTAATGGTTGTCTTAGTTATGATAGTAATAGATGAATTATTAAAACCAGTATTATCTAAAAAGTTTAAAGATTAATCTTGATGCATAAATGAAACTAAATGATGAATAGATTCTTTTTTCAAGGTATCTGAAGTATGGACATAAGTCTTTAGGGTAATCTCAATAGAAGAATGACCTAAAAGTTCACTAAGTGTTTTGATATCAACTTTAGCTTCAATACATCTAGTTGCAAAAGTATGTCTTAAAGCATGAAAATGAATAGATTGAATGTTTAATTTTTTTAATAGACGTTTAAAAGAATCTTCTAAAATACGTGGATCATATAATTTATTAGATCGAGACAAGATATAATTTTCAGGAATAATATCTTGTTTTTTTAATAGTGGAATGATAAACGAAGGAAGAGGAATCATTCTTTTAGAAGTAATGGTTTTAGGAATACTAGCAACTAATTTTGTTTTACTTCCATTACTTTTAATTCGCAAGATTGTTCTTTCTACTTTTAAAGTTTCTTTTTCAAAATCGATATCTTTCCATTTTAAACCACATACTTCACCAATTCTAAGCCCAGTATAAAGAGTAAGTAAAATAAAAAGATGTCGTAAATTATTTTTACTCATAATATAGTTTTCTATTCTTTTTTGCTCATCTTTTCCTAGAATTATAACTTCCTTTTTTTCACGTGTAGGAAAGTAATTAGAAAATAATAGAGCTTTTCTTCTTTTTTCTTTTATAGCATCTTTTAAACTAGCTTTTAAAATATATAAAAGTGTCTTTTTCATAGATAAAGATAGATTTTGCTTTTCTAAAAAGAATTTTTCCATATCTTTTTCACTAACCTTTTTTAAAGAAATGTTTTGAAAAAAAGGATTAATATGAATCCGAATTATAGTTTCATATTTTTGCCAAGATTGAATTTTAATATTCTTCTTTTGATGTAGCCATTCATCTAAATAATCGATATATTGCATATTTTCACCTCCATTTCCGCGTTTATTTTACCTATTTTTTCTAGAACATAAAAATTAGAAAGACTATTAGAATAATAAATGAGGAATTTAACATAAAAATAATATCAAAAAGAAAATAAAAGTAATTTCTAAAAAAAGTATAAACTCCCAATTGACAAAGATAGTGGGGGGGGTATAATCTTATTATAGATGGTAGAGGTGATTAAAGAGTGTGGAGAAGAAAAGAACAACAAAAGTTTTGGCTATATTGGCGATTTTAATTGCCATAGCGGGTATGAGTATATCCTTTGCTAGTTTTAGTACAAAACTAGATATAAATGGCTATGCAAGTATGGGAAATGCAAATTGGCATATTTATTTTGATAATTTATCTTCAGCTGAAGTAAAAGGTGAAGCAGAAGAAATAACTCATCCCACCATTACTAATAATTCAACAAGTATTGGTACATATTATGTCAAATTAAATCGTCCAAATGATTCTATTAGTTATACATTTGATATTGTAAATGCTGGGGGATTAGATGCCAAATTAACAACTTTAAATATGCCTAAACCTATCTGTGTAGGAAGTGGAGCTAATAAAGAAATAGATGAAAAACTGGTGTGTGATCATCTAAAGTATACCTTAACCAAATTAGATGGCTCTACATATAGTCTTGCTGATGTCATTAAAAAAGAAGAAAGATTAACAGTCAAGTTAACACTTACTTATGAAGGAGATACCCTCCCAAATGAGGAAGTAAAAATTGAAGGTTTGGGAATAGACCTAAATTATTCTCAAAATTAAAAATAGGAGGAAATAAAAATGGAAAAAGAAAGAAAATCAAGAATTTTAGCAGTGATAGCTATTTTAATCGCTGTAGTAAGTTTAGGAGTGGGGTTTGCCGCATTTAGTCGTGATCTGCATATTAATGGCACAGCAACAGTAAAAGCAACATCTTGGGATGTACATTTTACTAATTTACAAGAGGTAGCAAAAACAGGAACAGCAGAAGAAACATCAAAACCAACAATCAATACGGAAGATACAACGATTAGTAATTTTGCTGTAACTTTAAAAAGTCCTGGTGATTCTATCAAATACCAATTTGATATTACTAATGGAGGAAGTTTTGATGCCAAAATTACTAATGTTTCATTAGGAAAACCAGTTTGTACAGGATCAGGATTAAATAAAGAACAAGATGAGACTAATGTATGTAATCATCTTGAATATAAACTAACTTATGAAAATGGTGGAGCCGAAGTAAAAACAGATGATACTCTAAACGCATCAGAAACCAAAACCGTAAATTTAACTTTAACTTATAAAAGTGATATTAGTGCGGAAGAATTACCACAAGATGATGTTACCATTAGTGGTTTAGATACAGTGATTACTTATTCCCAAAAATAAGTCTTAAAAAAGAAGTGCAAGTTTAAGATTGCACTTTTCGTTATGAAGAAAGAAAAGAGGTGAAATCATGAAATCTAGTGAAAAGAAATTACTTGGAATTGATATTCTTTTTTGTGTTTTTCTCTTTATTAATTCCTTGTTTCTTTTTATCAAAGATCCTCTTATTCTTTCTTTTTTCTTACTGATCTTTTGGTTACTTGCTATTTTTATATTAGGCTATGAAAAAGATCGCCACCGCTTTCAAAAAGATGGAATTTTAATGGTTATTATTTTTGCTTTTGTCTATCAAATCATAACTTATTTATCAGGTATATTTTTAGGCTTTGTGAATAATAGCTATAGTTTATCACCCCTTAATATTTTACGGAATACCTTACCTCTGATCCTTTTTGTTATTACCAGTGAATTATTAAGATATGAATTAACCATCAAAGGGGAAAAAAGAAAATCATTAATTATATTTTCAACCATACTATTTATCTTTTTAGATGTAGTAAGTTCCCTGTATTTATATGATTTAAATAATCATTATGATATTTTAGAATTAGTAGCAATTACATTAATTCCAAGTATTAGTAAAAACATACTATTTACTTATTGGATTTTAAGATTTGGATATAAAGCTAATATTTTATATCGGCTTTTAATGGGATTACCTACTTATCTTATTCCTATTTTACCTCATTTCAATTTATATTTAGAAGCTGTAATAAGTTTTATCTATCCAATTATTTTATTTGGAGTTACTAAAAATATGCTAAGGGAAGAGGAAAAAGAAAAATTGCATGTTCATGTAGCATTAAGAAAATGTATTTCTTTTGTAATCATACTCTTCTTAATTGGAATAGTAGGACTTACAAGTGGGGTATTTAAGTATTACTCTTTAGCAATAGGAAGTGGTTCTATGGAGCCAAATATTAAAGTAGGAGATGTCGTAATTGTTGAAAAACTAAAAGAAAATGAATTAGATAAAATTAAAGAAGGAACAATATTAGTATTTAAAGAAAGTGATAAAGTAGTAGTACACCGTGTAATAGAAGTAATAAAAGAAAATAATACCTATCAATTTAAAACAAAGGGAGATCACAATGATACCGAAGATAATTGGGTTGTAGATAAAAAAGATGTTATAGGACTAGCTACTTTAAAAATTCCTTATGTTGGTTATCCAACAATTTGGTTAAATGAATTAATAGGAGGAGTATAAAATGAGTGAACGAGTAAAATATGAAGGTGCTGAAAAAAGATATTATGTGAGTAAGCCTAAAAAACGTTTAAAGTATGGAGCATGGTTTAGTATTTTAGTTTTACCAGCAATTATTTTTATTATTCTTGGTTTCTTTTTAACAAAAGATGCTATTACGGTAGATGATGAAAATAAAGTTACATACAATGAACTTGGAAAAGTAGATTATAAAGTTTATTTAAAAGAAAATGATTATTATGATAAGCCATTCTTAGATAAAGGAATGCAATATATAGCTAGTTTAATTAGAAGTATTAATGTAAAATTTAATTATGAAATTCATACAACAGAAGAATTAGATTATCATTATGCTTATGATATATCAGCAAATTTAGTTGTTACAGATAAAAATGATCCAACCAAAGTTTTATATGAAAGACCAGAAGTTTTATTAAACAATAAAACAGTGGATATAACAGATAATAATTTTGTGATTAATGAAGATATCGATATTGATTATGATAAATATAACGAGTATGTAAATGCATTTAAAAGTGAATATGCTCTAACAGTAGATAGTAATTTAGTAATTACTTTAACAGTAAAAACGGAAGGTAATTATGAATTAACGAATGAAGAGCTAAAAAAGGATAATACTCTTACGGTAACAATTCCCTTATCTGAACAAACAATCAATATTGGCTTAGAAACAGATGATATTAATGAAAGTGGAACAATTAGTAATGTAACCTCAGCTAAAATACAAAATTCTTTAACTTTAGCAGGAGGAATATTATTTGATATTTTAGGTATTACTTTTATTGGTGCAGCAATTTATATTTATCTAAGTACTGATAATAAGAAGAACTTATATGAACAAGAAGTACATAGAATCTTAAAAAATTATGATCGTTTAATTGTTACAAGTAAACGTCCAAATATTGATGAAAATAATTTTGAAAATAAAATAAGAGTAATGAGTATTGAAGAATTAATAGATGTATATGAAACAACTAAACAACCAATTATTTATTATGAAGTAATACCAGGAGAAAAGAGTTATTTTATTGTCATGAATGATAAAACTTTATATAAATTAACAATTACAAAAGCCTGGTTAGAAAAGCAAAAATATTTAAAAGAACAAGCTAAAAATAATTAATGTTTATAAGGAGTAAGATACTTCTTACTCCTTCATAAATACATGAAAGGAAGTGATTAAATAAAAGCCAAAATATTAATTTTGGTATTAATAACAATTATAGGATTAAGTATTGGGTATAGTGCTTTTAATACGAATTTAAATATTAGTGGAGAAGCAACATTTCAAGTTACTTATGATCTTGCTAAAAATAAAATCTTAAATGATAATGGTGGAAAGGATTTTATTGAAAGTAAAGGTACTCCAGATTTTAGTAAGATAGCAACAACAGATGAAGGAATGTATGCAACAAGTGATGATTATGGAACAAGCTATTATTATCGTGGTGATATTCAAAATAATTGGTTATATTTTGCAGGCTACTACTGGCGAATCATTCGTATTAATGGAGACGGATCTATTAGAGTAATCTATAATGGAACAACAACGAATCAAACAGGAAGTGATACTCAAATAGGAACAAGTGCATTTAATACTTTATCAGATAGAAGTGAATATGTTGGTTTTAAGTATACAATTGGTGAACAACATGGAACAAGTACAAATAGCACAATTTTAAATGAATTAAATAAATGGTATGAAACTAATTTATTAAAGTATTCTACACTGATTAACGATAGTGGTTTTTGTGGAGATAGAACATCAACAACAAATAGTTCTTCAGCTCCAGATGGTACTGGCGGTATTGGGGATGAAACTACTTATTATGGAGCAAGGTATCGCTTATATAATAATAAACAACCGACATTAAAGTGTCCTGATATTATTAAAGATTTATATACAATTAGTAACGTTGGCAATCAATCTCTAAATTATCCAATAGGATTAATAAGTGCAGATGAAGTAGCCTTTGCTGGTGGCGTTCATGAAACACAAAATTTAACTTATTATTTATATACGAATGAATATTATTGGACAATATCTCCTTGTGGCTCTGTATTTACTAGATTGTTTGCAGTGTTTCAAAATGGTGAGTTCACTAATGGAAGAGTATATAATACTTATGGCATAAGACCAGTCATTAACTTAAAAGCAAATATTATGCTGTCGGGGAATGGAACAAAGACAAATCCCTATAAAGTTGTTAATACAACATAGAACAGTTAGTTGTGCGATATTTATTAAGTATTTAAGTACAAAAAAAGTAACATATTTGTAAAAAATACATTACTTTTCATTAAATAATTATCATAGAACTAACTGTTCTAAGAGTATATTCTTAGAATGATGGAAAGGAAGTGGTAAAAAAATTTATGCAAAAGCATGGCATAATGCTTTTGATAATCATAATAATTTTATGTTTATCTATTGGGTATAGTGCTTACAATCGTGAATTAATGATTAGTGGAGAGGCAACAGTTAGAATACCAGCCGATATACGTGTTACGAATATTAAATTATTAGAAAAAGTAAACAGTAATGAGTTATATAATCCTAAATATTCTAAAGATACTACTAGTACTCATGTTAGTTTAATGAATTCTAATTCATCAATCACTTATCAAGTAGAAATAACAAATACTACAGGTAAGAGGTGGATTATAAGAAGTATTGATGAATTAAGCTTTAATAATTCACAAGTTTTTTATGAAATAAGTGGATTGGAAATAAACAAAGTATATGAAGAAGAAAAATTACTATTTACTATTACTTTTAATAGTTTAAGTAGTAATGTAGAAGAAGTAAGTTTATCTTTAAAATATGATTTAGAAATATATGATGGTTATCAGATTACTCTTATTAATGATGAAGAAACATTGATAGAATATACTGAAAATAATATTCTAACATTAGAAAACACACCATATTTAAATAATATTGACAATTATGTAGCCATAGAAGCAAATAATGGAGTAATACCAAGTATTAATGTAAATACCTTATATTTAGACAATATTTCCAAAGACACAACTGTTTATTTAGCTTCAAGCTTTAGTTCTTCTCTTAATTGGGCAGATAATAGTTTAGTTAATATAGTGATACTTAAAGATAATGAAGAAAATAAATTAACTACTTTAAACAATACAAATATAAAATTAAACTTAAATGGGAAAAATATTACTTCATCAAGAAATCTTAATGAAAGTGAGTATTTAATTACAAATAGTGGTGATTTAGAAATAATTGGAAATAATGGTTCAATTAGAGGAAACGTAAGTAGCATTTTACATCAACAAGGAGATTTAAAAATAGAAGGAGGATCTTATAATAAAATTTTAGCTCATGATAAAGCAACTATAACAGGAAGTAATCACTATTGTACCAATGACATTTTAAATTGCTATCCATTGATGATAGAAGATAATAAAGAAGGAGCTATTATTGATAGAATTATCTCATCTTCAAATGGGAAAGGACTAGGAATAATTTCAAGTGGATATACTAGTGTTAGTAATAGTCAAATAACATGTTACCAAGATAATTGCTTTTACGTAAGAAATTCTAAAGGTGAATTGAATAAAAGTACTATAAGTGCATATGGATATGGAATTAGAAACAGAAATAGTAATTTTACAATAAATGATAGTAGTGTTTCAAATATTAACATACAGACTACAAATAGCTCATCACTTATTAGAAATGAGGAAAATGGAATATTAACAATTAAAGATGGAATTTATGAGATAAATAATACTGGTGGAATTAGTCGAGCAACAGTTACAAACACTTTAGGAACACTAAACATTTATAATGGTACTTTTATCGGTTCTACAGCCAGTACAATTGAAAATGCTCAAGGCATTATAAACTTTTATAATGGAACAGTTACTTCATTAGATAACCACGCATTTTTTTCAACTAACGGAACTACCAACATATACACAGGAAAAATAAATGCTTTTTTAAGTACAATTGTAATTAATTCTGGTGGCAAAGGAATTTTTAATATATTAGGTGGTGAGTTGAACGTAACAAGTAGTAATGGATCAAGTAATATAGAAAATAGAGGGTTGGGAACTATTAATATTTGTAACGCAACAATTAATGGATACGAAGGGAAACCTGAATTATTGAATAGGAGTACTGGATATATAAAGTATAAATCTAATGTTCAATTTAAGTATCATAATATTGCAAGTAATCCTAATATTATTTCAGATGATAGTATAACATGTGAAGGATAAACATAAACATAGAATAATCAATTGTGCGATAATTTTTAGGTAAAAAAACATATAAAAAAACAGTAAATTTTATAAAAACTTACTGTCATATGCTTTTAAAATATCGTAGAATTGATTATTCTAAGAGTATTATCTTAGAATGATGGAAAGGATGTGGTTATATTATTTTATGCAAAAGCATGGCATAATGCTTTTGATAATATTAGGAATTGTAAGTTTAAGTATAGGGTATAGTGCTTTTAATCAAAATCTTACTATAAGTGGAGATGCAAAAGTAGAAGGAGCCTTATATCATGATGAAGTTTTAAACGGAGCAGATCCTGTACTGCAAGATGATTTAATACCTGTAGTAATAGCAAATGATGGAACTGTTAGAAAAGCTAGTTTTTATGATAAGTGGTACTCCTATCAAGAGCAAAAATGGGCAAATACCGTAATTTTAAAAGATGAAAGTGTAGTTTATCTAAATGGTGATATCATTCCTGAAGAAAATATTGAGAGTTACTTTGTTTGGATACCAAGATTTAAGTATAAAATATTTGATGAAGGAAATTATAGTGGCTTAACTGGAACAGAAAAGAAAGAGCAAACCATAGAAATAATTTTTGAAGATAAAAAAACCTTAGTATCGAATGGAAGTAAAATAGGAGAATGGTTAACTCATCCAGCATTTACTAGTTTTGATAGTAATGGAATGTGGGTAGGAAAGTTTGAAACAGGAACTACTCTAACAAGTGATTATAATGTAAGAAATGGGAATGTTGTCCAAATAAAACCAAATATAAAATCATGGGGAAACATAAATGTTGCCAATGCTTTTTATACATCATATGATTATAAAAGAAATTTAGACAGTCATATGATGAAAAACACTGAATGGGGAGCAGTCGCATATCTACAACATAGTATTTATGGATCTAGCCAAAGTGTAAGAATCAATAATAATTCTAGTTATATAACAGGATATGCTTCGATTAATGAACCTACCTGTGGCTATAATGGTAAGAATGAAGTATGTAATCGCTATTGTAATGATGGAAGCTGTAATAGTACTTATAATACTTCAATAGGATATCTTGCCAGTACAACAGGAAATATCACAGGTATTTATGACATGAATGGAGGAACTGTTGAATATGTGATGGGCGTTTTATTAGATTCTAATGGACAGCCATATAGTGGCAAAAGTAATAAATATAATTCGGGTTTTAAAGGTAAATTAAGTTGTCCTGAATGTGATAATAGTGATGGTATAACAGAAGTTACAGATGGTTATGATATACCAATAAAAAAATATTATGATGGATATACTTATTCAGGTTCCCAGACCAGTTACAATTTAAGAATTCTTGGTGATGCAACAGGAGAGATGGGACCATTTACGAATAAAACAAGAAAGATTAGTAGTTGGTATGAAGATGAAGCAACATTTATAAACTATGAAGCTCCATGGTTTGTAAGAGGCGGAGTATTTAATGGTTATAATAGTGGAACTAATGGTGGAATATTTGCTTTTGCAAGAGGATATGGAAGTGCTACTACATTCTCCGTAACTCCAACATTTAGAATAGTTCTTACCCCAAATTAGTAATATAGAACTATGAATTGTGTGATAGTTTTTTAATAAATAACACATAAAAAAACAGCAAATTTATAAAAATTTACTGTAAATACTTTTGATAACGATCATAGAATTCATAGTTCTAAGAGTATTTTCTTAGAACATGGAAAGGATGTGGTAAAAAAATTATGCAAAAGCATGGCATAATGCTTTTGATAATATTAGGAATTGTAAGTTTAAGTATAGGGTATAGTGCTTTTAATACTGAGTTAATGATTAGTGGGGATGTAAAAGTTGATGTGCTTTCAATTAAGGATAGAATTTTGTATGATAATGGTGGTAGAGAATATATTGAAAGTAAAAGTAATCCAGATTTAAATACTATTGCAACGATTGATGAAGGAATGTATAGTACTTTAGATAATGATGGAATTAGTTATTATTATAGAGGTGCTAATAATAACAACTATTTATCTTTTGGCGATTTTCTTTGGAAAATTATTAGAATAAATGGGGATGGCTCAATTAGGCTTATTTTAGATAGTGCTTTAAATGGAAACTATGCTTTTAATGATATGTATGATGATGTTGATATATATTCTAATATGTATTACACCAATAGCACTTTAAAAGTTAATTTAGAAAACTGGTATAATGAAAATTTATTAAAAGTAAATGATAAAATTGTAAATTCAGAGTTTTGTGAAGAAGTAAAAGTTGCTCCAGCTTCTTATTATACATTTCAAGATGCTATAGCACAGATTTATACAGAATATATTCCTAACTTAACATGTAAAGCAGATGGTAATGGTCATGGAATTATAAATTCTAAAATTGGTTTACCATCCTATGATGAGATTGTATTCGCTGGTGGTTATTATGGTAAAGCTAATAGTAGTTATTATTTATATACTGGAGAATACTACTGGCTTATAACACCCGCTGGTCTGCATCTTGATTATACAAGAGCATTTAGAATAAATGCGGATGGAAGCATAAATAATCCCTATGTTAATATTGCTTATCAAAAAGTAAAGCCAGTTATATCTATTAAAGGAGATTTGGTATCTAGTGGTATAGGAACAAAAAACAATCCCTATATAGTTTAATTCGTAGAATACTGAATTATGCGATAATTTTTAGGTAAAAAATATATAAAAAAACAGTAAATTTACTAAAAATTTACTGCCATATGCTTTTGAAATATCGTAGAATTCAGTATTCTAAGAGTATTTTCTTAGAATATAAAAGAAAGGATGTGGTAAAAAAATTTATGCAAAAGCATGGCATAATGCTTTTGATAATATTAGGAATATTAGGGTTAAG
>URNW01000014.1 GCA_900549285.1 uncultured Mycoplasmatota bacterium
GCTTTAACAAATCCAGTAGGGCTTATAATTGCAGATGAGGTAGCAATGGCTGGAGGAGTATACGGACAAACTAATCAAAGTTATTACTTGTATACTAACACAAATTATTGGACTATCTCTCCATATCTCTTTCATAGTGGTAGTGCTAGTGTATCCCGTGTTGATTATAATGGCCAGATCAGTAGTAATTATGTTTATAATTCAAACGGCGTGCGACCAGTCATTAATTTAGCAAGTGATGTAATAATTTCAGGAATTGGAACAAGTGATGACCCTTATGTAGTAATTGGAGCAAAATAGCTGATAAGAATCCTTATCAGTTTTTTATTGCAATTTATTCTCCTTTGGGATATAATTAGTATATAATAAAGGGGCTAGATAGTATGAATAATAATATGCCAAATAATAATGAAAAGAATAATGATTTAAATGCAGTATCACTAGGTAATATTAATACAGGAAATATTAATGATATTCCACCTGTTCCTCCTGTTGAGAATTTAGACTCTCAACCTTTAGGAAATGATTTAAATAGTGTTGGGGGTAGTAATAATTTTAATGCAACTCCATCTAATTCAATTCCTTCTGTAGAATCTGTACCTCCAGTGGAGTCAATAAATTCCATTCCATCTGTTGAGCCAGTTGCACCTGTTTCACCAGTAAATTATGATATTCCTGAGACAATTAATAGTTTTAATACAACTCCTGTATTTAATGAAATTGGAACAGTTCCGCCTATTTCTAATGGAACTTCTGTTACACCTCCTATTATGAATCCTGAAGAACCTAAGCCTAAGAAAAAGAAAAATAAACTTCTTTTTGTAATTATTATTGTTCTTTTAATTGCTGCTGTAGGTGTTGGAGTTTATATTTTCTTAAATATGTCAAATAAGCCTGCTAAAATTTCAGTAAAACCTAAAGAAGTAGAAATTGAAGCGGGTAGTGAAGTTTCTGATAATATTGAAGATTATGCAACTTTTAGTGGTATTAATAGTGCCAATTGTTCATTAGATACATCAAATATTACTGATACTAGTGTTATTGATGCGGAATATTCATTTACTATTACATGTGGATCTAATACTTATAATGGTACTGCAAAAGTTGTTGATAAAACTGCCCCTGTAGTTGTATTAAAAGAAGTTACTGCTAAAGTTGGAGAAGAGTTAAAAGCAGAAGATTTTATTGATAATTGTACAGATGCTACAAAATGTTCTTATGCTTTTAGTGATGAAGATGCGGTAAAAGAGTATTTAAATACTGCTGCTAATTATCATGTTGATATTATTGTAAAAGATGAGGCTGGAAATGAAGTAACCGTTACAGGTACTTTAATAGTTACAGAAGATGATATTCCTGAGATGTATCTTGATTGTGTTAAAGAGAATGAAACTTTGAGATTTGGTATTACAAGTGGTAGTTTTACAGGAAGTGTGATTCGCTTTTATGTTTTTACGTTTGATGATGAAAAAACTTATAATGATTTAAAGGAACAAAATAAGGATCAAAAAGAAATAACTTATCAAAATATAACAGGAACACCTAGTTTTAATGATGATAATTATACTTTAACAGTTTATGTAAAAGTTACTAGGGAAGAAATAGAAAAGGAATTTGGTAAGAGTTTGCCTAATTCTTATGGTGAACTACGTTCTACTTATGTTAATTTAGGGTATGAATGTAATTTAGTACAACCTTAATGGTTGTTTTTTTCATTTATTCTTCACAAATTTGTTATAATATAGTTATATTTGGAGATGATTATGTTGAAAATTTTAATTTGTGATGATGAAATTTTAATAAGAAATGTTATTAAAGAATATTTAGTGCTGGAAAATTATGTAGTTTTAGAAGCAGAAAATGGCTTAGAGGCAGTTGATATTGTTAAAAATAATGATGTTGATTTAATTGTTATGGATATTATGATGCCTAAAATGGATGGATATCAGGCAGTGAAAGAAATAAAAAAAATAAAAGATATTCCTTTTATTATGCTATCAGCGCGTAATGAAGAATTTGATAAATTGATTGGGTTTGATATTGGTGTGGATGATTATGTTACGAAACCTTTTTCACCTAAAGAGTTGGTTGCTAGAATTAAGGCTGTAACTAAGAGGACTAAAATAGAAAACGCTACTTATCAATATGAGACTTTAGTATTAGATGATCTTGCTCATGAAGTTAGTGTAGATGGTAAGATAATTGTATTAACTCCTAAAGAATATGAGCTCTTGAAATATTTGATGCAAAATAAAAATATTGCTTTATCTCGAGATACTATTTTATCTAATGTTTGGGGATATGATTTTTATGGTGATGAGAGAACTGTTGATACACATGTTAAAACACTTCGGAATAACTTAGGAAAATATCGAGATGTGATTAAAACTGTTAGAGGAATGGGGTATAAGTTTGATGCTAAAGAGAAAAGTTAGTAGTATTAATTTTAAAACACTTTTATATTTAGTTATTTTTAGTGTTACTCTTCTTTTGCTCCTTCTTTTTTCTCAAAATATTTTACTTAAATTTTCCTACGAACATTATCAAGAAAATAAAATGAAAGATATTATTCGTAACATTCATAGCTTATCTTCTGAATCGCTTGTGGCAGAACTTGAGAATGTAGCTTATGACAATGGGGTTTGTATTCAATATAGTTTAAATTCTGGAGATAAAATTCTTTATAATACTTTAATGGTAGGATGCGGTTTAAATAAAAATAATAGTCAGATTACTAATTTAATGAATGAAGCTATGAATAGTAAAAAAGATACTTCTAATATTAAGCTTATTAATAATGTGTCGGATACTAAAGCTTTATTGTCTGGAATTCGAGTTGAGGATGGATATATTTTTGTTTATTCTAATTTGGAAGATTTAGATGGGGCTAGTATTGTTCTTAGAGGGCAACTTATTTATATTACAATTATTATTATTGTTTTAGCTTGTTTTATTTCTTATTTTTTATCTAATAAAATCACTAGACCTATTACTAATATTACGAAAAAAGCTAAGGAAATTGGTGAAGGAAGATATGATATTGAATTTGAGCGAAGTGATGTATTAGAAATTGATGAACTTGCTAATACTTTAAATCATATGGAAAAAGATTTGTCTAGAATTGATGAACTTAGAAGAGATTTAATGGCAAATGTAAGTCATGATCTTAAAACACCGCTTACTATGATTCGGGCATATGCTGAAATGGTAAGAGATATTTCTTATAAAGATAAAGATAAAATGAATAAAGATTTAAATGTTATTATTGAAGAAACTGAAAGATTAAATGTTTTGGTTAATGATATTTTAGATTTATCTAAGATGCAAGCTGATGCTGATACTCTTACGATAGAAGAATTTGATTTGTGTGAAGTTATTCATGAAGTTATGAAGCGTTATGATATTCTTAAAACAACAGAAGACTATGAATTTATAATTAAACTGCCAGAAAAGGCAATTGTTAAAGCTGATCGAAGTAAAATTATGCAGGTTATTTATAATTTAGTTAATAATGCTATCAATTATACTGGTGATGATAAGATTGTTTACGTTACTTTAACAGAAAGTAAAAAAGAATATTTATTTGAGGTTCGGGATACTGGTAAGGGAATAAAAAAAGAAGAAATTCCTTATATATGGGATAAATATTATAAAAAGGATAAGAAACATCAGAGAAATGTAGTATCAACAGGTATAGGATTATCTATCGTAAAAGAAATTTTATCAAAACATAAATTTGATTATGGGGTAAAAAGTGTAGCTAAAAAGGGAACAACTTTCTATTTTAAGATTAAAAGATAGTGTAAATCTTTATTCTTTCACGGAAATTACACAAAATGTTCACAACTGTTTAGTATACTTTAATCATGAAAGGAGAAGTGATAGTTAGATATTAAACATACACACTTTATAAACCTATACAAGAAAAATAACATATAAACTCAAACTCACACTTTTTAGGGAAGGATTTATCTTCCCTTTATTTTTATTTATAAGCAAATATCGTTAATCTTTCTTTTAATAGACACAAAATGTTCATATTTCTTTTATATACTGGTATTGTGAAAGGAGAAATGATAAGAAGAAAATAAAAAATAATACACCTTTATAAATCCTATACAAAAATAACATATAAACTCAAACTCATACTTTTAAGAGAAGAATCTATCTTCTCTTTATTTTTGCTTTATTTTATGGTATTATTAGATAACGAAAGAAGGAGTTTTTATGCAAACATATATTTTTGGACACCGTAATCCTGATACTGATACTGTTTGTTCTAGTATTGCTTTATCTTATTTACTTAATGAAACGGGTAAAAATACTGTTCCTAAAGTATTAGGACATTTAAATAATGAAACTAAGTTTGTTATGGATTATTTTAAAGTAAAGGAACCTGATTATTTAAATGATACGAAAGTTAGAATTAAAGATATTAAATATAATAAAAAAGCTATTGTTAATGAAAATAGTTCTATTTTTGATACTTTTTATCATATGCAAAAAGAAGGAGTTACAGCAGTTCCTTTAATTGATGAAGCTAAAAAGTTAACAGGTTTTGTAACTTTAAAAGAAATTGCTAAATTTTTAGTTAGTGGAGATAAAGAGAAAGTAGATACTAGTTATGATAATATTTTGCGTTGTGTAGAAGGGGAAGCTTTATTACGATTTGATGAACAGATTAAAGGAAATGCTATGGTGGCATCTTTTCAAAGTAAAACTTTTCATGAAGAAGTTACTTTGTCTAGTAAAGATATTTTGATTGTGGGAGATCGTTATAAAATTCTTGATTATGCTATTGAATCTAAAGTAAAACTTATCGTGCTTACGGGAAATCATGCTCTTATTAACAAGTTGCTTAAAAAAGCATCAAAAAATAAAGTTAATGTTATTGTTAGTAAGTATAATAGTTTAGATACTGCTCATAGAGTAATTTTAAGCAACCGAATAAAATCTATTAATATAAATTCTAAACCAATTACAATTAATAATAAAGATTATAGAACTGATTTTATTGCTCTTGCTAATAAAGAGGGACATACAAATTATCCAGTTGTTAATAATAAAAATGAATGTTTAGGATTACTTAAAGTTACCAATGCAGATAATTATAGTAAGCAAAAAGTAATTTTGGTTGATCATAATAGTTTAGCTCAAAGTGTTATTGGTATTGAAGAAGCAGAAATTATTGAAATTATTGATCATCATAATTTAGGTGCTATAGGAACAACTGTCCCTATTAATTTTAGAAGTATGCCAGTTGGATGTACTTGTACTATATTGTATAACATGTTTGTGGAAAGGAAAGTTTTGATCCCTAAACATATTGCTGGGTTAATGTTAAGTGCTATTTTGTCAGATACGTTAATTTTTAAGTCTCCAACTACTACTGAAGAAGACATTTTTGCTGCTTCTAAACTTGCTAAAATAGCGAAAGTCAATATTGATGAATATGGATATCTTATGTTTAAAGCCGCTTCTAGTATTAAGGGAATTAGTGTTCATGATCTTATTAATCAAGATTTTAAGACTTATAGTGTTGGTAATAATGTAATTGGTATATCTCAAGTTATGACTATGGATTTTAATGATATAGAAGAAAATATGGATGAATATATTGCTAAGTTGGATGAACTTAGTGATGGAAATTATTTGTGCTGTGTACTTTTTATTACAGATGTTTATAAAAATGGTTCTTATGTCATCTATAATAGTAGTGCAAAAGATTTAATTACTGATGCTTTTGATTTGAAGGAAACTTATGAGGGAGTTTATATTGCTGATTTAGTTTCAAGAAAAAAGCAAATGCTTCCAGCATTACTTGAAGTAATTCAAAAAAGAGTATAACAAGCAATTTTGGGGAATAATAAAATAGAGGTGAACTTATGTTAGCACTTATAACAGGAGCATCTAGTGGTATGGGAAGAGATATGGCAAGAATTCTTTCTCATCAAGGTTATGATTTAATTTTAGTAGCGAGGAGAAAAGAACGACTATTAGAATTAAAAAAAGAGTTAGATACGAATATTACAGTTATTGATATGGATTTAAGTATTCTTGATAATAATTATAAATTATATGAAAAAGTTAAGGGAAAAAAGATTGATCTTTTAATTAATAATGCAGGTTTTGGGCTATTTGGTGAATTTTATAAAACAGATTTAGACACAGAACTTAAGATGATTGATCTTAATGTGAAAGCGTATCATGTTTTAACAAAACTATTTTTGATTGACTTTATTAAAAGAGATCAAGGATATATTTTAAATGTTTGTTCTAGTGCTGGTTTTATGGCTGGCCCTAGGCTTAGTACTTATTATGCTACAAAAAATTATGTTACAAAACTTACTATGGCTATTAATGAAGAACTTAGAATGATGAAGAGTAATGTTCATATTAGTGCATTATGTCCTGGTCCTGTTGCTACAGAATTTAATGAAGTTGCTCATGGAACCTTTGCTGTTAGAGAAGCTAGTAGTTATGAAGTGGCTAAGTATGCAATTAAAAAATTATTTCAACATAAAATGATTATTGTCCCTACTTTTTTTATGAAAGTTACATTATTCTTTAATCGTTTTGCGCCTTATCGATTGTCTTTATTCGTTGCTTATAAAATTCAGAAGAGAAAATCTAAATAAATTGATACCTATTTATTTAGATTTTTTGATGGAGTAAAATGTTTTGTTTAATTTGTTATATCTTTTCTTTACAAGTGCTTTTTAATCGTTTACAATTATAGTAGGTGATTATCATGTATTGTAAAAAATGTGGTGCTGCATTACCTAGTATAGGGTATACTTGCAAGAATTGTGGAGCAATGATGGATATGGACCAAATTAAAATGCAAAGAAAAATAAGAGATGAAAAGAAAAAAACACAAGTAGAAGTTCATTTGTTAAGTGATCAATATTCTCAAGAAAATATAAAAAGGGATTATTCTAAACGTAAAGATAACAAATATTTAGGGGCAATTTTAATTGTATTGGTTGTTATTATTTTAATTATAGTGGCTATATTAAAAGTTATGTAATTTTAAATTTTTGGCATAATATGAATGGTGATATTATGCTTTTTGTTTGTTTAGAAATATTTTTTGCTCGTATTATTGATGTTTCTATTTCTACTTTTCGAATGATGATTATGGTACGGAAAAAGAGTATATTTACTCCTATTTTAGCTTTTTGTGAAGTTTTTGTTTGGTTTATAGCAGCTAGAAAAGCTTTAAATACAAATATTGATAGTGTATTTATTCCTATTTTTTATTCTCTTGGTTATGCAACGGGTACTTATATTGGAGGATTTCTTTCACGTAAATTTATTAAAAATGTGAATAGTATTGAAGTTACAACTAAAAGAAATAATATGAAATTGATTCATGGTCTTAGAAGTGAGGGATGTGCTGTTTCAGTTATTTCTCTTAAAAATAATTATCGTGAAAAAAAAGATTTATTAATTATTGATGTACGAAGTAAAAATACACAAGAAACTATTCATTTAATTAAAAAGTTAGATCCATCTGCTTTTATTGTTGTAAAAGATACTAAAATTGTTCATAATGGGTATATTAAATAATGGTGATGTATATGTATTATGTAAATATTTTTTTTATTTTTTCTGTTTTAGGTTTTTTATTTGAAAATTTTTTAAATATTTTTACTAATGATAATTTTAATAGTGGAATTTTATTTGGTCCTTGGACTTTTATTTATGGATTTGGGGCTTTTTTGATTATTATTTTAAATAAATTTTTAAATCAGTATCATATGAAAAAATGGAAGCAAGTATTTATTTTTTATGTTGGTATTACGATTCTTATGACTTTAGTAGAATTTATTGGTGGAAATTTGATTGAAATATTATTTCATAGAACTTATTGGGATTATACAAATATGCGATTTAATTATGGAAAATATATTTGTTTAGAAGTTTCCCTTTTATGGGGGATTCTTGCTACTTTAATTAATTATTTTGTTTTTCCTTGGATTAATAAATTTGAAAAGAAAATACCAATCTGGGTATCGATTGGCTTTATTATCTTATTTAGTATTGATATTATTATTTCTTTATTTTATTAAATATGTAGTCTTCTTTCCATTTCTGTTTCTAAAGTGTGATGATTAAATATGAATAAAAAGATCAAAGCAAAAATGCTGGTAGATACTGATATATAAGAGGGCCATAAAGTATTTAAGGTATCTCTTAAAATGAAATATAATGGGAATAGACCTATTAAAGAATTTAAGTAAGTATAGAGTATATATTCTTTTTTGGTATATCTAGTGAATATTCTTATAATTAGGAATGTTATTGTATAACTTATACATAAAAAGGGAAGGCAATAAGTTAAAGACCATTTATGAAATCCCGTAGATAAGTCCCAGATTATAGATAATACTATAATACTGATAATTTCTCCAAATAATATTTTCATAAATCCTTGTTTATTGTTCATACCCATACTGAAAGTTAACCAAAAAGAAATAATACCTAGTATGACAAAAATAGACCATGATATTTCATTATTTACCCAGTAATTGATTAGCAAAGAAAAAATAATTCCACAAATAGAAGTAAATAAAGAAATTTTCATTAATAAATCATGGGCTCGATATATATTTTTTACTATAGGGTAGATACTATTTTTTGCTTCTAAATTAATTTTATTATGGCATAATGGACAGACTGTACTGTTTGTTTTTAAATTCATTTCACACTTTGGACATCTACTCATCTAATCACTTCCCTCTATTTCATTGTTATATATTGTAATATCTAAATTATATTTTTTTAGAAGGCGAAAGAAATTCTTTTCTAGTTCACTATTTATATAATGAGAAGAAAAACTAATACATATTTCATCTTCATAAGAAATAATACATATTTCTAAAGCGTCAGTACTATTCATTACCAAACATTTTTCTATATAGTTTTGACAATTTTTTGGTAAGTGAAAAACTCCAACATTTGATAGCCCTAAAGTTTGTTTTTTCCTTGTTAGTTTATAAGAATATTTTAAAACTTTATTTTTGATAAATAAAGGAATTAGGCGAATCAGAAAGAAATTTTCTAACCATATTAGTTTTGTCATATTATTTTCAATTGCTTCTTCTTTTAAACTATTTTTTAATTGTTCATTTACTTGAGTAACAATTTCTTCTAGGGGGGTATTTTTTTGGGTGAATTTATATGTTATATTTGTTACATTGAAAAAATTACGAACTGTTTCTGATTTAAAATATTTTCTTAAATCAATAGGAACTGTAACGGAAATTGGTTTTTCTTTTTCTTTGATACTTAATATATCTTCCATACTTTTTATAGTCAGACTAATTAACAATCCAGTTATAGTGGTATTGTATTGATGGGCAATATTTTTAAGTTTTTGGGTACTTGTTGATCCAGTTATAATACGAAGTTTTCCTTCGGGGTACCATTTTCCTTTTAATTGATAAGCATTATCTTTTTTGGCAATTTTTACTTTATTTTTAGGATTGTAGTATTTAGAGAAACTATCTATTTCTTTTTCATAACTGGAACTTTTAGTTATGATAACATTTTCTTGTAAATGGTGCTTTATTTTTAAATAGTTATAGATTAAATTTTCAAAGAATGTAATACATCCTGCACCATCACTTAAAGCGTGATATACTTCTAAATTTATTTTATTTTGAAAATAGCTTACCTCAAATAAAAGGGGAGTATTCAATTTTTCACAGGGACTATTTTTTTCTTCTATTACACTGGCTTTGATATTTGATTCTTCTAAATAGTACCAAAATAATCCTTTTTTTAAAACGGATTTAAAGATTGGAAAATCCTCTAAAGTATTTGTTAACGCTATTTGTAAATTTTCTTTATTTACATTTTCTTTTAATAAAACAGAAAAACGAAATATTTTAGGATCATAAGCAGTTGTAGTTGGGGGAAATATTTTAGCAGCATTATCTAATCTATACCATTTATCATGTTTATTCAATTTTATCACCTACAAATCTTTTTATTATTTTTATTACTCGATAGTTTTCTTTAAAATATAAGAAATTATTAAAGAACCCATGAATAACGTTTTTTATATTATAGTATGTAACTTTATTAAAATAATGTTTTAACTTTTGGGCATATGCATATCCTTCATCTCTTAAAGGATCTAAATTAGCTGTAATAATTAATGTTTCAGGCATATTAAATAAGTTTTTGGCATAAAGGGGAGCTACATACTTATTTTTATAGTATTTTTTATTGGGGATATATAAGTCTAAATAATCTGAAATGAGTTTTTTATTTAAAAAATAATCATAGCCATTTTCTTCAATAGATTTATATTTTTTATTATTTTTAAAATTGGTTTGGACAATAGGGTAAAGTAATATTTCTTTTTTTATTTTAAAATTTTTTTCTTTTTTGGCTTTAAGACATATAGCAGTTGCTAGATTTGCCCCTGCAGAATCTCCCATTATAATAATCTGTGATTGATCAATTCTATATTTAGAAGAATTTTTTATAAGATTCTCGATAGCTTCATAGCAAAAATTTAATCCTTCAGGAAAAGGGTGTTCTGGTGCTAGAGGATAATCAAATGCAATGATATTTCTTTTTAATTGATTTGCTAAGATGCTTAGTATATGGCTGTAGAATTTTACACTTCCTGTTGTCCATCCACCACCATGAAGGTAAATCACTACTTTTTTTGTTTCAAAGTTAGATGGTATAAAAAAGTGATAGGTAAATTTTTTATCTTTTATTAATTTTGCTCTTTTTTGAAGAGGTGTTTTGTTTTGAATATGACGATATATCAAGTAATTTTCTTTCATGTTAATATCATATTTTGATAGATGTTTTATAATATCTAAAAATAAATTATTCATTCTACCACCTAAATATATTATAACAGAATTATAGATAATTGGAAAATTTTTATTATGATAAAAGAGGTTTTTGAATGGGCGTATTTAACACATAAGTGTAAATAATCTGTTTAATATCTTGGCTTGCATGTTAAATCAGTGTTATAATGGAAAAATGTTGCAAAAAGGAGTGAAATTATGAATATAAAAGATGTACTTTCAAAGATTAAAAAAAATCACCAAGATAAGAGTGATATTATATTTGAAAATGAAAAATTAGAAATTGTTATTGGACAATGGTTGGGAGTAATTCCATATCCGTGGACCAATGTCAAACTTACTCAAAATATTCATGAAAAAATAAAAGAGATGGTTTTAGATATTTTAATAAAAGTAGGAAATTCTTCTTTTAAAAAATGTGTTATTAATTATTTAGAACCTAATATTATTACTTTTCTTTGTGATGGTAAAGTTTTAAAAATGATTTTCAAAACTAAAAATTTTGAGTCTAATTATGCTGAGTTAGATGTTTTATGTGATAATGAAAATAAAACTTATATATATAAAAATGATGGTGGGGAAGTAGATTTATCTTTGCAAAATTATACGATTTATAATTTAGATAATGGAAATCGTTATTATCGATATTTATCTTTCTATTCTAGTTATTTTATTTTAGAAAATCAAGATATGGCATTATCTGTTACAATAGATAGGTCAACAGAGGATTATAGTCATTTTTCTTTTCAACCACATCATTTAGATCATGAAGAAGATATTGAAAAGTATTTATTAAGTTTGTCTTTTCCAATTGATATGATAGATTTTTCTTTAAAGATGGAAGAACTACTTGGTAAAAGTATTTTTAAGTATCCAAAAATTGAATTGGAACTTGTTCATAAAAATGAAAATGTTAAAAGAGAAATTATAGATGGCTTTTTATTTCATTTTGGTGAGTTGATTACTAGTGTTATTACAAGGAATGGTGCTTCTGTTATAATAGATTCTAATGGTAATTGGACTTATGAAACAAATAAATTTATTATTAAACAAAAAGCAGGTAGTTCTAGTTATAGTGTAGAAATTTCTGAACAAGAAATGCCTTTATTTGTTGATGAAGAACAGTATTATATGGCTTCTTCTGATGTTGAGGAAGTTCAAAAATTGATTAGGAAATTGTAGGAATTAGCAAATTAAAACTTACGAAATGATTTATTCGTAAGTTTTCTTAAATTAGTGGATAGTTTTTGAAATTTTGGTTATTTTGGATTGTGGTATATATTCATTAATGCTAATTTCTTTTCTTTACATATTTTTAAGATTTACTTTTAAAGTTTTTGCATTAAAAAAATGACTTCTATTAAAGTTTAAGAATATATTTTATTATGCATTTTTCTTTAATGGAGCAGGTTACATACAAGTTACGAATTTTATTTTTTTCTAAAAATATTATATATGAATTATTATTAAATTTCAACGAGAGTATGGAGTTTTTTTGCGTTCTAGTATATAATATATTTGTTAAAATTGTGAGGTTAATTATGAATAATAGTTGGAATTTAGATAGATTAAAGAAACAAGCAATTGGAAATCAAAACTTTGATGATTATGTACTAAATAAATCTGGAATATTAGAATATGATGATTTAAAAGTTTTAGATATTGGATGTTCTAATGGATTTAAGACAAAATTGTTATTTGATAAATATAATAATATTAAAAATATATTAGGAATTGATATTGATGAGTGCGCAATTGATGAAGCAAAAAGTAATTTTAAAGATAATGAAAAATATGAATTTGAACTAAAAAGCATTGATGATTTGGACGAAAAAAATAAATATGATATTATAAATTTATCATATGTTTTGCAACACTTAAAAAATCCATCAGAGATATTATCTAAAATACAAAAGGTACTTTCTGATAGGGGAGTAATAATTATTAAAGTACCTGATGATAGTTTTAAATTTTGCTATCCTGATCCTCAACACTTATTAAATAGAATATTTAATTTATATGAAAATGAAATTATGATAAAACAAAATATAACAAAATATACAGATAGGTATATTGGTAAAAAAGTATATGGCTATTTAATTGAAAATAATTATAAAAATGTTCAATTATATCAGTCTATTACTGATACTATTGGTAAAACACTTGAAGAAAGATTAAAATTATATGAAAGTTCTATAGCATTTAGAAGTGCAAATAATAAAAATAATATATCAGATAAAACTAAGGCTGAAATGAATGAATTATTAAATACTTTAAAAGAAAACTTTAAAAAAGAAAATTTTTATTATACAATGTCAGTATTTTATTATGTGGCTAAAAAATAGTAAATATTTTGGAGATAAATATAAACAAGAATAGAATTTGTTATAAATAAAGAGACTTTCATTTAAGTGATATAGATAAATTGGAGTTTAGAAAAATATGGTGGCACTTCAATATCAATTGCTAATATATTAGTAAATTTACGTATTTTTTTATACTTTTTCATTCGTTTTTTTTACTAAGTTTAAATCTTCAATTCTATGAGAAGTTTCTTAATTTTTTTTAGAGAGTACTTGTTATTATTTTCTTTAATGGTTTACTAAATATTTCATTTACTTTATATTCTAATATTGTAAGAGTAATAGAATATGTAATCAGTTATTCAGAAGCTTCTATAATTTGTAAATTAGTATGTAATAAATTTTTAACTTTACCATTTTTAATTTTGTACTTATAATCTTTAATTGTTTCAAGTATTTCCGTATTTGGCTTTAAAGTATGAATAGTTTTAAATTCAAGTATAAAAAATATCCTCTTTCTTAGAAAGAGAATAGTGCTTTATATAAAATAAAAACTTACGACACCATAATAGGTTCATAAGTTGTATTCAAATGGAGCAAGTGAGCAGAATCGAACTGCCGTCTCAACCTTGGCAAGGTCGCATACTAACCGCTGTACTACACCTGCATGCATAAATATATTATCAAATTATACACTATATTGCAAGGAAAAATTGCAAATTTTATAATTATATTATATAATTATGACTAAAGAAGGGTGAAATATGAAAGAAAAAGTAAAATTATTTTTTCGTAAAATACGAAAAAATGTTATTGAATATATAGCAACGAATCGATTATTTCTTACTTATGTAATAATTGCCATGTTAGGGCTTATGCTTGTAAGAAATTTTACGGTTGGAAATATGTGGAGCTTTGAAGCATTTATTAGTGATTTTGCTTTAGTTTTATTATTTGGAGCTCTTGGATATTTAGTAAAACCCAAAAATCAATATCGGTATTTTTTAATTATATTGATTATTTTTACATTGATGGAAGTAATTAATTCAATTTATTATACATTTTATACATCTTTTGCTTCTTTTGGAGAACTAACTACAGCAGGACAAACAGAAACTGTTATGGGTTCAATATTTGAAAAACTAAAAATTACGCATGTTATTTATGTGATTTTTCCTTTTTTATTTTATTTAATTCATAAAAAGTTATTAAAAAGTGCTTATTATAATTTTATGAGTGTTGTCGAAAAAGGAAAGAAAATGTGTATGGTAACACTTTTAGTAGGATGTTTGTTTCTTGCTTATACATTTGTAACGGCAACAGGTACTGATTATTCAAGACTTGCTAAACAATGGAATCGTATTTATGTTGTTGAACGATTTGGTTTAGTTCTTTATCAAATTAACGATTTAATTCAAACTTTGACGCCAAAATTTAGTAGTTTGTTTGGTTATGAAGATGCTGCAAAAAGCTTTGTCGAATATTTTACGAGTGATGAGGTAGACCAATATGATGGGGATAATAAGTATACTGGAATTTTAGAAGGGTATAATATTGTTTTTATTCATATGGAGGGAATGCAAACTTATTTGATGGATTTAGTTTTTAATGGTGTAGAAGCAACTCCTAACTTGAATAAAATTGCTAAGGAAGGAATGTTTTTTTCAAAATTTTATCCACAAGTAAGTATAGGTACATCTAGTGATACAGAGTTTACACTTAATACTAGTTTGCTTCCAGCGGCTAGTGGGGCAGTATTTACTACATATTATGATCGTGATTATATTACTATTCCAAAGCTTTTAAAAGAAAAGGGATATACAACATTTAGTATGCATGGTAATTATAAATCTATGTGGAATCGAGCAACGGTTCATCCACTTTTAGGTTATGATAATATGTATTTTGAAGAATCTTTTACTTATAATAAAGATGAAGATGATCCTAATAATTTAGAATATATTAATTTGGGAATTAGTGATAAAAAATTCTTTGAACAAGCAGTTCCTATTTTAGAAAATATTGAAGAAAATAGTACAAATTATATGGGAACTATTATTACATTATCGAATCATTCTCCATTTAAATTTTTAGATAAATATGGTGAATATGATATGTCTACTACTTATAAAGATTGTGATTCAAATGATGTTTGTAAGGATGTAACAACTAATTATTTATATGGTACAGAAGTTGGAAATTATATTATGAGCAGTCATTATGCAGATGCAGCTTTAGGAGAATTCTTTGAGTATGTAAATGAATCTGAATATTTTGACAATACAGTATTTGTTTTATATGGAGATCATGATGCAAAACTTTCCAGAAATGCTTTAAATTATTTATATAATTATGATTATAGGACTGGGGAACTTAAAAGTGAAGATGATCCGACTTATGTAAGTTATGATGAATATGATCACGAGTTAAATAAAAATACACCATTAATTATTTGGACTAAAAATAAAAAATTACGTAGTAAGCTTCATGGTGAGATAGATTATGTAATGGGAATGTATGATGTTATGCCAACTTTGGGTAATATGCTTGGAATTGAAAATGAATTTGCTATAGGACATGATATCTTTAATATTAAAGAAGACAATTACGTTGTATTTCCAAGTGGTAATTTTGTAACTAATCTAATATATTATAATAATTCTACTGGACAATCTAAAATCATTAAAGAAGGAGCAGAATTATCTAGTGATTATATTACTAATTTAATTCAAAAAACGGAAAAGATGTTAGAGGTATCTAATTCAATTATTGTTCATGATTTAATTAAAAATGAAGGAGATACAGTAAGAAAAATTAAAGAAAATGAGGCAACAGAATGAGAAAAAGATATAAAATAGGGTTAGTGGTTATTAGTTTTTTACTAATTAGTGTTATTGGTATTGGCGTTTTTAAAGTATTTTATTCTGATGATGCAAAAGAAAATGAACCTAGTGTTACTAATGTTATATCTAAAATAACAGATTATGGCTATACATTAGATGATCGAGATACAGAATATATGAAAGATACTTTTAAAGAATTAGAAGAAATTCTTAGCAAGGAAGAAGTAGATCAAAATGATTATGCTTCAGTACTGGCTAAATTATTTGTTATTGACTTTTATACACTTACTAACAAAATTAATAAGTATGATGTAGGAAGTTTAGAATATATTTTAAGTAGTAAAGTTGATAGCTTTCGTATGAAAGCAATGGATACTATTTATCGTGATATTATTGATAATACATATCGTGATCGGGTTCAACAATTGCCTGAAATTACAAATGTTGAGGTTTTAGATGTAGTGGATACTACGTTTGAATTGGATGAAGAAGAAGTAAAAGCAATTCAGGTTACAATGACTTATGATTATAAAGAGGATTTGGGCTATGATACAGAAGGAACAATTTATTTTGTAACAAATGCTCAAAAGTTAGAAGTTGTATCTTATATTCCAAAAATAGAAGAAATTTAGAAAGAAGGAAGAAGTATATGAGAAAGTTTGATCCAATTGATATATTTTTCATTGCCATTATTACAACATATTTTATTACTTTAATATGCATTGGTATTACTTTTTTATGTATTAAGCTTTCTAAGAAAAATGTGAAGAACGACTCAGAAAAGCAACTTAATGATATTAATGTTGCTAAGGAAGAGAAAAAAAGTATTAAAATACCGAAAGATTCTAAGATTAGTATTAGAAGTTTGAAGGAAAAAGTATTTTCTAGTACTTTCTTTCGTAAATTATTTATGAAAGAAGTAAAAAGTAAAGAACAAATTTTGTCTTCTGTTGTTTTAGAAGATGAATCTATAGTAAAGGTAGAATCAAAAAAGGATGTAAAAGAAAGTAAAGCAGTAGAAAATAAGAAACAAGTTTCGGATTCTAAGAGTAAAATAAAAGATTCTAAAGATGAACCTACAAAGAAAGTTAAGAAAGATGTTACTAATAAAAATACTTCCCCAAAAACTTCTCATGTAAAGAAAAATACAACTAATCAAAAAGTAAGTAGCAAATCGGGTAATTCAACAAATAAAAAAGTAACTAATAGTTCTAAAAGAAAAAATAGTACTAGAAAAAAAGCAGGGAATAGTTCAAAAAAGGGTAGTGCTAGAACTAATAAGAAAACTATTACAAGTAAAAATGCTAAGAGAAAAAAGGAAACTAATAAAAAGTAAGGTATTTTAAAGTAAGATATAAAGCAATATCATTTATATCTTTTTATTTTGGGTTTTTGTCTAGTCATTATTTTATAGGCTTCATATGATATTTTAGGAGGTAATTTTAAGTGTTATTTGAAGATAATGATTTTGATGTTAATATGGCTTTTTTTATTCCAGATGTAGATTTTAGTCGTGATGTTCATATTTTAAGCCCTATGGAAGGATTTCTAAGAGGAAATATGTTTCAAAATGAATATGAACCATATAAAGGGCTAACTTATTTTAAACTAAATCCTAAAGATGAGAAGGAGAGATTACTTTATCAAGTAATGGCTTTATCGTTTGCTATTAATGATTTAAATTTGTATTTAGATTTGCATCCTGATGATAGGCAAGTATTTGATCTTTTTAAACAATATGTTAAAGAGAAAAATAATATGTGTCAAGAATATGTTAAGAAATATGGACCTTTAGAAGTAACTGAAACTATGGGAGGAAAATTTAATTGGATTAATAGTCCATGGCCTTGGGATACAAAAGGAGGTAGTATGTATGTTTAAATATTTGAAGCACACAAACTATCCAGTAAATATTAAAAAGAAAGATTTGAAAATGGCTAAATATTTAATTACACAATTTGGTGGTGCTAATGGCGAACTTGCAGCAGCTATGCGTTATTTTTCACAAAAATTTAGTATGCCTGATGATTATGGTAAATCATTACTTAATGATATTGCTACGGAAGAACTTGGACATTGTGAAATGATTGCTAGCATGGTTCATCAATTAACAAAGAATGCTACAGTTAAAGAGATGAATGAAGCAGGTCTTGGTGGTATTTATGCTGATCATGGTAAAGGAATCTATCCAACTGATGCTAATGGAGTTCCTTTTACGGTAACTTATTTTGCTGTTACGGGAGATCCTTTAGCGGATATTATGGAAGATATGGCTGCTGAACAAAAGGCTAGAGCGGTTTATGAGAATTTAATTCAATTAACTGATGATGAAGATGTTATACGTGTGTTACTCTTTTTAAGACAAAGAGAAATTGTTCATTATAATCGTTTTAAAGAACTTTTTATATATTATAAAAAGAAGGGATATTAGGATTTTTGTAATCCTTTTTTTCTTGTAAATTGATAGAAGATGTGATAGTATTATATTAGAATAAGAAATGGTGGGTGGCAGTGGATTTATGCACACAGAAATATTTAATAATATTGATTTACTAGTTAGTATGGCTAATTCTTCTTTAAATGTAGGAGATATAGAATCAGAATTAGTAACGATAAATAAAGAAATTCAAAATAAAAAACAAGAAATAGAGGATCTTAAAAGCAGTATGAATGATACTCGTTATTTTAATGCTTCTAGTGAACTTGTTGATAAAAATATTGAAGTAAGTTTAAAATCTAAAATTGCTCGCCTTAATCGTGAAATAAAGGATATTGAAACGAAAAATGAAAAGGTTAAAGAAGATGAAAGTAAGCTTTATGAAATTATTACTGATTTAAAAGAAAAAATAGAGGAAAATGAAAAGTATATTCAAGTTTTAGAATCTAAAGCTCATATGAGTGACGGTGTTTATGAAGAGTTTTTTAAAAAAGAACAGGCTCATTTACAAAAATTAAAAGAGGAACTTGAAAAGAAAGAGCAAAAACATCAAACAATATTGAAAAACTTGGAATTGAATGGACAAGCTTTATCAGAATTACGTTTGAAGAAAGAAGCAGAAGAAATTAGATTAGATGATGTTACTGACAATCTTAATAATCCTAATACTTATATGGATCAAGAATTAAAGAAGCAAGATGAAGAAAAATTAATATCTCTACATGAGAATTTAGAAGAATTACAAAAGAAAAAATTAGAGTTTTTGACAGATCCAAATATGATTGGAGCTGATGCAAAAGAATTAGTTGCTAATAAAGATTATACGGAAGCGTTAAATAAAATTAAAGAATTAGTAGTAGTTGTTAAAGCAAAACCATTTATGGATGTTACAAATTTAGCAGTATTAGATGAAGAACTTGAGAAAAAAGAAATGGAAAGAAATGAAATTGCTAATTATATTGATTCTAAAAATTATGCTACTATAAATAGTGATGAGGTTAGTAAGAGAATTCGTTATTTGAATACAGAAATTGAAAAAGAACAAAATAACATTAAAAATTTACATGATATGAGCCAAGTAGTTGATCAGGGAATTGATCAGGATTTAGTTCATTTAATTGAAGAGTTGGAAACAAAAATTTTACAATTAGATAAAGAAGTAGATGAGTATGGGGAATTAATCAAAGATTCTACGAAAACTAGAAGAACAAAAGCTAATTTAGAAAATAGTATTTTAAAAAAGAAAAAAGAAAAAGATATTTTGGAACAAGTTTTAAAAGATTATAAAGAGGATTTATTTTTTCAAGTTAGTGTTTTTAATGCTACAAATAAAATTGTTCAGAAATTTGAGGAAAATATTGAAAAATATCGGATGGAAATTGACAATTTGCAACATGTTCAAGGACTAGAAGAAGTAACAAAAGATTATATTGAAGAAGAAAAAGATAAAGAAAAATTGAAACATATTAATGATGAAATTTTAGAGATTAAAAATCGTAAAAAATTTGATCGTACTCCTGATGAGATTTATGATCAAATTGAAATGTTACTTGCTAATGAAAGTGCTTCCGCTCCAAAAGCTTTGAAAGAAAAAGAGCAAGTTGTTGATTTAGATATTGATGATTTGTTTCATGATGAAGTAGTAGAACAGCCCAAATATAAAGTTATAGAAATGATTCCAGCTCAAACAGTGCAAAGTGATGGATTTACAGCTGGAGGTGCTTCTTATGGGGCTTAAAATAAATTATATTATCGTATTGGATAATAAAGAGCAGTATATCGTTTTAAAAGAAGCTATGTATTATGGTAAGAAGTATTTTTTGGCTATGGGTTTAAATGAACAGCGAGAAGTTATTTCTTCTAAAGTTGTTATTTTAGAAGAGCATATAAGTGGACTTGAGGTCTATGTTAGCAAAGTGGTTGATGGGGATTTAATAACTGTTTTAACAAGAATGTTTAAAGCTCAGATGTGATCACTTGAAAAAAACTGGATTATCATCCACTTTTTTGATATAATTATTAGGCATATAGGAAGGTGAAGTTATGACTTTAGCTAACATTTGGGATATAATTACAAAAATTATTGATATTGGAATTGTTTGGCTAGTATTTTATTTTATATTAAAGAATATTAAAAATAATATTAAGATGGTTTTAATTTTTAAAGGTGTTTTACTCATTTTAGTAATTAAGCTTTTAAGTGATTTATTAGATCTTTATACGGTAGGTGTTATTTTACAATATTGTTTAGAGTGGGGACCTCTTGCAATCATTGTCATTTTTCAACCAGAAATTAGAAGTGTTTTGGAATCTATTGGAAGGACGCAACTTCTTGGAAGGCATAAAATATTAACAATTGATGAAAGAGAAAAAGTTGTTTATGAGATTATGCGAGCAATTGAATATTTTAAAAAGAATCGTATTGGAGCTTTGATTGTAATTGAACGTGAGATTTCTTTACAAGAATATATTGAACCTGCAACTAAGGTTTATGCAGACTTGTCTAGTGATTTACTAGAAACTATTTTCTTTCCTAATGGTCCTTTACATGATGGCGGAGTTATTATTCAAGGGGATCGAATTACTGTTGCAGGAGCAGTATTTAAAACTAGTATGAATCCTTCTATTTCAAAAAGACTTGGTACAAGACATAGAGCAGCTTTGGGAATTGCTGAGGAAAGTGATGCGATTGCTTTAGTTGTTTCTGAAGAGTCTGGACGTATTAGTGTAGCAGTAGATGGAGAGTTAAATTATAATTTGACAATAGATGAATTTAGAATGATTTTAATTGAAGCTTTAAATCCAAAACCTGAAGTATTTTATGAAGCTGAGGAAAAGAAAAGTGCAGGTGATGAATAATGAAGAAAATAGGAAAAGCTATAGGACGTTTTTTCATGGCTATTTACCGTGTTATTGACAAAATAATTGTTACACCGATTAGCAGACTTATTTTTAATATTCGAGAGTATTTACGTTCTAAGAATATTAAACTTGATTATATTTTTAATCGACCTAATTTTATGATTTATGTATCGCTTATTTTAGCTGTTGTAGTCTTTTTATTAATTGATTCTAAGGTTATTACTTTGGTAGAGTCTGAAGCAGAGGTCATTACTAATGTTCCTGTTACCGTAAATTATAATGAAGAAGCTTATGTTGTAGAGGGAATTCCTGATACAGTTGATATTGTTTTAATTGGAAGAAAAAGTGATATTTATTTGGCTAAACAACTTGGTACTAATAATGTTATTTTAGATTTGTCTGATTATGAAGCTAGAGATTCGGCTTATCGGGTATATTTATCTTATACTAAGTCAATTGATTCAATTGATTATAAATTAGATCCTTCTTATGTTACTGTAACAATTAAGGATAAAATTAGTGTTACAAAAACAATTCTTTATGATTTAATTAATGAACAATATTTAAGTGAAGAGTTAAGTGTTGAATCTGTAGAACTTAGTCGAAGTGAAGTAGTAGTAAAGGGAAGTGAGGATGCTATTAATCGTATTGCTTCCGTTAAAGCTTTAATTGATTTAAGTGATGATGCTTTAAAAGAAGTTGGAACTTATGAAGTTGATAATATTAAATTAGTCGCTTATGATTCTAATGGAGAAGTATTAGATAATATCGAAATTGTCCCTAATACTTTAACAGCTACTATTACTTTAGATACTTATTCAAAGAGTGTTGCACTTGATGTTAGAACGACAGGAAAATTAGTTACAGGAAAAGCAATAGCTTCTATTTTGATTAATAATCGTAATAGTTATTCTGTTACTATATATGGTGATGAAGAACAAATTACAAATATTTCTAGTGTCCCAGTAACGATTAATGTAGATGGAGAAGGAACTAATAGTTCTAGAAGTTATAATGTAACGATTTCTAAGCCTACAGGAGTTCGAGCTTTAAGTGAGAATAATGCGAGTATTATGGTAACCTTTGGGGATGAAAAGCAAAAAGAAGTGGAGTTATCTACTATTTCAAGTAAAAACTTATCTAGCGGATATTCGGCTAATATTATTGGTACAAATAGTGTTCCAGTAATTGTGAAAGGTGTTCAATCAGTTATTGATGGTGTTGATGCAAGTGATATTAATGCTTATATTGATCTTGAGGGGTATACACCTGGGGAATATGAAGTAGAAGTTAAAATTGAAAATAATGATCCAAGACTTTCTTATGTAGTATCCTCTAAAGTTAAAGTAAGAATTACAAAAGAATAGGAAGCGTTGTCTTCCTTTTTTCATGGTAAAAAGTGAATTTTTATGATATTATTATGTACAGGTGATAAGTATGTTTGTAGATGAATTAACAATTAAAGTGGAAGCTGGTAAAGGTGGAGATGGATGTACTTCTTTTAGACGTGAATGGTGTGTTCCAATGGGAGGGCCTGATGGTGGAAATGGTGGCAAAGGAGCTAGTATTATTTTTCAAGTTGATAAAGGGCTTAAAACTTTAATTGATCTTCGATATATGAAAATAATTAAAGGAAAAAAGGGTGAAAATGGAAAAGGCTCTAATCGTAATGGAGCTAGTGCCGAAGACGTTATCGTAAAAGTTCCTGAAGGAACTACAGTAATAGATTTGAATACTAATTTAGTTATTGCTGACTTAGTTGGAGAAAACAATGAAGTTGTAGTGGCTCACGGAGGAAGAGGGGGAAGAGGAAATACGGCTTTTCGTACACAAACAGATACTGCCCCTAAGTTTAGTGAACTTGGTGAACCAGGAGAAGAAAAGATATTAAAAGTTGAACTTAAAATGATTGCTGATGTTGGTTTGGTTGGACTTCCTAGTGTTGGTAAGTCGACAATTTTATCCATGATTAGTGCTGCTACTCCTAAAATTGCTAGTTACCATTTTACGACTTTATCCCCTAATTTGGGTGTGGTAAAACTAAAAGATACTAGAAGTTTTGTTATGGCTGATCTTCCAGGATTAATTGAAGGTGCTAGTGAAGGTGTTGGTCTTGGTCATAAGTTTTTAAGACATGCAATGAGGACTAAAATTTTAGCTCATGTAGTAGATATGGGAGCAGAAGAAGGACGAAGCCCTATTTCTGATTATAAAATTATTCGTGATGAAATAGAGGCTTATAGTGAAAAATTGGCATGTAAAAAAGAAATTGTGATTGCAAATAAAATGGATTTAGAACAGGCTTCTCATAATTTAGAAGAGTTTAAAAAAGCTTATCCTGATGTTGTAATTATCGAAGTTAGCTCAGTTACAAATACGGGATTTGATACTCTTATGAAAACTTTAGCTGATATGCTTGATACAATTAGTAATGATCCTTTATATGAGGAAGAAGAAATGATGGGACATGTTACTTATAAATTTCAAAATGAAAGACCTTTTACGATTACTAAAGTAAATGATATTTGGGTTTTAGAGGGTCAAGAGTTAGAGAAATTATTTAAAATGACAAGATTTGATGAAGATGAAGCAGTTATGCGTTTTGCTCGTAGATTAAAAGGAATGGGTGTAGAAGAAGAATTAGAAAGACTTGGAGCAAAGCCTGGGGATGAAGTACAAATTTGTGATTATATTTTTGAATTTAAAGAATGAAAATAGTATTTGTTATGAAATAGAAGTAAAAAAAGAATTAGTCGTTTTCTAAAATGAGAATCGTACCAATTCTTATTTTTTTTGTACTATTTTGGGGCATTTCTAAGATGCTTGTATTTTTTCTTTCATTATTTATTTTAATGATTTTATTTTTAGGTAAATTTTCATATTTATAAATTACTTCCTTATTTTCATCTAATCCGATAATATCAATATTTTCTTTCATAAAAAAGGTATGGATGGAATTACATTTGGGAAAAAGGATTCCATAATCAATATTTCTTTTACCCATAAGTCCAAATAATCTTTTCAAGAAAGATTTAGCAGGTATGATTTGATATTTTGTTTTATTTGTATTTAAATACATGAAGTATCACCTAATAAATTATATCATATATTGATAAAAATATTCTTTTCTTTTATATGGTAATTTTAATTTTTCTTTTTAATAAAATTGACTTTTTAAGGAATTTATTATATCATTATTTATGATAAGGGTGAAGGTTATGAATAGAAGAGGCCAGGCTTTAGTTGAATATATTCTTATCATTGCGTTAATAAGTGTTATTGCAATTGCACTTGTTAATTATTTTGGTGGCTATTTAAAGGACGCTATTACTAAAACTTCTTGTAGTTTGGTAGATGAAGAATATGTTAAGGGAGAGAAGCCTGGTGATGGGTATTGCAAAGGAGAAGAAGATACCACAGAAAATAACAAATCCTAAGGAGTTGACTAGCATGAATAAAAGGGGACAAGCATTAGTGGAATTTGTCATTATTTTGCCTATTTTTCTATTACTTGTTCTAGGAGTTATAGATGTTGGGCAAATAATTTATAATCGAACTAAATTAGAAGGAATTATTACAGATGTTATTTCCATGTATGAAAGTGGTGATTCCATTTTGGAAATAAGAGAAGAAATAGAACCGCTTACAGTTCAGTTAGAAGTAGAAAGCGAAGGAGAATATCTTACTTTTCATTTAATTAAAGAAATAGATATTATTACTCCAGGATTAAATTTTGTTTTAGATAATCCTTATCAAGTAGATATTAGTAGGAGTATTTATAATGAATAAAAGAGGTCAAACTTTGATATTATTTATTATTTTGATTCCTATTTTATTGGGGTTTGGAGCTTTTATTGTGGATGTTAGCTTGGTTATTAGTAAAAATGTAGAACTGAAGGAAGTTAGCAAAACAATTATAAAAGATGTAATTGATCAGCCTAGCGAGGAGAAAGTAAATCGTTTATTTTTGGAGAATCATATTCCGACTGATCAGTTAAAGGTACAAATAGATGATGATGAGATTAGAATTCAAAATGAATATAAGATTGAAAGTATTTTTGGAGCTATTATTGGGATTAAAGATTATGATATCAAGGTAGATATTGTTGGTATCTTGGAAAATGAAAAAGTAATATTTGAATAAGGGTGATGATTCACATGAATAATAAGGGAACTAGCATTTGTGTATTTTCAGCTAAAGGTGGTGTTGGAAAGACCATTACTACTCTTAATTTAGCAGGTATTTTTGAAATGTTACAAAAAAAAGTTTTAATTATTGATTTTGATTTATCAGGTGGAGGAATTAGTGCAGCTTTAAATATTCCTAATGGAAAAAGTAGTTATCATTTTGTAGATGATTATAATAATAATCGCTATCAAGATTTTAAAAATTATGTTACAAAATATGATGAATTTATTGATGTTTTAGCTAGTCCTAAAGATCCTAGACAAGCTTTAAAAATAGATCCAAAATATGTAGAAATTATTCTTGATAAAGCAGTATTTCATTATGATATTGTCTTAATTGATACTACCCATAATTTAACTGATTTTAACGTTCTTACTTTAGATTTGGTTGATCATATTTTGTTTTTGGTTACTAATGATCCTTTAGATCTTAAAAATATGAGAAGTTTAATTTCAATTTTTAAAGATACTAATTTAAAAAACTATAAAGTCGTATTAAATGAAAGTATTTATCCTTTTAAAAGTTATTTTGGAATTTATGATATTAAAAATATTATAAAAGCTAATATTGATTATGTTTTATCTAAAGATTTTTATATTAAAAATATTGATAATTTTGTAATGAATGGAAAGATTATTACTTTAGATAAAAAAGCATCTAGTTTATTTGCTAAAGATTATATGACTTTAATGGGAATCTGTACTGATTTATTTAAAGAAGGTGAAAGCTATGAAGACGCTTAGAGATGCTTTTGATGTTAAGATAAAACAAAAAAAACAAGATGTGTTAAATGATTATGATATTTTTCCAGATAAAAAGTTATTAGATAAGCTTAGAACAGAAATTATTGAAAATTTAATTGATAATGAAATGCCTAGTAATATTAGTCTTACAGAATGGATTAATGATGAAATTGATAAGACTATTGAGGGATATGATTTAACTAATTTAGAGAGAAGTCATTTATTTAATTTAATTGATAATGAAATTAATGGTTATGGTCCTATTTCTGAATTATTAGAAGATGATAATATTACAGAAATTATGATTAATTCTCCAGATGAAATTTATATTGAAATAGATGGTGTATTAGTTAAAGATGAGAGTGTTTCATTTATTAATGATGATCATATTGTTAGAACTGTTCAAAGACTTATTGAACCTATGGGAAGAACAATAGATGCTACTAATCCAATGGTTGATTCTAGGCTTTTAGATGGATCAAGAATTAATGCTGTTATACCTCCATTATCTACTAAAGGACCTGTTGTTACGATTCGAAAGTTTAAAGAGAGTATGACTAGTATTGATGAACTTATTCGGATTGGGTCTTTGACTCCTTATATGGCAAGATTTTTAGATGCAGCGGTAAGAGGTAAATTAAATATTATAGTATGTGGTGGTACTGGAAGTGGTAAGACTACTCTTTTAAATATATTAAGTGGTTTTATTCAAGATAATGAGCGAATTATAACAATTGAGGATGCTGCAGAGTTAAAATTAAACCAACCTCATGTTATCTCTCTTGAAACTAGAACTATGAATTATGAAGCATCTGGTGAGATTACTATTAGAGATTTAGTTATTAATTCTCTTAGAATGAGACCTGATCGAATTATTGTTGGTGAAGTTCGTGGAAAAGAAGCTTTTGATATGTTGCAAGCAATGAATACAGGGCATGATGGATCTTTAACTACTTTGCATGCTAATGGTCCTATGGATGCTTTAAATCGATTAGAAACTATGGTATTAATGGGAGATATTGATATTCCTATTAAAGCAGTAAGAGAATATATCGTAAGTGCAATTGATTTAATTGTTAATATTGAGAGAATGAGTGATGGTAGGAGAAAAGTTACTAGTATTTGTGAACTTGAAAATTTTACTGGTGATGAAATTCAATTGAAGGAAATATTTGCTTTTCAACAAAAAGGCCTTACTGATAAGGGAGAAGTAGATGGCGAGTATGTTTTATATGATAGTATTCCTAAAGTATATAAGAAAATAAAAGCAAGAGGAATTCAAGAATTGGATGATATTTTTAAAATAGAAAAAGAATAGAGAGGTATTTATGGACGGAGTTAGAATTTTACAAATAATTTTAATATTAATTCCTTTTTTAGTAGCATTATATCTACTTCGTCTTTCGAAGACTCTTAATTTAGAAAAAAGATTAGCTCTTTTTGCAATTACTTCTAATAAAGATCATGAAATATCTTTTTTTGATCAAATTAATTATTATATATGGAATCTTATTCGAAAGTTATCTAAAATATTAAAAAAGTCTGTTGTTTTAAGAAATTATGGTGAGAAATATAATAAGTTTATTTCTTTTGATGATCGCGATAAAAAAAATGGTATTGATTATGTAACATTTAAATTTGTTTATTGCTTTATTGTTCTACTTTTGGGACTTATTAGTTTTATTATTCATTATCATGAATTTGATGGTATGATTTTACTTGTTATTCTTATTATTACTTTTTTTCTTCCTGATATTTATTTGAATCTTATTTTTAATAAGAAAAGGAAAAGAATAGAAGAAGATTTATTGAAAGCGATTATTATTATGAATAATGCTTTTGGTAGTGGTAAAAATATAATGCAAGCAATTCAAATTGTTAAAACTGAATTAGATGGTCCAATTCAAGATGAATTTGAAAAAATATATTTAGATATTACTTATGGGCTTAGTTTAGATGTTGTTTTTAATCGCTTTTATGAAAGGGTAAAATTAGAAGATGCAAAATATATTACTTCATCTTTGACTCTTTTAAATAAAACAGGAGGAGATATTATTCGAGTATTTTCAAGACTTGAAAAATCTATTTTAGATAAAAAGAATTTGAAAAATGAACTTATTAGTCTGACTAGCTCGAGCCGTTTTGTATTTCGTTTTTTAGCTTTTTTACCTTTTATTTTTATAATCATTATTTTTATTCTTAATCCTAAATATTTTAATCCACTTTTTTCTTCATCTATAGGAATTTTCATTTTGATTTTTATTGTGGGACTTTATCTGCTTTATATTTGGATTATTAAAAGAGTTTTAGAGGTGAAAATATGAAAGACAGTGTTTTTGCTAAAATTTATCCTAAAAAAACTATTGATAGGATAGAATCTAAAATTAAATTATTAGGTGTTCAAAATCATTATAATTTATTTACTTTACTTAATTTTAGAGTGATTATTTCTTTAATTTTATTTGTTGTAGTTCTTTTACTTTCTAATATTGGTTATATTTTAGCACCAATTATCGCTATTTTATTTTACTATTTAAGTGAAGTACTCTTATTAGATTATCCTATTAAGAAGAGAGCTAAAAAATTAGAAAAAGAAGCTTTATTCTTTTTTGAAGTATTACTTCTTACATTAGAAAGTGGAAGAAATTTAGGACATGCTTTACAATTAACTACCCTTAATATTGATTCAGAATTATCTAGCGAATTTAAGAAGACTTTGACGGAAGTGAAACTTGGTAAAAGCCTTAATGAAGCTTTAAATGATATGAAAAAGAGAATCCCTAGTGAAGCAATTAACAATGCTCTTTTAAATATGATAGAGTCTAATTTATTTGGAAATAGTATTCTTACTTCTATGAATAATCAAATTGATTTTTTAAGAGAAAAACAAATGTTAGACATAAAAGCAGAGATTAATAAATTACCTACGAAAGTTAGTATTATTAGTGCTTTATTTTTTGTTCCAATTATGTTACTTATTATTTTAGCACCTGTTTTAATTCAATATATTACAGGTTAGTGATATAATTATATTAGGAGTGAAAGATATGGATAAAAAAGTAAAAGATTATATTCAAGAATTAGAATTACAATATAAAGTATTAAGAGATCAATATTTAATAGAACATCATTACTGTGAAAAAGTTGTGAGTGAAGAAGCTAAAGAGGGATATATTTATGATCCAGCTGCTAAAGTTTATTATAAATATGAAGTGATTAAAGGGAAAGATCCAGAATTAGATAGAATAGTAGAACTAGAGAAAAGAATGAATAGATTTAAAAAAGCATCTTCTATTACGAATACTTTTAAAGTTTTAGCTATTATAGAAAGTGTTATAAGTGTTATTGCTTTTTTCTATTTTGGATATGAAACTTCTTATTCTTTTGGTTTCTTTATTCTTTTTAGTGGTGTTATTTTATCTTTTATGCTTTGGGGTATTGCTAAATTAGCAGAAATTTTAAGAGAACAGTAATCATATTATTTTAATTCAGAATTTAATTGTTTTTCTAGATTAGTTAAGGTGATTTCATCTATAAAGTGTTCTAATTTTTCTACTTGCTCTAAACAGAATTGTTCTTTATTTAAATTTTTTAAAAATATTTCTAATATTTGGTGTCTGTGATATAAATAGGCACCTATTTTTATGCCTTTTTGGGTAAGAGTAATATTGTTATTGTTGATTAATACTAATTCTAAAGTTTTTAATTTACTAATCATCTTACTACAAGATGATTTTTTGATGTTTAAATCTTTACTTAGAGAAGTAATAGTTATTTTAGTATTTTTGTTACGATAAATCATTTCTAAATAGTCTTCCATAGGGTAGGTTATTTTCTCTTTATTATGAATGTAGGTAGTTAAAGTATAAAAATCATTATTCATAAGACCACAAATCCCATTCTTTTCATATACTACTATAGATGTTAGTTTAAGGAAACTAATAAATTATATGAAGGAGATTTATTTTTATGATGACATTAGATCAAGTGAATTTAAATGATACAGTGCGTATCATAAATATTTGTGATGAAGCTAGAATGAAAAGGAGATTATTGGATTTGGGTTTTATTCCTGGAGAAGAAGTCAAGTGTGTATTAATAAGTCCTTTTAAAGATCCTAAAGCTTATAAAATCGCTGGAAATGTGATCGCTCTTAGAAAAATAGATGCTAAGAGTGTCGAGGTAAGTTATGAAGAATATTAAAGTAGCTTTAATTGGGACACCTAATGTAGGGAAGTCTACTATTTATAATACTCTTACTCATAATCATGAGCATACTGGAAATTGGGCAGGTAAAACTGTTGGAGTTAGTAGTGGAGAGTGTGTTTATGAAGGAATTACTTATACTTTTTATGATTTGCCAGGAACTTATTCTTTAATTAGTAAATCAAAAGAAGAAGTAGTGGCAACAGATTTTATTGTTTTTTCAAATTTTGATGTAGCTGTGGTAGTATGTGATGCGACTAGTTTAGAAAAAGGAATTCATTTAGTATTACAAACAAAGGAAATATGTAAGAATGTAGTTGTTTGTGTTAATTTAATTGATGAAGCTAAAAAGAAAAATATCGAAATTGATTATAAATTATTAGAAGAAAGACTTGGAAGTCATGTAGTTCCTATTAGTGCAAGAAATAATATAGGATTAGATCGGTTGCTTCAAGCTATTCGAGATGCAAAAGGTAGAGATTATTTAGATATTGATTATGGGGTTTTAGATGAATATATTAATCAATTATTACCTATGATTGAAACGGAACAGTATAATCCTAAATGGATTGCTTTAAAAGTGTTAGAAAATAATCAGTATTATCAAGAAAAGTTTCAAAAATTGGGAATTTTAAAAGATACAGAAAGTTATACTTTAGAATTGGATGTTAATTTGGAAATTGTTTTGAAAATTGCTAAAAAAACGAAAGAGTTACTTAAAAATGTCGTTATCTATCATGATGTTGGTTATGATGCTAAAGAAAGAAAAATTGATAAAATTTTGACTAGTAAAATATGGGGTATTCCTATTATGCTTGCTATTTTATTTGTTTGCTTTTATATTACTATTGTGGGAGCAAACTATCCATCTAGTCTTATGTTTCAATTTTTCTCTTCCTTAGAAAGTCCGATTACTCAATTTTTAAATTTTATTCATTTACCACAAGTTGTTACTGATTTATTAGTAACGGGAGTTTATAAAACTTTATATTGGGTTGTTTCTGTTATGCTACCACCTATGCTTATTTTCTTTCCTTTATTTACTTTTTTAGAAGATTTAGGGGTTTTACCAAGAATTGCTTTTAATATGGATCGAGCTTTTAGCAAGTGTAGGGCATGTGGGAAACAAGCTCTTACCATGTGTATGGGAATTGGTTGTAATGCAGTTGGAGTAACAGGAGCAAGAATTATTGATTCAAAAAGAGAGAGAATTATTGCTATTATTACAAATATTTTTATGCCATGTAATGGAAAATTTCCAACTTTAATTTCGATTATTACTATTTTCTTTGTTGGATTAAATCAAAAATGGGGATCTTTATTATGTGCATTTATTTTAACAGGATTTTTATTTTTAGGGATTATTTTAACTTTCTTAGTAAGTTTCATTTTATCTAAGACAGTATTAAAAGGGGAACCTTCAAGTTTTGCTTTAGAACTTCCTCCTTACCGAATGCCTAAAATTATAGATACTATTATGTATAGTATTAAAAATCGTGCTATATTTGTGTTAGGACGGGCTGTTAAAGTAGCAATTCCAGCTGGGGTTCTTATTTGGATTATTGCGAATGTAACAATTCAAGGAGTTCCTATTTTAAACTATCTTATTTCTCTTTTAAATCCTATTGGTATTCTTTTGGGGTTAGATGGAGTTATTTTACTTGCTTTAATATTAGGGTTTCCTGCAAATGAAATTGTTCTTCCTATTATGCTTATGTGTTATTTAAATACTAATACTTTAATTGAAATGGATAATTTAAATGTGTTGAGTGATATTTTTGTTAGTAATGGTTGGACTATTAAAACTGCTTTATGTTTTATTGTTTTATTTTTGTATCGTTTTCCTTGTTCAACAACTCTTCTTACTATTCATAAAGAAACAGGAAGTAAACTTTATACTTTATTAAGTGTTATTATTCCTCTTAGTATTGGAATTATCCTTTGTTTGTTTATTCATTTTATGTTTTGAGTATGGTAATAAAGAAAACTTATCCAATTTGTTTACACTCTAATTTATATTAGAGTGTATTTTTAATTAAAATGTATTATAATAATATTGTGATTTATTATGTTTGATGCAATTGATACTTTTATAGATACAACTTTACAAGGAATGGGAATATGGGGACCTATCGTTGGATGCTTTTTTATTTTAATTGAATCCATGGTACCAATTTTACCTCTTTTTGTCTTTATTACCTTAAACTTTTTAGCTTTTGGTTCGATTTTAGGATTTGTTATTTCTTGGATATTTACTTGTATTGGCTGTTTTATTTCTTTTTTATTATTTAGATGTAAAGTTCAAATTTGGTTATTTAGGAGAATAAAAAAAGAAGGTCTTATTAGCGAGAAAACAATTGATATGGTTACTAATTTGAAGTTTGAGCAGTTAACAACAATTATTGCTATTCCTTTTACACCAGCTTTTTTAGTGAATATAGCTGCAGGACTATCAAAGATGAGTTATAAAAAATATATAGGTGCTTTATTAATTGGTAAAATATTTTTGGTTTATTTCTGGGGGTTTGTTGGGGTAAGTTTACTTGAAAGTATTAAAAATCCTATTTATTTAGTTCAAGTAGGAATATTACTATTGATTGCTTATATTCTTAGTAAAATAGTAAGTAAAAAATTTAAGATAGAATAGAGGTTTATTTATGGAATATGTTATTATTGGGTTATTGGTTGCGATTCTTTTGTTATTGATTATCAATTTGTTTAAGAAAAATAATAATTTGGAGTTAATGGATCGAATGAGTAAATTAGAACTTTCTTTAGTAAAAGAGATTGGCGAATTTAAAGTTAATTTTGCTAGTGATCTTAGAAAAGATTTTGATTCTTTAGATGAGAAAGTAGAGCGGAAACTTATTGAAATTAATAATCGTGTAACAGAAAGATTAGATCAAAGTTTAGAGAAGACAAATAAGACTTTTGCTAATGTTTTGGAAAGATTATCAAAAATTGATGAAGCTCAAAAGAAAATTGATGGATTAGGACAAGATATTATTTCCCTTCAAAGTATTTTAACTGATAAAAAAACCAGAGGTATTTTTGGAGAAGTAAATTTACAATTTATTTTAGAAAATGCTTTTGGGGGTATTCATACTGGAGTTTATGATTTACAACATAAAATGAGTAATGGATCTATTGCAGATGCTATATTATATGCTCCAGCTCCACTTGGAACTATTGCGATTGATTCTAAATTTCCTTTAGAAAATTATGAGAGAATGACAAATAAAAATCTTAGTAAAGAAGAGCGATTAGTTGCCGAAAGACAATTTAAGATTGATTTTAAAAAACATATTGATGCAATAGCAAGTAAATATATTATACCTGGTGAAACTAGTAATGAAGCCATCCTTTTTTTACCAGCAGAAGCGATATTTGCGGAAGTAAATGCTTATCATAATGATATTCTAAATTATGCTTATTCTAAAAAGATATGGATTACTAGTCCAACAACTTTAATGAGTACTTTAACAGTTATTGAAATGATTCTAAAGAATATGGAAAGAGATAAGTATGCAAAGATTATTCATGATGAATTAAATAAATTATCTGTTGAATTTGCTAGATATAAAGAAAGATGGGATAAATTAGCTCGTAATATTAATACCGTTAGTAAAAGTGTGGAAGAACTTAATACAACTAGTGATAAAATTACTAAAAGATTTGATTCTATTAATCGGGTTGAAGTGGATAAGTTAAAAAATGACGAGCATGATTTATTAGTTCATGAATAAGTGATGTTTCAAGAGTGATAAAAGTCATTCTTTTTTCTTTTTAAAAAGGTAATTCCAAGGTTTGACAAAATACGACATAGAAGTATGTTAAGATACTTTTATT
>URNW01000015.1 GCA_900549285.1 uncultured Mycoplasmatota bacterium
TTAAATTAATAAAAGAAAGTAATTATATAAATAAAATAATAGATAAATTTGAAATAAAAGATATAAAAGTAAAAGAACAATTTGAAGAAATAAGAAAAATTGCAAATAAATTTATAGAAAATAAAATTCAAAAGGAAAGATTATAATGGGCAAAAGTTTATTAATTACAGAGAAACCATCAGTAGCAATGGAATTTGCAAAAGCACTAAAAATAATGTCAAACAGAAAAAATGGATACATAGAATCAGAAGAATGGATAATAACATGGTGTGTAGGACATCTAGTAACAATGAGTTATCCAGAAAAATATGACGAAAAACTAAAATTTTGGCGTTTAGATACATTACCATTTATACCAGATGAATGGAAATACGAAATAATACCAAATGTACAAAATCAATTCAATATAATACAAAAATTAATGCAAAGAGAAGACATAGAAATAATATATAACGCAGGAGACTCCGGAAGAGAAGGAGAATACATACAAAGACTAGTATATATGATGGCAAAGCCAAACCCCAAAGCAAAAATGAAAAGAGTATGGATAGACTCACAAACAGAAGAAGAAATACTAAGAGGAATAAAAGAAGCAAAAGACATGTCAGAATATAACAGTTTATCAGACAGTGCATATTTAAGAGCAAAAGAAGACTATTTGATAGGAATTAACTTTTCTAGATTACTTTCTATAATATATGGTAGAAGGCTTGCAAAGGAACTTGAAGAAGAGAAAGTTTCTATTTCTGTAGGACGTGTTATGACATGTGTACTTGGTATGGTTGTAGAAAGAGAGCGAGAAATAAGAAACTTTAAAAAAACAAAATACTATAAAATAGTAGGAACTTTTGGGAAAGAAGATGGAAACTTCAAAGCAGACTGGAAGTCTGTTGAAGGGTCTAAAATGTATAATTCACCAAAGTTATACAACGAAACAGGTTTTAAAAAAGAAAATGATGCTAAAGATTTTATAATTTCTTTAAAAGATAAAAAGCATAATCTTGATCTTTGATATAAATCATTACTAATTGTGTTACAATAGTATAAGCAATAATATAAATAAAATCTGCTGATGGTTCAGTTGCTAATAAACTCCATAAGTTATTTTGGTCTGATGATGCGATAAACTTCTTAATATTCTGATATAAATCTAGTTTAGTTTCGTAAAAAGAGATATCTATACTTTTTAATATTTGAATTTCTTCTACTAAACTTGAAGCAGTACAACAAGCAGAGTCCCATGTTATATAATTATTGATTATAGCTTTAGAACCTAATGTAGAATCTTTAGTATAATAATAACCACAAATAAATTCAAAAAAAGAACTTACAATTTCTGAAAAAGCTAAGAGATTGTCAAAAATATTCTCGTGATAATTACTCAAAAATTGAATACCATGCCCAAATTCATGAGCTAAAATTGGGATATCATTAAATTCATATTTTCGGGCCATCTGTATATAACACGCATTATAATATTTTAAAAAGACTGTATCAGCATAAAATAAAGATTGATTGTAGTTTATAAAATGTATGTTTTTTCGCTGTTTAAATAATTTCATAAATAACTCATAAATCCATGAAGGTGTAGCGTTCTTAAAAAAATCATGAGTTAATTCTAATATTTCTTTATCCTTTAAATCTATTTCTGGATATGGCAGATTTAAAATTTCATCATCAGAAAGATCTGCTAGACTTTCACATAAATCCCATAGTGGTCTAAATTCAATTATATTTTGATATTCGTATAATAATCTATCTTCTAGTGTATAATTAATTAAACGATTTGGTTTTGCAAAAATATCTTCAATAGTTGAAATTGTTTCATTAATAATTTTTCTTTTTTCAGTACTCGCTGTTTCTCTTAATCTTTTTAATTCTCTTAATTTTACTTCTAATTCTTTTTTGTACCAATCATATTGCATATTTTTCACTCCTAAAAAAAGTGTTTTTATCATATCATAGTTTTTAAAAGAAGAAAACAATTAGTAAATAGATATTAATATAAAACTTGCACTTTTATATTAGGTATGTTATAAATAATAAAAGAAAGAAGGATTTAAATGGCTCTTAAAAATGCAAAAGAATATTTAAAAAAATTTGATTTAGATAAGAATATCATTGAATTTCAAGAAAGTACCGCTACTGTTCAGGAAGCTGCTGCTGCTTTAAATTGTACTGAGGCACAGATTGCTAAGACAATGGCATTTTTAGTAAATGATGAGGCTATTTTGATTGTTGTTAGTGGAGATAAAAAAATTGATAACTCTAAGTTTAAGCAAACTTTTCATGTAAAAGCCAAAATGATTCCTTTTGAGGAACTAGAAATGCTTGTTGGGCATGCTGCTGGGGGAGTTTGTCCTTTTGGAATTAATGATGGAGTAAAAGTATACTTAGATGTTTCTTTAAAAAAATTTGATACTGTTTATCCTGCTTGTGGTACTAGTAATAGTGCTGTTAAACTAACTACTAACGAACTAGAAAAAGCTTCTAATTATATTGAATATGTTAATGTATGTAAAGAAATGGAATAGAAATACCAATTCTTTTTTTATTGACTAATGTTTCTTTTAATAATTGATTCTTTTCTATATGTATTTCTAACGTTTAAATTTTAAAATATAATCTTTCATTTCTTTACTTACTCGATAGCTATCTCTTATTTTACTAATACTCTTATTGATTGTAAATTTATTTAATTTATTGTGTTCTAAGTATTTTAAACCGATATTTTCATACTTTATAAATATTTCACATATTAACCATGCTTCACCCATATTGACATAATATTCATCACTTTTAATATTATCTAAATATTTTAAAATTAATTCTAAATATTCTTCTTCTACATAAAAACACAATAATAAAATAAGTCCTACTCTTATATGATATGTCTGCTTACTTTTCATTAGTTCATCTATTTTGGTTAAAAAATAATCTTTATTTTTTTTAACTATCTTTAAACTGTTACAGAAAGTATCACATAAAGCCCAATTATCAATTAAGTTAACAGCATTATCAAAATAAAGCATTAATTCATTTATATCTTTGATATTTGCCATTACTAACAATTTAAGCATTACTTCTTCATAATAAGTATTTTCACTTACTTTTAAAAATGATAGATAATCCCCTTTTGATATCTCTTTTGCTATTCTTCTTAATTTGGGAAGTCTTATACCTAATATTTCATATTTGGTAAATGTTATTTTGCTACTAAATTCTTTATACTCTTTTTCACTAATACTTTTTAAATATTCCATAAATTCTTGATAAGAATTTTTATTCCATTCTATATTTTTTAAATCCATAATAAAAACCTCATCATTAATATATCATATTTTACAATTAATGATAAGGTTTATTATTTAGTTTATGATATAAGGTGTATCTTTAAGTCCATTACCACCTGTAATTTGGACAGTAGATTTAAGATTTATGACAGGTCTGATGCCATAAGAAGCATCTACACGTTTAGCGCTATTAAGACTGCCACTAGAACTAACATAAAATACAAAAGCATTACTTTTATAGCGATATGGAGACATAGTCCAGTATTCATTATTTGTATATAGATAGTAACTTGTGTTACTAATTCCTTCTACTCCGCCTGCATAAGCTACTTCATCTGCTGTTATAAGCCCTATCGGGTATTGCAACGATTTATTTCCTTCGCTGCTTTCTTTTGTAGTAAATAAATCATTACTATTACTGCATTCAAAACTTGGTATTTTGTTATTTATTAGTCGATTATATGTTGCATAATCTGTTGAACTTGCTCCTATTCCAGTTCCATAATGCTGCATTCTATCATTACAAAAGCCAGCATTTCCATCTATCTTATCTGCATAGTTTTGTAGATTACTTGTATACCAATTATCTAGTACATCTTTAATGGTACTATCCGTTCCTAATCCATGTACTTGTCCACTCGTATACATATATCCTACATACATATTATCATTGTATGAATTATTGAAAGTACTCGTCTCAATTTGACTCCCTTTTCCAATCGAATTGGTAGTAGTTCCTTGGTAAATTAATCTTAAACTTCCATCTTCATTGATGCGGATTATGCGCCAATAATATCCTGCAAATTTGACCCAGTTATCGGTTGGATTTCCTGCAAAATAATAAGTCCTTCCTTTGCTTGTATCTTCATAATAAATTGTTCCTGTTGTTGTATTTGTGACTGTTGTACTAAAATCACTTCTTGTTAGTTGGGTTGGGTAGTTTGCTAATAATGTATCTCTTACTAATACACTTTCTTCAAAATACAAGGTACATTTTGTTCCTTTGGTAGTATATGGACTAATAGTAAGTTGTCTTGATTCACTTTCATAACCGATACTCAAATTATTTATGGAACTTCCGTCTTTATTAGTACATGTACTTTTAGTTGTATCAATAGTATATTGTTTGGTACTATCTAATTCTGTTGCTTCTACTCCATCAATATATATGTTCATTATATTTAAGTCTGCTAAACTATAATTAATCGTTCCATTAACTAATGGAATACTTTCTGTTACTCTATATTTGGCTTTCGTAAAATTAAGTATTATTGCACTTATTATTGCTAGCACAATTACCCCTATGATGATATTTCTTTTTAAATGACTTTTCTTTAAAGTTTCTATTTCCATCCATTTTCCTCTTTTCCTTAGCATATTATCATATATTGTTTGCATTTTCATTAACTTCGACAAAACTTGTCAAAACTTCTTATGGGCATATCTGCAGGTAAATTATACCTATCATATATTATAAATATACAATATAATTGTACAAAAAGTCAATTAAAATGTTCTATTTTCTTACTTTTTATTCTTTAATGCTACGTCATGTTCTTTAATTTAATATTTTGTGTGAAAATGATTGTAAAAGGAAGAGATTAAATATGAAACTAAAGAAAGTTAGAATTTATGCAGATTTAAGACAACAAGATGTAGCAAAAGAATTAGGAGTTTCTCGAAATAGCTATAATATGTGGGAATTAGAAAATGATATTATCCCTTTACGTCAATTAGATAAGTTTTGTAATCTTTTTCATGTATCTATGGATTATGTTTTAGGTTTTAGCGAAGTTTGGAAATATGATAATAGTGTAGAAATTAATCCAAGATTGCTTGCCAAGCGGATTAAAAGAATTAGGCGAGAAAATGATTTAACACAAGATGAGCTGGCTAAAATTCTTAATATTACTCGCTCTTCTATTAGTAAATATGAAAATGGTATTAATCTTGCTTTAACTAGTTATATTATTGGTTTTTGTAAATATTTTCAAGTTTCAGCTGATTTTGTAACTGGAAAAATCGAAGAAGAAAAGTCTTTGGAAGTAGAAGTTAAAAGTTAGAATTAGTTCTATTTTTTTACCATATTTTACCACTTGTTTTTGTACTTTTGTTCGTTTATAATTAAATTATGGTGATGGAAAATGGAACAAATTTATTTAAACAGACACTTTTTATGTATTGATTTGAAAAGTTTTTTTGCTAGTTGTGAATGTTTAGAACGCAAGCTTGATCCTTTTTCTTATCCTTTAGTGGTTGCTAATCCCAATCAGGGAAATGGAGCTATTACCTTGGCTGTTAGCCCTTACTTAAAAGAACAAGGAGTTCCCTCTAGAGTTCGATTATATGAAATTCCTAAACATATTAAGTATACTATTGTTAAGCCAAGGATGAATTTATATTTAGAAAAATCAAGAGAAGTTGTTGCAGTATATTTGAAATATGTTTCAAAAGAAGATTTACATATCTATTCTATTGATGAGTGTTTCCTAGATGTTACAGATTATCTTAAAATGTATCAAAAAACAGATTATGAGCTAGCTTTAGATATTTTGGATGATGTTAAAAAATCTACAGGTCTATATGCTACTTGTGGGATCGGTCCTAATATGCTTTTAGCTAAAGTTAGTATGGATATTGAGGCTAAACATAATAAAGATTTTATTGCTAAATGGACTTATGAGGATATTCCAAACAAATTATGGAAGATTTCTCCCCTTTCTAAAATGTGGGGTATTGGTCCAAGAATGGAAAAAAATCTCAATAAATTAGGCATTTTTTCTATTTATGATTTAGCTTATTATGATCGTAATAAATTAAAACAAAAATTTGGAGTTATAGGACTAGAATTATGGAATCATGCAAATGGAATTGATTTAAGTCGAATTGAAAGCTTTAAAAAAGAAAAAGATCATTCTTATTCTCATAGCCAGGTGTTATTTAAAGATTATAATGGTGAAAATATTAAAATTATTATTCGAGAAATGGTAGATGTATTAGCTATTCGTTTACACCAAAATCATAAAACTTGTTCTTCTATTGGTTTTGGTATTGGATACTCTAAAAGTGTTGGTGGTGGTTTTTACCATCAAATAAAATTGAGCAATCCAACTGATTTAGAAAAAAATATTTTAGAAAATGCTCTTATGATTTTTGATAAATTTTATACAGGAGAACCCATTCGGAAAGTTAGTATTGCCTGTGGTGGTCTTTCTTGTAAAGATGGAGTACAGTTGAATATTTTTGAACATATTCAAGATGTAGAAGAACAAGAAAAGATAGATCAAGCAATATTAGAAATTAAAAATAAATATGGTAAAAACTCTTTATTAAAGGCTTCTAGTTTACTTTCTGATTCTACCATTTATGAACGCAATAAGAAGATTGGAGGACATACAGCATGATTGATCGTGGTTTTATAAAGTGGCAACCTTTTAATTCTCTTACCCCTCTTAAAGATAATATTTCTTTCATTGAAGATAAACAGAAAATAACAAGACCGACTTTATTTCCAGAAGAAGTGAATATCATTAGTGAAACTTTAATTGATGCTTTTTATAGTAAAGAAGTTATTTCTCTTACTTATTATGAAGAGGGAAAAATTAAAGAGGTTACTACAACGATAAAAAAAATAAATCCAAATTCAAAAACAATTGAACTTGGATCTAATAAGATTTTATTTTTTCATCAAATTGTTCATATTTCCTCATGATAAACATAATAATATAGCCAATTATGATATATTATAGTTGCAGTACTATGCCATGAATAGATAGGCTCTTTACTTGGGTCATCTTCTTTATAATAGTTACATGGTACTTTTATTTTAAGTCCTTTATTAATATCTCGACGATATTCACCATCTAGTGTATATAAATCATATTCTGCATGGCCTGTTAAAAATACTTTACTGCCATCTATACTTTCTACTACATATGGACCTGATTCGTTCGATTTACTCGTTAAAATCAGATCTTTTTTTTCGGTTATTTCGCCTTCAATAATACTACAATATCTAGATTGAGGAACAAGAAAATAATCATCCATTCCTTTCATTAAATTAGTTTTCTTTACAATATAATGTTCATATACTCCAGATAGTTTTTCTTCTAAATTATAACGATTTACACCATAAAAATATTGTAAAGCAAATTCAGAAGCCCAGCATAAAAAGCAAGTAGATTTTACATGTTTTTTGGTATATTTAAAAAATTCTTTTAATTCCTCAATATAATCAATATTATTATAATTAATATGTTCTAGTGGAGCTCCTGTTACAATCATACCATCATAAAATTCTTTTTTTATCTCACTAAAGGGACGATAATATTTTTGATAATATTCTTTTTTTTCAAAATCTGCCTTTTTAGTATCTAAATAAATAAAGTCTAGTTCTACTTGTAAGAGTCTTGTATCTAAAACTTCTATTAATTGTCTTTCTGTATCTTCTAAAGTAGGCATTAAATTTAATATTCCGATTTTTACGTGTGGTTTTTGTTTATTTATTTTGGAAATAAAATCTACTTCATTTTTTATTTTATTCATTATTTCTAATTTCTTATTTAAAAGAATTGCCATAGAGTCCCTTCTTTCTTTAGTTTATTATTATATCAAATTTTTTTCTATTCTAGTTTATTTTATTCTTTACTTTACATGATCATGACTCATTATCTTTAGTATTAAATCATAATTATCATCTTGAGCCATCTTATTTTTTTTAATCATTCCACATTTATCACAGCGGTAAACAATTTTTAAAGTATCTTTTTTAGCTTTTTCTATTTCTATTGGTCTTAATATCCCAAAACATTTACATAATCTATCTCCTGGATAATCATCTATATGAATACTACATAAACAATTAGGGCAATGATCTCTTGCAGTGTAAGATAATGGCATTACTTTCTTTTTACATACAATACACTCAAATCCCTCATCAATCATTTTAAATTTTTTAACTTCCATTTTGTCCTCCTTTTTTCTAAAACATTTTTAGTTTGGCTATTTTTTGGTTTGCTGTTGGAGTATTTATTCCTTTTAATTGTTCTATTGCTATATTCATAATAAACTCTATATGTTGTTTTAGATAATTTTTAAGATTTATATCTGTTATTTTCTTTAAATCTTTTTGCATTATTTCTACTATTGATATTAAATCATCAATTCTATTTATCATAACCTTTTTATTTACAGTTTGATTATTTCTGCCAATTATATAATGATATAGAGGAATATCTAAATAAATTAATTGATTTAGATGTTGCAAAACATAAAATACAAAAAGATTATCAACATAAAAAATTGTTTCTGGTAATTTTAATTTTCCTTTTTTTAATAATTTGGTTTTAACAATTATCGAATGCATTAAGATAAATTGATTTTTAGGTATATTCTTAATTTGTTGCCAATTTACTTTTTTATTTATAGGGATATTATACTTAATTTCTTCTTTATGCTTATTTTTTTCTAAAACATAATTAGTTAATAAAACATCTATATTTTCTTTTTTTAGAAATTCTAGTACAACATTTAAATTTTTTTCTTCTAACCAATCATCACTATCTACTATTTTAAAATATTTTCCTTTGGCTATTTTTAAGCCACTATTAATAGCTCCTCCAGGGCCTTTGTTCGTTTGATTTATTACTTTGATGATTTTAGGATATTGTTTTTTTAAATCTTGGGCGATTTTTAAAGTATGATCTTCTGATCCATCATTAACAATTATTATTTCTATTTTTTCTTTACTTTTTAATAGAGAATATATTGCTTTTTTCATGTATTTTTCACTATTGTAACAAGGTATAATAAAAGTTATTAATTTCATTTTAAAACGCCGCTTTTCTTTAGATACCGTAGTGCTTGTAACATTTCATTTGTTACTATTTTATTAATTTTTAAATCACCAATATTATTTATCAAATATTTTTTTAATTGTTTTAAAGGAATATAAGCTAATTGGAAATTGCCATCTCTTTCTTGATCATCTAAATGTACATTATCCAAATTATAAGGTTCATCAGTAAATATATAGAAATAATAAATTTCAATACTGCGATTATTTCCTATAACAGGATAATCTTTTAAAAAGTATTTTAGAGCAAAAAAAGGTTCATATTCTCTATTTAAAATAATCCCTGTTTCTTCTAAAACTTCTCTTTTTAAAGCTTCATTTAATGACTCATTTTCTTCTAAATGTCCTCCTGGAAATTGAATCGTTGTATAAGCTTTTGCTAACAAAATTTCTTTTTTACTATTTATGATTAATGCTTTTACACGAATTATTCGATCATTTATATCTTTTTTTTTGATATGATCATAATTAACTATTTTTATTTTCATAATTACCACTACCAATAGTTTACCTAAAAAATAAAAAGAAAACTAGGTTTTCTTTATGTACTTTACATTATATTTATGTTACTTTTCTTAAAATTAGGCCATCTTTTATCTTATCGGAAGGAACTCCACTATCTATATGGGAGAAAATAAGAGTTTCTTCTTGATCTAAATCTGCTATTTTTAGTTTTGATGATAATACAGGATAAGTTCTAAAATTTCCCGTAGAAAGACTGTAACAGCTTATTAAATATGCTAAAGCTATCTGACCATTTTCCTTCATTATTTTAAGTAATCTTTCCTCATATTTTTTTAATTTATTATATTTCCAATATAATCCAAAAGATTTGTCAAAATAATCAGCTATATTAGATAAAAATAGAAGATCATATTGACTTTTAAATACACTATCTAAATTCATACAATCACAACATTGAAAGCTTATTTCGACTTTTTTTAAATTTGCTTTTAAAATATTATAATGATCTTTATTTTTTAAGTAAGTATTTTTAGCAATTGCCATTTCTTCTTTTTGAATGTTTATTAAGATCATTTGAAATAAATTTAGAGGATCACTACTTTGTTTTTGAATTTGATAATTATATTCGACTACATATTGCCAATAAATATATGTTTTAGATTCCATGTATGGAAATAAGCCTCTTACTAATTCCGTTAATTCTTCTAAAGGTGTAGCTTTATCTACAATTTTTCGCATAAAATATAAATAACCAGCATAATCATATTTTAAAATAGCCGCTCTTTTTAAGCCTAGAGAATAATATTCTGTTAATCTATTGGTATCAAATGTTTCAATATTTGAAATACCATGATAAGCTAAATTAAAAGCATGATCTCCACTTGCTAAAACGGTTAAAGCATTTTCTTTTCCTTCTAAAGCCATTAAATTCATGTATCCATCAATATTTTCATTTGTATCTTTGTATACTCTTTGATATTCACTAAATGGAATACCCATCATCATTATTTTTTGGGCATCTACTTGTGCTTCTATCATTTTTTTGGTAGCATTTATCGCTTCATTCATAACCAATTCCCCTTTTGTCGGTTTTATATTATAGCATAATTCGCTACTTTTAGCAAATTGCATTAAAAAAAGCTCCTAATGCAGAGCTTATGATTTCTTTTTGGTGATCTGTATGGGATTTGAACCCATGAATGTTGCCTTGAGAGGGCAATGTGTTAACCGCTTCACCAACAGACCAAATAGAATGTTTTAAACAAAGACATTTTTATTCTATCATATTTTATTTTTACTTACAATATTTTTACTTATTTTTTCCTTTTTTCTTATCAATTATTTTAATATATTTACAATTAAAATATAATAATCTATTCTACTAATTGCTATCTTGTTGACATATTTTTATTCCAATATCATTGTCTTCGGGAATAATATATATGTTGTTATTATGGAATTGTTTACTATTACAGTCAATTATTAGGACGGATTCCTCTTTAGCATTTGCTGGAGTAGATAATTTATATATTGTGCTTCCACCATCATAGGCTACAGTATATACTTCAAATAAATCTAAAATATTTTCAAAACCATACTTATTTAAGTAATCGGTAATATTATATTTTGCTTTATTAGTTAGAAGAAAAATATCATCTAAACAATATGAGTATACATTATAATCGCTATATTCTTTAAGTTTACTGGTGCTACAAACTTTTTCTGATTTTGTATCTATGAATTGTATTTTTTCTTGAAAAAAAATATAACAGGACATGAAACTAAAAATAATTATAATTATTAATAATATTAAAAAAATGTATTTTTTCACAGCATAAACCCTTTCATATTTTGTTTAATAACTTTTAATCTCTCTATATATATTTTAACATGAGTCATTATGTATTACAACTTTTTAGTTTAGAAAATATATTTTATAATAGTGATGATGTCTTAAAGAATGATAATTAATATATATTGAAGTATTATCATGGAAGCATAAATGATTTTTTTATAATTAATGATCTACTTATTAAAAAGACTGTTTCTAAAACAGCCTTATAATATTGTTTTAATTTTAAATTCAAGATTTAAAATATCAATACTATTTATTTAGGATTACCCATTGGCTAATCTTGTATCCTAATGCTTTTTTATTTAGCCTTAACCAAATAGTAAGTTTAAAAGGATATTGGGCGCACACCAAGCGTGTTATTCACGTTCCAGTTGTTGAGGTTGCCATTCGAATTCACACCGAACACGACAGCATTCGTAGCATTATACGGAGACTAGAAAATCTCCAATTTTTTAGATTAACCATAAATATTTTAACATAAGTTTATTAAAAAATATAGTGCTTGTTAGGTACTATATTTTTCTCTTTAATGACTGCTTAAAAATTAATATTACAAATTTTTTGCTATTTAGTAATTTTCCATAAAAATATTTAAACGTTTTAACATTTTATCTTTGCCAAGTAGTTTCATAATATCATAAAGGTTTGGTGTCATACTAGATGTTGTCAAAACTACTCGAATTACTGTTGTAAAATCAGCAACATTTCCTTTATAGTTATCAGGATTTTCTTTATATTCTTTCATATTAGAAGCATATCCTAACTTCTCACATAGTTCTTTTATTTTATTAAACCACTCTTCTTCATTATCAAGTTCGCTATAATAATTATTTAAATATTCTCTCATAATTTTACTAATTTCAAATTTATCTGTTATTTTTCCAAAATCATATGATAACTCTCTATTCCATTCTTCTTCATAAAGATACCATATTTTAGGAAAAATACTACTATAGTTTTCATAATCTTTTCTTGGCTTTTTGGTTTCTCTTTCAATATTTAAAAAATTAATTGTATCTTCTTTATATTTATTAATTAAATTATATACATGTTCATCATATTTCTTTGCCCACGTTAGATATTCTTCATAAAGATCTTGAGCAGTCATTTTAGCAATATAATTTTTAGAAATATTATCTAGTTTGGCTAAATCAAATAGAGCTCCACTTGAACTCATTTTCTTAGGACTAAATGGAAATTCATAAAAGAGAGTATCTGGATGACTAGTACGCCACTCTTCAAAATTAGAATTAGCAATTGTCATTACTGAATCAATCACTGCTAAAACAGGATATCCTTTTTCTTCATAGAAAAACATTAAAGCTTCTGGATCTTTTCTTTTAGAAATTTTTCTAATTATATCTCCATCTTTTTTTAAGATTAGTGAGGTATGGATATATTTAGGCATTTTATAGCCAAAAGATGCAAATAAATCAAAATGAATTGGTACGCTACTCATCCATTCTTCTCCACGTACTACATGGGTTGTATGCATTAAGTGGTCATCTACTACATGAGCAAAATGATAAGTTGGAAGTAAGTTCTCACTTTTCATAATGGGTACATCAATGTCATTTTCAGGCATTTCAATTTTACCTTTTGTTAAATCTTCAAAGATAAATTTACGATTAAAATCTCCTTCTGAACGAAAACGAATGGTAAACTTTTCGCCATTTTTTATTCTTTCGGCTTTCTCATCATTTGATACATCTCTAAATTTAGCATATCTTCCATAAATACCAATTCTTTTCTTAGATTTTGATTGATATTCTCTAATTTCATTTAATTCATCACTAGTTAGAAAGCATGGATAAGCTCTACCTATACTAATTAAGTATTTAATAAAAGCATGGTATATCTCTATTCTTTCACTCTGAATATATGGGCCATAATTTCCGACAGTTTTTCCTTCAAATTCATATTCATCAGGATAAATTCCATAATAACTTAAAACATGGTGAATAAATTCGACAGCTCCCTCTACACTTCTTGCTTGATCTGTATCTTCATTTCTTAAAAAGAATACCCCTCCACTTGATTTGGCTAAACAATAATTAATAGTAGCACTCATCATATTACCAATATGCATAAATCCCGTAGGACTAGGAGCAAATCTTACCACTTTAGCTTCTTCTTTTAATTCTCTTTTAGGATATAATAATTCATAATCTTCAGGAGTTTTTGTAATATTAGGAAATATTAAATCTGCTAATTCTTGATTTGTCATAATAACCTCTTTTCTAATATTATTTTACTTGAAAGAAGAAAAAAAAGCAAGGTTTTACCTTGTCATTTCACATTCATGAGCATATTCATGATCATTTTGTAAAAACATTAAATATTCATAAGCTCGATTAACACAAAATTCTGTAGTTAAAACAGATAATATTGCTTGATCACTAGGTGTTATTTTCTTCCTTAAATAATAAGCCTCAACTGCTTGTAATATATAACTACAAATCTCTTCGACATGATTATTAGTCGCTAAAGCTGTTATTACTGTTTGGTATTTATTTGTATCTATCCCTAGAGCAGCATCCTTATCTAATATTAATGATAAACAATAATTTTTTAATGTACGCATAATGTTACCTCCTAATTCAATTGTAAAACAATTTTTTTCGTTTGTAAATTATAAATCTTGATTGCTTTTCATAAATTCTCTTAAAACTTTTGAAAGAGCTCTTTTTTCAATTCGAGATACATAACTACGGGATATTTTTAAATCATGAGCTATTTCTTTTTGAGTATGTTCATCTTCTTTTAATAAACCATATCTCTTAACTAATATTTCTTGTTCTCTGGGTGTTAAAACATGAAAATATTTTTTTAATAAACGAATATTATCTTTTAAGTGAATTGTATCCGCTATATCTTTAGAATCATCTTTAATTATTTCAATTAAATTTACTTCATTTCCATCTTTATCAAATCCAATAGAATCATTTAAACTAATGGTATTAGCTATTTTCTTATTGCTTCTAAAATGCATTAATATTTCGTTTTCTATACATCTAGCAGCATATGTTGTGATTTTTGTTGATTTACTTTTTTGATATGAATCTATTCCTTTAATTAATCCAATGGTACCAATACTTATTAAATCATCTGTATCAAAAACGCCATTATCAAATTTTTTCACTATATGAGCTACTAGTCTTAAATTGCGTTCAATTAAAGTATTTCTAGCTTCTTTATCTCCATTTAACATTTTAGTAATCATTTTTTCTTCTTCTTCGCTACTTAATGGTTCTGGAAATACTTGATTGGAATAACTTCCTGTAAATAAAAGCATATCTTTTATTATACTAAGCAAATTTAAAAACATTTTTTCACTTCCTAATAAAGTATATTTTTTTTTAAAATAAATATGATTTGGTAATTTATAATCGTTTTTCAATATAAAAATTTACTTCTCTTAGGCATTCTTTTATAATATAGTACATGCTTAATTTTAAATTTATTTTTTTAATTTTAGTTCATCTTTTAAAAGGATTATTATTTATGATTTTCAAACTTTAATGTAGATATTTTTAACATGTCAATATTTTTTCTTTTATATAATGATTCTGTATTAGTAGAAACAATTTCATTTTCTTTTAAATTCAGTTTCTCTAAAATTTCCTTAATTGTCTTGTCATTATCACATTCAATTTCTAAATATGGTTCTAACATAGGCCAAATATCTATTTCAATTTGGGCATCTTTATAAGTATAACTATATCTTATCTTTTCTTGATAATTTCTTTTACATATACCCATACTCTCTAATAAATAATTTGCTTCTTCTAAAGATGATACTTCAATTTCAGATTCGACAACATCTTGATAATTATTTTTCTTTTTATTTAAGATATGCTTAACGGTTAATTCAATTTTATCATTACTTTTTCTAAGTCTAATCCACTTATTAGGATTAATCAAAAACTTTTTCATATTAGACTCTAATGTTGGATTATTTAATATTTCTCTAATCTTATCAATATCTAATTTTATGATATCCATGAGATCATTTAGTTCAAACAAAGTTTTTTCTTTAGCTAATTCTTCTTCATTTTCTAAATCAATGTATTCTAATAATAATACTTCTAGCTTCTTTAAATTTGTTTCTATTAGTAACTTATTAGAAGAATTCATTAATTCTTTTATTTCTAAAAAGCGATAGTATAAAGTTGGAATATCATAAACATAAATTTTTTGTTCTTTTTTTCCTTCTTCTTTTGCTCCTATTTTTTTTATTTGATCTTTTACTTGATCAACATTTATATTAAGTACTTTTATTTCTTTTTCTACTTTTGGCATAAGCCCCTCCAATTAAAAATCCTTCTTTAAAATAAAAAATTAGTTTTCTTCTATAAAAAACTTATCTATACTAGTGTTTAAAATTACACTTATTTTATATAAATCATAAATAGAAATAGCCATATTGGTATCAGCAAGTTCAAAGTTTTGCAAAAATTCTTTCTTAATTTCAGCATATTTACTTAATTCATCAATCGTTAAATTTTTTTCTTTGCGATACTTCCTTACATTTTTTGCTACTATTTTATACATTTCAGGATTAAATTCAAAATTTCTACTCATAAGTACACCTCATCTATATTGTACACTTATTTTATTATTTTATAAAGTATTATTCTTCAAAAAATTTTTCCATTGATACATTTAAGACTATAGATATTTTATATAATGTATTTAAACTCATTCCTTCTTTACCAAAAGTTGTTTCAAATCTTCTTAAAAAATCATTAGATATTCCAATATCTGTTGCTAATTGTTCTTGAGTTATTCCTGCCATTTTACGATATTTTCTTACATTTCTTGCTACTACTTCAATTATATTATCTTTAAAAGTAAAATCTCTTTTATATGTCGTCATTCCTTATTCACTCTCCACTATTATTGTACTAGGTTGTGAGATTTTTTACTATGAAGTAATACTTCCTTTTATTGTTATCTACTATATCATTATATGATAAAATCTACGTTTGAACAAGAAAAAAATATTTACTTTTAGTAAAATAAATATTTTGTTTCTCATCATTTAATTCATAATTCTTTTAAACATTCGCTCTAAGTCATAAATACTAAACTTGATAATAGTTGGCCTTCCATGGGGACAATTATATGGATTATCGCACATTACTAATTCGTTTAATAATTCTTCTTGAGCTTCATGACTAATTCGCATATTTGCTTTTATACTCATTTTGCAAGCTAAAGTTGCAGCAAGATGATCATTAAACTTGATAGGATCAAATTGATCTTTTATGGAAATTACTAAATCGATAATTTTTCTAATACTTTCTTCTTCATAATCTTGTAAAATCCAAGTTGGATGGCCTTTTATAACAAACGTGTTTACTCCAAATTCTTCTATAATAAAGCCCATATTGGTTAAAATATTCATATTTTCTTTTAATATTAGAAAGTCAGATGCAGATAGTTCAATTGTTATTGGTATTAAAAGATGTGTAGTTGTAACTTCTTTTTTTCTTAATGAATTTAAATATCTTTCATAGTTTACTCTTTCTTGGGCAGCATGCTGATCAATTAGATATATTCCCTCTTCATTTTGAGCAATAATATAAGTTCCTAGTGCTAATCCTACTGGATATAATACAAAGTTTTTCATATCCTTATTAACTACTAGTTCTTCTTGGGTTTTTAATTCTGCTTTATTTTGATCTTCTTGGATATTTATCTCAAAATTTAATTCTGTTTGAACTGGCTCTTCTTTTTTGGTCATTTCATTTACAATATCAGCGATTACACTATCTTTAATAATATTTACACTTTCTTCTTTTAAAGCGTTAGGAATTAATAGATTATTATAAAGAGTATTTTTAATAGTTGTATATATCAAATCATATAATTCCATAATTTTACTAATTTTGACATCTTGTTTAGTAGGATGAATATTTACATCTACAAGTGTAGGATCGGTATTAATTTTTAAAACTACTATGGGATATTTGCTATCAGGTTTATAGGTATGATAAGCATCATTGATTGCTTTATTGATATCATTATTTCTTATTACACGATCATTTACAAATGTATTAAAATCACTTCTGGTAGAACGTAATACTTCTGGTTTACATATATAACCATAGATATCAAAATCATTATTACTATTTTTAAATTCTAACATTTTATTTGAAATGTTTAATCCATATATTTCATGAATTACTTTTAATAAATTATTAGAACCACTTGTTCTTACAATTACTTTATCATTATTTGTTAAAGTAAATTTAATATTAGGATGAGCTAATGCTAATTTTTCAATCAAGTTTACAGAATTATAGTTTTCGGTATTTTCTGATTTTAAATATTTTAATCGTGCAGGAGTATTATAAAATAAATTGGTTACAGTAATAGATGTTCCAACTCGAAGATCTCCAGCATTATTTTCTAATACTTCCCCTCCTTTAATGTGAATATAAGTAGAAGATGAGCCATCACTTGTTTTTAACTCTACTTCTGACACACTTGCTATAGATGGAAGAGCTTCTCCTCTAAATCCCATTGTATCTATAAAAAATAGATCATCATCTCGAATAATTTTACTTGTTGCGTGTCTTCCAAAAGCAAGTAGTGCATCTTCTTGATCCATACCACTACCATTATCGGTTACTTTAATACTTTCTAAGCCACCTTTTTTTAGGTCTACTTTGATTTCATCTGCTTTAGCATCAATACTATTTTCTACTAATTCTTTTACAATACTAGAACATCTTTCTACAACTTCTCCAGCTGATATTTTATTAGCTAAAGTCTCACTCATTACATGTATTTTACTCATATTCTACCCCACTCAAATCTAATCTTGTTTCTAAATTATCTATATTACTTAAAATAGTTGACGACTTTTTTACGTTAATATATCCTATTCCAGGCAATACAATATCTTCATTAGCATTTATATGCAAAGTAGATGAAGCTTCTATCTTTTGATATTCTCTTGTGATATTTACCGAAGTAGTATAAAGAGTTATATTATTGGAATTTTTAAAATATAATTTATAAATATCATCTATATTTAAGGTTGTATTTGGTTTTATTTGATAGGTTATTGGTTTTAATTCTTTAGAAATAATATTTAAATTTTCATTTGGATAAGAAAAACCAGGTGTATCATAAATGATATAATCTGCTATTTTTATCTTAATAAAATCTAGAGTTGTATTAGGCTTATTACTTGCTAATATTTCCTTTTTAATCTCATATTTTTTTAATATCTTATTCATAAGAGTACTTTTACCTGCATTTGTAATTCCCATAATATAAGCTACTTTTATATTTTCTTCATCCATTATTTTAAAGATATTATTAGAAGCTAAATTATTTTTATTATTGATAAATAAGATGGATTCTTCAATTTTATAGACTTTCTGAAGCCAAAGTATTATTTTAGAAAATTTCATTTCTTTTCTTAATATATCACTCTTACTTATTACTAATACTTTTTTTAGTTTTATTTTTTTAAATAATGCAATTGTTTCTTTATTAATATTTAAAAAATCAATTAGAAAAAAAACAATTCCTGTGCCTTTATTAACTCTTTTTAATATTTCTAATTCATCTACTTTTTCTTCTTTTTTTTCACCATAATATTTTAATCTAAAACAACGTCTACAGTATTTATTTTTTAAACAGGTTGTATATCCTAATTCTTTTTCATTTGTATTTTGAAGGATTTTTCCACATCCAAGACATATTTTATTCATAATACTTTCCCTTCTGTAAAATTTCTTTTTTCTCTAATTTTCGACGAATAAAGCCCTCAAAAAAGCGATTAATTTTAGTACAAAATTTTTCATAATCCCCAATTGGATTGATTAAAATAGAAGTAATTCCTACTCTATTGGCACCATAAATATCTGTTAAAAGCTGATCCCCTATTGCAGCGATTTCATGATACTTCAATTTATAGATATCCATAATTTTTAAATATTTCTTTTTAAAGGGTTTATGAGAAGAAGCGGATACATCAACATTTAATCCTTCTTTAAAAGGAATTAATCTTTTTTTACCACTATTAGAAATAATAATTATTTTAAACTCTCGTTCTAAACTCATAAATAATTCTTTTACTTTTTTAGTTGGTACATCTATATTTACTGGAACTAGTGTATTATCTAAATCAAATAGTAAACATTTAATTCCTTTTTCTTTTAATTTTTTATAATCAATATCATAAATACTTTTTTGATACATATCTGGAATAAAGTTTTGCATTTACATCACCTAACTCATTATATCAAAAAAAAGAAGAAGTATCTATCTACTTCTTGAATATTTCTTCATCTTATTAAAACTTCATTACTAAAATTTTCTTTGAAGCTCTAATCTATTAACTAAATATTCTTTCCTAATTATTTTAAAGCATTCAAAACATTACTAATAATATCTATATTATCAATTGCATCACTTATTTTATCGGTTGTTCTTAAACGATATTTTATTTTCATATTTTCTTTATAATTTTTTAAATTATGAGGATTACGATTCAAATCTTTTAACCAATAAGAATTATACTTCAAAAGATCTAACATTTTCTTATTTTTTTTTAATTCCATTAAAATACTTATTTGCATTTTAATCCTCAAAGAATTTATTAATTGGGCGAGGAGTTATTGGTTCTTTTGTTATTGATGGGGTTGTATTCTTTCCTGTTAGCTCTTGAACTAAAGATAAAGCTTTTTGAGCAGTATTAATATGTTTCTGAACAGAATCCATATCAATATTTTTTACAATATCAGTAATATTTCCAATATTATTGGGAGTAGATTTCTTTAAATAATTTGTCCATGCTCGATCATCTTCTCCATATATATCATATATTTCGTACAAACTTTGCCAAGAAGAATCTCCACTTCTAATACTATTTATCAATTCAGGATGCATACGAGCAAATTCTTTAAATTCTTCTTTTTTTGACATATTTATCACCATTACAATATATGAATGATATTTTTTTATATACTAAAAAAGAAGTGTTACACTTCTATAATTTAAAATCTTCAATAAAGTCCGCCATAGATAAATTTTTTGTTTCTTTTGTTTCTTCAACCGTTTCTTTTTCTATGTCTTCATTTGACTCTATTTTTTCTTTTATTGCTACGACACTTGCTTGATCCAACTTATATTTGCTTATATTAGATCCTGTTGATGATAGATCCATTATAGCAATATCACTATTTTTAAAAATATTAATATCACTATCTGCTTTAGTTAAAATAAGATCTCTAGAACTAGTTAATAAAACATTTAAAATTTTATAGGTTACTGTTTTAGTTTTCTTTAAAAGTAAATTTCCCTTCTTTGCTCTACTATGAGTTTCTAAATCAGTTAATTTAACTCTTTTGGCAGTTTTATTGTCCGTAAATATTGTTAAATATTCAGAATTATGATCAAAGCTAATCATATTTTTTACAATATCATCTTTTAGAGATATTCCTTTTACTCCGCTAGCTTTTGGACCTACTAATGGAACTTCCTCACTATTATAATTTAAATAATATCCATTTTCTGTTGCTAACACGATATTGCCTAAATCTTTTTTTACATCCACTAATAGATCATTTTCTTTTAGTCTCATAGCTATCATTGGTTTTGAGCATCTTGCTACTTCAAAGTCTTTAGCTAATGTTCTTTTAATCATACCCTCTTTAGAAGCTAAAATATAGGTATCTTCTTTATTGTAAATAAAGGATGAAATCACCTCTTCACCTGTAGATAACATAATAATATTATTTACATGTTTTCCTAATTCTTTCCATTTTACATCTGGTATTTTATAAACAGGAATATATAAATAATTTCCCATATTGGTAAATATTACTAAAGTATCTAGTGTGGTACATTCATATAAGCCTGTAATAAAATCTCCAGGTTTTAATGTTGTGTCTTCAGTAGATGCCGCATAGCTTTTAGAACTTACTCTCTTTACATATCCTTCATTCGTTACAACTATGACAACATTTTCTTTTGGAATCATTTCTTTGGCATCTAGTTTTATTTCTTTAATAGCCTCTTCTATCTTGGTTTTTCTTGGTGTTTCATATTCTTTTTTTATTAATTTCAACTCTTTTTTCATTACATATTTTAATGCTTCTTCATCACTTAATATAGCCTTTAATCCTTCAATTAGCTTGAAAAGTCTATTCATTTCTTCTTCTAGTTCTAAAACATCTGTATTTGTTAGTTTATATAATTGTAGTGTTACAATCGCTTCTGATTGTTCTATAGTAAATTTAAATTTATCTACCAAATTATTTTTAGCATCTGCTTTATTTTTACTTGCACGAATTACTTTTATTACTTCATCTAAGATCGATAAACATTTAATTAATCCTTCTACAATATGCATTCTTTTTTCATATGTAGCTAAATCAAACTCGCTTCTTTTTATAATTACTTCTTTTTGATGAGCAATATAAGCATCTAATATTTCTAAAATACCTAATGTTTTTGGAACACGATTTACTATTGCTACCATATTGTAATTGTATGATATTTGTAAATCGGTATTTTTAAATAAATATCCTAAAATCAAATCAGGATTAGCTCCAGCTTTTAAATCAATTACAATTCTTAGTCCTTCTCTATCGGATTCATCACGCACTTCTGCCATTCCATCTATTTTTTTATCAATACGAATTCCATCTATTTTGTTTACTAACATAGCTTTATTTACATCATAAGGAATTTCTGTAATCACTATTTTTACTTTGCCTTTTTCTTTTACAATATCATATTTAGAACGTACTACTACTCTTCCCTTTCCTGTTTTGAAAGCATCCTTTATACCATCTATACCACAGGCTATACCACCTGTTGGAAAATCAGGACCTTTTATTATTTCTAAAATTGTATCTAAATAACAATTAGGACTCTCTATTCTTTTTATAGTAGCATCTATTACTTCTCCTAGATTATGAGGAGGAATATTGGTTGCATATCCAGCACTTATTCCCATTGTTCCATTTACTAACAAATTTGGATATTTAGCAGGCAATACAGTTGGTTCTAATAAACGATCATCAAAGTTAGGAGCAAATTTTACGGTATTCTTATCTAAATCGGCTAATAATTCATTGCTTATTTTAGAAAGTCTAGCTTCTGTATAACGATACGCTGCAGCAGAATCTCCATCCATGGATCCATTATTTCCTTTCATGTCCACTAGAATAGCATTTTGTTTCCACCACTGAGACATTCTAACCATAGCATCATATACGGATGAATCACCATGTGGATGATACTTTCCTAATACATCTCCTACTGTTGCAGCACTTTTGATATATTTCTTATCATAAGTATTTCCTGCTTTATACATAGCAAATAATATTCTTCTTTGAACGGGTTTTAGACCATCTCTAACATCAGGAATAGCCCTATCCTGAATGATCTCTTTTGCATAGGATGCAAAACGTTCTCCCATAATCTCTTCCAAGGCATAATCTTCTATTCTTTTTAGTATATCTTGCATGTTTATCACCTTACTATATTTTAGCACAAAAAAATGGGCAAATAAACCCACTTTACATTAATTTACCATTATTCCTTCTTTTAGTTTCATTTCAATTTATATTAAAGATATCTTTAATATAAAGAAGGCATCAACTATTATTATTGTGTAGTGTAATATAACAGTTAATGTCTATCATAAGTAGATATTTGATAATGCGTGATATGCTAATTATATAAACAATTCAAAATTAAATTTCATATGGTGTTGAAGATGATCCATTTCCACTTTTTATTGTTACATCACTAGCTAGATTAATGACTGGACGTACACCAACTTCAAAATGTACATAACTTGCGTCAAGATTACCATTTGAATTTAAAAGAAATGCACTAGTAGAACCTCCTGGATAAGTTCGATACGGAGACATTGTCCAATAATAGGTATCATTATATAAATAATAACTTGTATTAGTTTGTCCGTATACTCCTCCAGCATAGGCTACTTCATCTGCGGTTATTAATCCTATGGGATTAGATAACGCTTGATTTCCTTTACTACTTCCACTTACTGTATATAAATCACTACTATTTTTACATTTTAATGTTGGATCCTTACTATTTACTAATTTGATATATCCTCCATAGTATGTAGTTGTTGTTCCTGTTCCTCCTGAACCATTACTGGTTGTTGAACTTGTACTTGGCTCCCTATCTCCACAGAATCCTGCTTCTTTACTGATCTTATCTGAATAACTTGCTAAATTGCTACTATACCAACTATCTATTACTGTTTTAATTGAGCTACTTGTCCCATTTCCATGTTGTTGATTAATAGTATACATATAACCAACATATTCATTTCGATTATAATTTGTATTAAATGCTTGATTAATACCGTTATTTATCAACGTTGTATCTCCTGTTGTTTGAGTACTGGTTCCATTATAAATTAGTCTAATAGATCCATCTCCATTGATTCTGATAATCCTCCAGTAGTATCCTGCAAATTTAACCCAGTTATTATCTACAGCCCCTCTAAAATAATAACTTTCTCCCCAATCATCTTCTGTTTTATACACTCCCTCATTTGTTGTTGCTATTTGATTAAAATTAGGAGTATTATCATTCACTATTAATCCTAATTTATCCAATGTTTCTTTTGCTAAATTCCTTTTTTTAAAATCCAAATAACATTTTGTCCCTTTCGTAGTCATGGGTGTTACACTTAATGCTTTAGTATTACTATCATAGTTTAGTTTAATACTACTATTTTTTTCATTATTTATTGTACAATAAGATTCACTCGTTAACTCATAATTTCCATCAGGTAAAGTATCGACTTCTCTTCCATCTACTTTTATTGCTACTATATTTAAATCAGCTAAACTATAATTAATGGTTCCATTCACAAGTGGGATAGACTCTGTATTTTTAAATTTTGCTCTAGTAAAAGTTAAAATAATTGCACTAATAATCGCTACTACTACCACAGCTATTACAATATTTCTTTTTAAATGGCTTCTTTTTAATACCTCAAATTCCATGGTTATTCTCCTTTGTGATGCTGTACTTCATTTATTTTAACTAAAAATAAGGCTATAATTTTATAACCTATTTTAGATTATATTAATAATATAACCCATTTTGGATTAAAAATCAATACTCTATTTTAGATTATGATACAGTTTAATCAATAAAGGATGAGAAAGATGAATAGATTAAAAGATTTAAGAGAAGATAGAGATTTGCTTCAAAAAGATATTGCTCAAATATTAAATATGTCGCAAACGGGATATTCAAAATATGAGGTCGGTACTAATGATATTCCAACAGATATATTAAAAAAACTTGCATCTTATTATGATACAAGTATTGATTATTTATTATGTTTAACTGATGAGAGAAAGCCTTATCCTAAAAGTATTTTAAATGAAAAATAGTGGTTATCTTCCACTATTTCTTTTTATATTACACTTCTTTTTAATAATATCTTCTTCTTTATAATATTTAGTATTTCGATCTATATTTAAACCATATTCATTGATTAAGCCAAATTTTATATAATCAATTGAACTATCAGACTCAGTATATCCATTACCATAACTATTTTCTTTCTTCATGCTATCACCATTTTTATTATGGGTTAAATTTAATTAATTATACAGTTTCTAAAGTTATTTCTAATGTTTTTGTTAAATCTATTACTTCTCCTACGGTTAAATTAAAGCTTTTTACTACACCATATCCACTAAATGTATATTTTAGACCAATTAAATTGCAGAAATTCATTACTTCACTACTACTCCATCCTGTCATATCTGGCATAGTATATTCATTACTATTGGTTAATAAAAATACTTTGCTTCCTGCTAAAACTTTAGTATTTTTTAATGGATATTGATTTATTATAATATCTCCATTTCCGATTTTAATTACTTTTAATTTTAATTTTTCTAATTCTTCTGTTGTTGTTTTTATATTGCTGCTCATATAATTGCTTAAATTTATAATCTTTGATAAATCAATATCAGAGTCAGTATTGGTAATATTAGCATAGTTAGCTATACTTTCTACAGCATTAGTTACTACTTTAGCAATAGGAGTTGCTCCTCCATCTATTTGTTTTACAGAAATATAGAGAATGTATTCTGGATCTTCATATGGGAATACACCTGCAAAAGAACGAATATAATTTGTACTTCCTGTTAGATAACCTCCTGTTGGACTAGCTATTTGAGCAGTACCTGTTTTTCCGCCTAATGTTACATTATTTGGTTGCCAAATTGTTGATAGCCCATTATAAACTACATCATACATTAAATCATATATTTTATCTATAGATTCACTTGATACTTTTCTGCCAAGTTCTGTTCTTTCAGCTTCATAGGTAACATTTCCCTTTTCATCTACTATTTTATCTACTATATATGGTTTTAGCATTACTCCATCATTTGTTAAAATACTTAAAGCCTGTAACGTTTGAATTGGTGTGGTAGTAATACCCTGACCAAAAGATGCAGTGGCAATTTCAGAAGAATAAGTCATTCTTAAAACGCCTTTTTCTTCACCTGATAATTCAATTCCTGTTTTTGCCCCAAATCCTAAACTTTCATAAAATTTCTTTAATGTTCCTTTTTCTTTTTCTTCTAATTTTAAGGCTAATTTAGTTGCTCCGACATTTGATGAATATGCAAAGCCTGTATCATAACTAATTTTCCCCCAACCAGCATTATTAAAATCATAAATTTTAGCATCAGCTACTTCAATAGATCCTGACATAAATTCTTCTTTTCCATCATATACTCCATTTTCCATTGCTGCTAACCAAGAGAATATCTTCATGGTAGAACCTGGCTCATAAGTATAGCCTACTAATGGATTTACATAACTTTTTAAACCTTCTAATGTATTAGGATTAAAATCAGGACTAGAAGCACTTCCTACGATCGCACCTGTTTTAGCATCCATTACTGTAAAAGTTGCCCAAGAAAAAGTATTGTTTTCCTCTAAGGTATTTAAGGCATCTTCTAATATTAGTTGTATTTGAGAATCAATTGTCAAATAAATATTACTGCCACTTATTGGATCAATTGTATAATAAGCATCTCCCATTTTATAGCCTGCACCGTCTTTAGCATACATGGTTTCTCCATCTGTACCTTTTAACTCATCATTAAAATAAGCCTCTATTCCCATTTCACCAACCAGCTCACCAATCTCATTTAATCTAGCATAACCAATTATGTAAGATGCTGCTGAACCTTGCTTATAATATCTTTTAGTACCACTAATAAAGCCAATTCCATCTAAGTCTAGAGCTTCTATTTCAGCTTTTTTATTTTCGCTTAAATCTTTTCCTGCTATCCCAAATTCGACCTGATAAGCATTCTTTGTATTTAATCTGCCTAATACATAATCATAATCCATATTTAAAACTTCTGATAGAGCTTTGGCAGTACCTTCTTTATCTACTACGTGTTGAGGATTATTTGGATTTGTTGTTCTTGATTCACTTAAATAGGCAACTAATGTATAGGAATTCACATTTTTAGCTAATGATTCCCCATTTACATCATAAATATTTCCTCTTGAGGCATGGAGAACTTCTGTTGCCGTATTTCTGTTATTAGCAAATTCTGTTAAATTTTTGCCATCTACATTTGGACTTAAAGCTACGTATGCTAATTTTATAATCGCACAAAAAAAAGCGAAAAAAAAGAGCATGATAAAAAATCTATTTATTTTTACTCTTGATTTCGTTTTTTTCATATTTCACTTCCTTATTCATTTATCGTTTTAATATTACTATTATTATACGACAAACCATTAGCACTAGCAATACTTTGAATATTTTCAATTGATGCTAATTCATCTATTTGCATGCTTAAAGCTTCATTTGTGTCATTTTGTGAATCAATTTTATTTTCAATTCTTTCTAATTCTATATTTGTTTCAGAAAGAAGTGCCTTGGTATAAACCCAAGAAGTAGGCATAACTATAAAACCAAAAAAAACGATTAAGAAAAACATCATTTTTTCTCCTTTTAATAATTTAATCCTCTTTACTTTTTTTGTTCTCATAATTATACCCTTTCTATTATTCTTAATTTTGCACTTTTACTTCTAGTGTTTTCTTTTAATTCTATTGGACTAGGAGTGATTGGCTTTTTATTTATTAATTTAATTAAAGGTTTATATTCTTCTGGAATATCAGGTAAACCTTTTAACATTTCATCTACTTCAGAATATTTTTTAAATATTTGTTTTACAATTCTATCTTCTAGGGAATGAAAGGTAATAACACAAATTCTACCACCTTTTTTTAGTCTTTTAATCGCAGAAGGCAAAGCTTCTTCAATTGCTTTTAATTCATCATTTACTTCAATTCTTAAAGCTTGAAAAACTTCTCTTTCAGGATGGGTTTTATAAAAATAATTTGCTCCTACACCCTTTTTTATAATTTCTACTAATTCTAACGTTCTTGTTATCTTTTGCTTTTTACGATAATTTATGATCTCTTGAACAATATTTTTGCTTCTTTTTTCCTCAGCGTATAAAAACAAAATTCTTAACAATTCTTCTTCAGGATATTCATTCACGATTTTAGCCGCAGTTAAAGTTTGTTCTTGATCCATGCGCATATCTAACATGGCATCCCTCATAAAACTAAAGCCACGATTTTCTTCATCAATTTCAGGACTAGACAATCCTAAATCAAATACGAATCCATCTACTAAATCTACCTTCTCTTCAGTCAATTTAGCAGATAAATTTCGGAAATTAGAATGAATAATTTTAAAATTAGAAGAAATCTCACTTAATACTTGATGCGAATAGTTAATTGCATCTCTATCCGCATCAAAGGCGAAAAGCTGCCCCTTTTTTATTCTTTTTAAAATTTCTTTGCTATGACCAGCATATCCTAGTGTGGCATCTACATATATACCGTCATTTTTGATATTTAAACCTTCAATCGTTTCTGTCAGCATAACACTATAATGTTTCATTTTACTCTCCATTAAATAAATTTTCTGCTACACTCTCTAGTGATTCCATATATTCTTCATTGAATTTGTCCCAATTTTCTTTAGACCAAATTTCTATGCGGTCATTTGCGCCGATTATAATACATTCTTTTTTTAAATCGGCGTAAACGGCCTGCTGGGAAGTAATATTTATGCGACCTTGACGATCAAGATTGCAATTAGCAGCGGCAGAAAAGAAAGATCTAATAAATACACGAGCATCTTTTTTGGTAAATGGCAAACTATTTAATTTGTCTACTATTTTTTGCCACTCCGTTTGTGTGTAGATGTATAGACACTTTTCAAGACCACGTGTAACGATAAAAGTCTCTCCCAAACTACTTCGATAATTTGAGGGAATTACAAGTCTTTGTTTATCATCCATGTTATGATGATATTCGCCCATGAACATTTTAGGTCCCCCACTTTCTACCACAATGTACCACTGCTTACCATAATATTACCAAAACTATTTTTATTTGTAAAGATTTAAGTGTTCGCTTTTTCCTATTTCCCGCTTCCTTTACGTAAATTTTACGAAGCAAAAAGAGATGTTATCCACCTCTTTTTATTTTTTCTAATCCACTTAAATAATATTCTTTTATTTTCTGATATCTCTTTTGATTTTCTCTTCGGTTCTCTAGTGCTTTCTTTGGATTATTTTTTATAAATTCTTCCATATCTTTAAAAGCTTGTAATACTTCTTCGGGCTTTATAATCGCAAAATAATCAAAATCATCATCAACTGGGTCTAGGTATTCTTTTAGTTCTTCTCTTGTTAAATTTTTTAAATTTAAAAATTCACTCATGGTAATAGCTTCTCTTTTTACTAACAAAGCACCGCTTGTAAAATAATTTTTATTTAAAAAAATGGGAGATGCCATCAATTCTTTTAGATCTTCTTCATTTATCGTACTTTTGCTAAATTTTAAGATGTCTTTTAATATCTTTAATTTATATTTTTCTTCATTCATTTTTATTCACTCTCGTTCTTACAATACTTATTTCTAAATCTTCACTATCTTTTAGACTTTCTTCTAATTTAGTAAGTCCAATTTTTTTATTAAGAAAATCCTTATATGCCCTTAATAGAGCTTCTTCTTTTGCTTGCCTAGAAAGTTTTTCTTTTCTTTTTACCTCTAAATCATCTTGATATTTTTCCTCTAAGAATTGTAGAAATTCAAGTTTTTCATCTTTTCCTTTTAAATCATTTAAAATACATAAATTTTCATTATCTTTTCTAACTCGATTATTTCTGAATGTCCTTCTAGCTAGTTTTATTACAGTTAAGTCAGGTTCATTTAATAAAAATGATTTACACAATATGTTTGTTCTTATACCCTTGTTGGAAAAAGCATATTTTAGTTCTTTTAAGAATGCTTGATCTTTTTCTTCATATATTTTCCATAAATTATATACCCATTCATCTTTTAAAATTAAGTTTTTGCTATATAGCATAATTGATGTAAATTCTAATCGCTTTTCTGGGGCAATTTCTTTGTTAGTGGCTAATTTATAGTAATAAGAATTTATAAAATTATGACCAAGATTATCACCAGTACATACATAACATAAACTAGTGTATAAATTATTATAAACTTGCATTTCTAAATCATTAGTAATTAAAGGAATATCTATATCAAAGATACAAGTAATAATCGTAGCATATTTCCCTGTTAATTTATATCCATACAATTCATAACATTTCGTTATTTTCTTAATTTTCATTTCTATCTCTTTTATTTCTACATTTTCTTTTAACATATTCATTATATTTTGCTTTAATAGTTTTAGTATATTTTCGCGATTATTTAAAGGCTTACTTCCATCTAATAAATATTTAAAATGCCAATTATAATAAATACATGGGGTATTTAGACTTTCTTTGAATATCTGATGATATAAATTTAGTTCATCTAAATTAAAATATTTTTGATCACATATATATCTTAACCATTTTACATATATACTATCTACTACAATATCAGAAGGCAAAAGATATACAAAATCTAAAATTAATTTCCATTCTTTTTTATTCAAATTCATCTTACTTAAAGCATGTTTTATCAAGACATGGCGATTTAAAGCTAAAATAGTGTGCTCATTTATTTTCTTTTGATAAGCATTTTCTAATATCACTAATAGTTCATCATCATTTATTCCTTTTTCTTGAAATAATTCTTTTATTTGATTTACCTTTTTATAAGAAATTTCCCCATCTTGTTCCATTAGAGTGAAAACTCTTTTTATCGTATCTACATTTATAGAATTCTCTTTGGCTATTTTAATGATTTCTAACAGTTCTTTATTTGTCATAGTACCCACCTTCTATATACATATTACAATAGCAAATTAGGTTTTGTCAAAAGAAAAAGAGGTGAAGCCTCTTTAATAATATAAAAATCCGCCAAAGATAATTGCTAATAATATAAATAACACAATTATTAAGAACGCACTATTTTGTAAGCCGCATCCTCCATTGTTAGAAGAACACTTATCTTTACAACATCCCATGGGACACCTCCTTATGTTTAGAAAAAAAGACTAAATGAATGCTCCTACTATAATGACTAATAGGATAAATAGTACTAAAATCATAGCAGCACTTAATCCTGTGCCACATCCGCAATTATTCATAAATCATTCCTCCTTTATTTGTCTTTTCACTTATATATTATGGTTAAAGGTCAAATTGGTGCGAGATAAAAACCCATTCTTTTAGTTATTTGTGGGGTATTTTTATGTATTTCTGTTATTTTGCTTCCTTTTTCTTGTAATTTTCACTTTTAGTTGCTATAATTGATTTATTGGGAGGAATATTAATGAAGAAAAAAGTATTGATTTTAGGAGTATGTTCTTTACTTCTATGTGGATGTGGTAAAATACCAACATTATCTAATGGAGATGAAGCTGTTGTAACATTTAAAGATGGAGATATGATTAGTGCAAATGATTTTTATGAGGAGATTAAAAATAGTTTTGGGTTAGATACTTTATTAAATATGATTGATAAATATGTTTTTGAAAAAGAATTTGCTGATGATATAGAGGATGCTAATACTTATGCAAAAGCGGTTATTGATCAATTAAAGACAAATTATGGTTCTGAAGAAGAACTATTAAGTGCTTTACAATATTCTGGTTATCAGACAATTGAAGCATATCAAAATTTTGTTTATATTAGCTACTTACAGAATGTAGCAATTGAGACTTATGTAAGTAATAATATTACAGAAGATGAATTAAAAAAGTACTATGAAAATGATGTTTATCCCGATATGACTATTTCTCATATTTTAATTACTCCAGATGTTACAGATGATATGGATGATGATGAAAAAGAAGAAAAAGAAAAAGCGGCTAAAGAAGAAGTAGAAAAAATTATTGATGAACTTAACAAAGCTAAAAAAGATGGTGAAGATATCGAAGAAGTTTTTGCTAAATTAGCTAAAGAATATTCTGAGGATGATGATTCTAAAAAAGACGGTGGCAGTCTTGGAGAAATTAATATTGGTTCTTTAGACAGTAATTATGATGAACTTGTAAAAGCTGCTAGTGAATTAAAAGATGGCGAATATTCTACAGAAGTTATTACAACAGAGCTTGGATATCATGTTATTTTAAAAACTAAGACTGGTGATAAAAAAAGTTATGATGATTCATTAGATTCTATGAAAGAAGCAATTACTCAAGATAAACTAAATGAAGATCAATCTTTAATGATAGATGCTATTCGTTATTATCGTGATTTATATGATCTTGATATTGTTGATAGTGAATTAGACAGTCAATATAGTGTTTATATGAATAATTTAATTAATACTTATAAAAATCAAAATAGTAAGTAAATATATAAAAACTTCTGATTATTTTTCAGAAGTTTTTATTTTTTCAAATACTTTTCTAATTCTATATTTTGATATCCTTTTGTATATAAATAATTTTTTATTTTTAATTTAGTAGTATATAAATCATATTTATTTATATATTTATTGTAAAGCTTTGCAATTATTTTTTTTAGTTCTTCTTCATTATCTTTTATTTCTATTTTATCTAAATATTTCTCAATATCTTCTCTTTTAAATCCTTTATTAATTAACTCTCCTAATGTTTTTCTTTTAAATTCATTTGCACTTTTTTTATTTCCTTTTAATTTTTTATGCAAATATTTTTCTATTTTTTCATCATATATATTTTTATCAATCTTATCTAGTTCTTTATGTATTTCATCATAAGTAAATCCTAATTTTTCTAAATCCTCACCTATTTTATTTTCCCCTTCTATTTTTAAATTAATAGCATCATGAATATATGCTTCTATATAAATTTTATGATTTAAGTACCCCTCTTTTTCTAATCTTTGTAAAGCACCCTCTATTTCATTAGCTTGATAATTTTTTTTCTTTAAAATATTTTTTAATTCTTTTTTTGTTCGCAACTTTTTATTAATAGCTTTTAAACTTTCATAATAAGCTTTTAGCAGTTGATTTTCTTTTAAAATTTTATTCCATTCTTGCTCTTTTAATTCTTTTTTTAATAATAGCTCATATTTAATTATCATATCATCAAATAATACATATTCCCCTTTATCTGTTATAATTTGATATTCATTTCTTTTTCCTTTCTTATATTTTAATATTTTCATTTACATTCTCCTTACTTGATTAGTATAACATACAAACATATATTCGTTCAAGAAAAAAGTAGCATTACTCGCTACTAATTCTATCATATTCTTTTATAAAATAATCATCAGTCATTCCTGCCATATAATCAATTACAATTCTTGCTTTCGTGTTATTTTCTCTATATTCTTTCCGCATATTTTTTAAATAAGAATAGATTATCGGTGAAGATTCATTATTCGTTTCTATATCTTTTAAATAGGTTTCAAATAACACTACAAACATATGCTTTAGTTTTTCTTTTTCTTCCTTTGTCATAGCTTTATTATAAATATGTTCATAATTAAATTTTTTTAATTCTTTTATAGCTGTAAAAACTTCTTTACTTAAAAGAATATAATTTTTTCCCATACTATTAGTAATAATATCCATGATACAAGTATTGACAATGTCTTTTGTTGTATTACCAAGAATATTAGTAATACTACTTGGTATTTCTTCTCTTTTTAAAACATTTAATCTTACGGCATCATCAATATCTCTTCCTAAGTAGGCAATTAAATCACTTACTCTTACTACACATCCTTCTAATGTCATAGGTCGCATTTGATACAAGATTTCTTTATTATGATAACTTTCTTCATATTCTTTTAGAAATTCTTCTTTTGTCTTTTCTTTGGGTTCATATTTTCCTAAAGCAAATTCACCATTATGACACATAATTGCATCTAATACTTGAACGGTAATATTAAGCCCATTACCATAATTTTCTAAATACATTAAGTTGCGAACACTTTCAATATTATGATTAAAATATCCCTCATTATATTTTAAACTCAAATCATTTAAAATATACTCTCCTTGATGACCAAATGCAACATGACCTAAATCATGACCTAAAGAGGCAGCTTCTATTAAATCTTCATTTAATCC
>URNW01000016.1 GCA_900549285.1 uncultured Mycoplasmatota bacterium
GAGACGGATCTATTAGATTAATCTATAGTGGTCAAGGTAGTCCAGCAACAACAGGTGAAAGTACACAAATAAGTACAAGTAAATTTAATAACTCACATAATAACAATATGTATGTAGGATACATGTATGCAAGTAATCAAGTGCATGGACTTGAAAATAGTAGTACAATCAAAGGAATATTAGATAGTTGGTATACAACCAATATAGAAAGTAAGGGATATGGAAGTAAAGTAAGTACAGAAGCAGGATTCTGTGGGGATAGAGAACCAAGCACAAGCTCAACAACAAGTAATGGTTCAGGAGGAACAGGAACAACAGATACATACTATGGAGGATATATCAGATTAAGAACCAATAAAAATCCAAACTTAAAATGTAATAATAGTACAGATTTATATACGTTAAGTGAAAGTAGTAAAGGAAATAAAGCCTTGTCAAATCCTGTAGGATTAATAACCGCAGACGAAATAGCTATGGCAGGAGGAGTATATGGAACAATTAATAGAGATTATTACCTATATACAGGTCAGAATTATTGGACCATGTCTCCGTCATTTGCTACAAGTGCTGACGTGTTCTATGTGGATTACGCTGGTCAACTTGTCTACAACTGGGTGACTAATTTATATGGCAAACGTCCAGTCATTAATCTAGCTAGTGATGTAACAATAAAAAGCGGAAATGGCACTTCCTCAACACCGTATGAAATTTACTAATAAGTGTTTAACCATAGACAGTTTGATCTAAATGAGAAATTTTTCTCATTTTTTTATTTATAAAGTTAAGCTTCTGATCCCATATGTCATAAATTGAAAATAAAATGAATTCTAATACATGATATCGATTTTCTATTAAATAAGCTTCATAACCAACCATAATATCTTGTTTAATCCACCATTTTTAAGGGTTTAAATAGGAAAAAATGAAAAAAAGATAGTTTTTTCTAAAATTTATAGTATAATTAAATGAGAGGTGAGTTTATGAAAGTAGTTGTTAGTGCTGGTGGAACAGGTGGACACATCTATCCAGCTTTAGCGGTACTAGAAAAACTTAAAAAAGAAGATAAAAAATTAGAAGTATTATATATTGGCACCACTACCCGTATGGAAAGTGAAATTATACCTAAACGTGGGTTAGATTATATTGGCCTAGATATATATGGATTTTCTAAAAATATTTTTAGAGACATAAAAAATATATTTTTGATTAATAAAAGTTATAATAAATGTTTAAAAGTATTAAAAGAGTTTAAGCCTGATATGGTATTAGGGTTTGGTGGCTATGTAACATATCCTGTATTAAAAGCTGCTAAAAAATTAAAAATAAAAACTTTTTTACATGAACAAAATAGTATTGTTGGTAAAACCAACAAATTTTTATCTAAAGATATTGATTTAGTAGCGGTTTCTTTTCTAAGTACTCTAAATAAGTTTCCAAAGGCTAAAAAGGTAATTTATTCAGGAAATCCATGTGGTGAAAATGCTTTAACAACAAAAGAAATAAAAAAAAGTGAAGTAGGATTAGATAATAAAAAGAAACTTGTAATAGTTGTAGCGGGATCTTTAGGTAGTAGTTCAATGAATGAAAAGTTAAAAGAATTTTTAAGACTAAGCAAAAAAAGTGATTACCAAGTACTATATATAACTGGAAAAAATCATTATGAAGACTTTATCAAGGGTACTAGATTTGGAAGCAATATTAAAGTAGTTCCTTATTTGGATAATTTAGCAGGATTAATGCGTAATTGTGATTTAATGATTACTCGTGCTGGAGCATCAACTATAAGTGAAATTTTAGCTTTAAATTTACCAGCTATCTTTATTCCAAGTCCTTATGTCGCTGGAAATCATCAATATTATAATGCTTTAGAAATAGTAAAGAATAATGCAGGATTCATGATTGAAGAAGAAAATTTAAAAGGTGGAGATTTATTTAATATGGTTACAGAGCTATTAAATGATAAACAAAAATATGAAATAATGAAAATGAATCTTAAAAATTTAGGAAAAACGGATAGTAGTGATATTATTGTCCATGAAATAAAGGAGCTAATAAAATGAATGAAATAAAAGGGATAAGCATAATAGAAAATGCTTCTTTGAAAAATTTCAATACATATAAGTTAGAAAGTTCTTGTAGATACTTAATAAAAGTAGAAACAATAGAAGGATTAATAGCTATTTTAAAGTATTTACAAAAAAATAAAATAAAAACATTTATCTTAGGAGCAGGTTCAAATATTATAATTGATGACTATTTTGATGGAGCTGTTTTAAAATTAACAGGAATAAAAAAAATAGAAGTACAAGATGATAAAATAATATGTGAAGCGGGAGCAATGATGGCTTCTTTAGCTTGTTCAGCAATAGACGAAAATCTAACTGGTTTAGAATGGGCAATTAACATTCCTGGAACAGTTGGGGGAAGTATTGTTGGAAATGCAGGAGCCTATAATAAAGAAATATTTGATTCTCTAATAAGTATTGATATAATAGATGAAAATTTAGAAATAAAAACTTTAAAAAAAGAAGAAATAGAACATTCTTATCGCCATACTAGTTTAAAAGATAAACCATGGATTGTAATAAAAGCCACCTTCAAATTATCTTTAGGAAATAAAGAAGAATCATTAAAGCTAATAGAAGATCGTAAAGAAAGAAGAAGAGCAACCCAGCCTTTAGACATGGCCTCAGCAGGAAGCGTGTTTCGCAATCCTGCAAATGACCATGCAGGAAGATTAATTGAGGAAGCAGGACTTAAAGGAAAAAAAATAGGAGATGCTATGGTTTCACCTAAACATGCCAATTTTATTGTAAATACAGGGAATGCTACTAGTAAAGACGTTAAAAATTTGATAGAATTAGTTCATACACAAGTAAAAGAAAAATTTGGTGTTGATTTAAAATTAGAACAAGAAATTATTGATTGGAAGTAAGAAATGGCAGAATTAAAAAGGGTAAAGAAAAAGAAATTAAATATAAAAGCATTTATTATTTTACTATTAGTTATTTATTTAATAGTAATGTTTTTCTATACTCTTTTTACAATAAAAATAAAAAATATTTATATAAGTGGAACCAACTTACTTACTGATAATGAAATAATTGAAGTAGCTGAAATTAAAGATTATCCTGCTATATTTAAAACTAGTAAAAGTAAACTAAAGAAAAAAATTGAAACTTTAGAATTAGTAGAAAATGTAGAAATAGAAAAGACACTAACAGGAAAGTTAACAATTAAAATAACAGAAAGAAAGCCTTTATTTTATAATCGCAACAGTAATAAAGTTGTTTTAAGTAACAAAAAAGAAGTAGAAAGTAATGTCAGATATTTAGGAATACCAACTTTAATTAACTATGTTCCAACGGATATTTTAAATGAATTTATTGAAAAATTTAGTAAAATTGATCCTGATATAATTAAAATGATTAATGAAATTGAATATGATCCTGATATTAGTAATGATATTGTAATAGATGAATATCGTTTTTTACTTCGTATGAATGATACAAATCATGTTTATGTAAATATTATTAATATGGAACGTTTAAATGATTATAAACAAATTTTTGCTACAATAGGAGATCTAAGAGGAACTGTTTATTTAGATAGCTATAATGCTGATAACATTATTTTTGAAGCATTTGGAAGCAAAGATAAAAAGGATGAAAGCAAAGAAGGTGAAAAAGTAAAAAATGAAGGAGAAAATTAACTATCAAAAAAAATTAGAAGAATTAATAAACAATTTAGAATATAAACCTAGCTTATTATTACATAGTTGCTGTGGACCTTGTTCAACACAAGTAATAGATTTTCTAAAAGATTATTTTAATATTACTATATTTTATTATAATCCCAATATAGAGCCAATAGAAGAATATAATTATCGCAAAGAAGAACAAATTCGCTTTATAAATGAATATAAAGCATCTAAAATTAATTTTTTAGATTGTGATTATGATAATGCCTCTTTTAAAGATATATCTAAAGGTTTAGAACAAGAAGTAGAAGGGGGAGCAAGATGTAATAAATGTTTTTATTTAAGAATTAAGAAAACAGCTATCACTGCTAAAGAAAAAGGCTATGATTACTTTGGGACAACTCTTACAGTAAGTCCGCATAAAAATAGTACAATTATTAATGAAATTGGCGAAAAAATTAGTAATGATTTAGATATAAAATATATATATGGTGATTTTAAAAAAAATAATGGATATCAAAAAAGTATTGAATTTAGTAAAAAATATAACTTATATCGTCAAAATTATTGTGGATGCTTATATGGAAAGGAGAGATTATGAATATTAATAAATATATAATTTTAGTAACTTTTATTCCATGGATATTAATTGTATTTGTAAGTGTATTAAGTAATTTAAATAATGAAAATTATCAAAAGTTTTCTTTTAAATATTTAGGAAAAAACTTTTTTAAAATATTTCGCTTAGATACGTTACTATTAATATTATGTTTTTGGTATTTTGCTTCTTTTCATAAGACCTTTGTAGATAAATATTTATTTTCAATTATGTGTTTATATTTATTTGTTAATTTTTTTTATGAAAAAAGAAATCCTTTAAAGAAAAACTTTTTTAAAGAAAATATAATTCAAATAATCTTACTCTTATTCATAACAATAATTCCTTTTATATATTATTATAAAACGAATAATTTAAATATCACCTATAAAATAATGCTCTTATATTTATATTTAGAATATATTATTATTTTAATAGTTAGCTATATAACTAAATTAATAAAAAAATTATTCAATAAAAAAAGTTCCATATAAATGGAATTTTTTTAAACAACTAACTCTTCATCACTCTCTATATCTACAGTTCTCATTATTTCTTCCATACTAGTTAATCCTTCAACCACTTTAGATAAACCATCTTCAAAACTAGTAGTAATATCTTTTTTAGAATGATAAACAAGATCTTTAAGATGTCTACGATCAACATTAGTAGTAATTGCTTCTCTTATTTCTTCATTAATTAAAAGTACTTCATGAATAGCAATTCTACCTAAGTACCCTTGATTACAACACTCACAACCAACAGGAGTATAAACTTCATTTACTTCCATACCCAAATGCTTTTTGATTAATTTCTTTTCATAAGATGTAGTAGGGCGTAATTTTCGACATTTAGGACATAGTTTTTTTACTAATTTTTGACTAATAATACCTGTAAGAGCACTACCAAGTAAATAACGCTCAACTTCCATATCAATTAATCTTTCAATAGTAGTTAAAGAGTTATTAGTATGAACAGTAGATAAAACTAAATGTCCAGTAATACTAGCACGAACGGCAATTCTTGCTGTTTCATTATCTCTTATTTCGCCAACCATAATAATATCAGGATCTTGTCTTAAAATACTACGTAAAGTTCGAGAAAAATTTAGACCAATATCATTCAATACTTGTACTTGATTTATATTTTGTATTTTCATTTCAACAGGATCTTCAACTGTAATAATATTTCTTTCTTTTGTATTAAGTCTCTGTAACAGTGCATAAACTGTTGTAGATTTACCAGTACCAGTAGCTCCTGTAACTAAAATAAGACCATTTGGCTTTTTAATCATCTCTTCTAATCTCTTTAAGTTAGTTTCTGAAAATCCTAAATTTTCTAAACCATTAAGACTCATACTGTAATCTAAAATACGAATAACCATTTTTTCTCCCATAACACAAGGAAGAGAAGAAACACGTAAATCTAAAGCCGTCTCATTAATCATATTTTTAATTGCTCCATCCTGAGGCATCCTTGTTTCTGTTATATTCATACCGCTTATAATTTTTATTCGTGTAACAACATTTTTCTTTAAGATATTAGGAATTTTAGCATAATCTTGCAATTCTCCAACAATACGAATACGAACCATCAAACATTCTTCTGTTGGATCAAAATGAATGTCAGATGCTTTTTTTCTAATTGCATCAACGATAATCTCGTTAACAATTTCTACAATACTTGAATTTTCAAAATCAAAAGTTCTCAAATACATCACCTATTCTAAATTAATTATACACTAAAAAGGTAGGGATAACAAGCTGTTTTCCGCTTGAGCAATAAAGATTAATATGTTATGATAAATAAAGTCAGGAGGGTTTAAATGAATAGCTTGCAAGCTAAAAAACATAAATTATATCAAGAACGAAATGATGGAAATTATTATGATATTGAGCTTAAAAGAGATAGTGATAAAACATTATCCATCTTTTTTTGGGGGAATTTAGATTTATATTTTTCATTAGAGAATTTTAATGATAATCCTACTTTTATAATTGGCAAAGATTATTATGAAATATATGCGTTATTTGATGAGTTATATAATAGTATTATAAATGCTGATATCTATGGAAAGATAACCAAGGAAGAAATAAATCGTCTTATTTTTATGAGTGAAGAGTGCAAAACCGATTATCACGAGGAAATACAAGAAGAATTAAAAAGGCGGGAAGAATCTAAAAAAAGTTTAAAAGAAAGAGAGCAGTATAAAAATTTAGTTCAAGATAATGTCATAATTTGGAAAAGTGATGAATATTTTGAAGAAATAACTCCCTTTGTTAAAATAAAAAAACAAGAGAACACATATATATTAGAATTTGGAAAACCCATCATCCCTGATAAATATCAAAATGAAGCTGATTTAATCTTAATGGATCCAAGAAGAATTACGATAAGATTTCGTAATAGTGGTTCTAGATATGATCCTTTTAATATCCTTTTCATGAAATTTTATCAAGGATTATGTGAATTAAATTATGAGTATCATCAAATTCATATTGAAGAATATTTGATTACTAAGAACAACCAAGAAGAACCTTTAAAGAGAACTTTAAATAGAAATAAAAAATTCTATATTCCTTAATAAAGATAAAAATCCTGAAATAAAAAGTATTTGTAATAAATGTTATTATTTTGAAAATCATGTATTAATAGAAGAAAAATAAAAATTTAGCATATAAGTGTAAAAAACAAAGAAAAAGGACAAGAACTAGAAGATAGATTAAAAAGATAATCTGTCTTTTCTTTATTTAAAAATATAAATATTCATGTTAAAATGAAATAGGTGATATTTATGCCAAAAGTATTAATAGAAAAGTTAGATGATTATGGAAGAGGAATAACTCATATTAATAACAAAGTTGTATTTGTAGAAAATGCTTTACCAGAAGAAGTAGTTGAAATAGAAATAGTAAAAGAAAATAAAAGATATGATGAAGCAAAAGTAATGAAATATGTAAAAACAAGTAAAGATAGAATAGAAAATATATGTCCATACTTTAATCAATGTGGAGGCTGTAACTTGCTACATTTAAACTATGAAGATACTTTATTATTTAAAAATGAAAAAATAAAATCTTTATTAGAAAAAGCCAAAATAGAATATAAAAAGGAAATAGGAATAATAAAAAATGAAAATCCGTTTTATTATCGTAATAAAATAAGTATGAAAATAGAAAAAGGCAAAATTGGCTTTTATAAAGATAGTACCCATGAATTAGTAGAAATAAAAAAATGTTTTCTAGCAAAAAAATCAATTAATGAAATAATAAAGAATTATAAATTATTAAATCTTTTAAATGCGAATTTAACCATTAGATGTAATAGCAATGATGAAATATTATTAATTATAGAAAGTGAAGAAAAAAATTATAATATAGAGCTAGCTAGATTGAAAGAAAAAATAAAATTAGTAGGAATTGTTTATAATAATAAAACGATATATGGCGATAATTTCTTTTATGAAAGAATTAATAATGAGTTATTTAAAGTATCATATGATTCTTTTTTTCAAGTAAATAATTATGTTGCTAGTAAATTATTTAATTTAGTAAAAAATAATATTAAAGAAAATAGTATTGTTCTAGATTTATATAGTGGTGTTGGAACATTAGGAATTAATGCTTCACTTAAAGCAAAAGAAGTTTATAGTATGGAAATAGTTAAGAATGCTGTTTTAAATGGTATTACTAATGCTAAACTAAATAAAATAAACAATATGAAATTTATGTTAGGTGATGTATCCAAAACAATAAGTAAATTAAATATCAATTTTGATACGTTAATTATTGATCCTCCAAGAAAAGGATTAGATAAGAATAGTAAAAACTTTATCTTACAAAAATTACCTCAGAAAATAATTTATGTATCATGTGATCCTCATACTTTAATAAGAGATTTAAAAGAATTAGAAAAGAAATATAAAATAGTAGATCTAAAAATTTTAGATATGTTTAGTTATACTTATCACGTTGAGTGCTTATGTATATTAGAAAAGACAATAGAATAATTAAAACGAAGAGAAGAGTTAAATGAATATAAAAAAAGAAAGTAGGAGAATAAATGAAAGTATTATTTGCAACCACCAATCCAGCGAAAGTAGAAAAATATAGGGAAGAATTACAAAGAAAAGGAATCAAATTGATTACTTTAAATGATTTAGATACGAAAATACATGTCGAAGAAAGTGGAAAAAATGCAGTTGAAAACGCTTATTTAAAAGCAAAAGCTTATTATGATTTAACACATTTACCAACCATAGGAATGGATAACAATTTGTTTATTGAAGGACTACCAGAAGAGTTACAACCAGGAGTATTTGTAAGAAGAGTAAATGGAAAAGAACTAAATGATGAAGAGATGATTTTACATTACACAAACTTAGTAGAAAAATATGGTGGCAAATTAAAAGCCAAATGGGTATATGGAATGGTGTTAATAAATAATGATAAAGTTCATGAATATAGTTGGAGTAAAAGTGAATTTTATTTAGTAGATAAGCCTCATGAAAAAAGAAATCCAGGGTATCCTCTAGACTCAATAGCAATTGATATAAAATTAAATAAATATTTTGTAGAACTAACAAAAGAAGATAAAATGAAAAATGATAATCAAAAATTAGATGATGATGTCGTGAAATTTATAGTAAATTCTTTATAATCCATAAATATTTTTAGTAAAATCATAGAATATTGCTAATTTTAAAGGATAATAAGTAAATATAATATTAATTAAAATGGCTATAACAAATAAGATAATGCCAATTTCTTCTAATTTAGAGTTATATTCTTGTTTCATTAAATGATAAGAGACAATTTGACTGATAATAATACTAAAAATAAATATGGCAAAAGTAATAATCATATTATCCTGTGTTTTTAAAACATAAAGATAGATTGGCGTAAAAATAATCATAACTAGAAAAGAACAAAGAAAAGAAGAAATACATTCTGCAAAAATGACATTTTTTCTTTTTTTATAGTAAATTTTTTCTAAAATTCCCCAAATTAGAAAAGAACCAATAATAATTTTATTGTGTTCCCAAATACTTTCATTAACAGGAAAAAATAAACTTGTAAAAAAAGAAGGAAACCAATCATAAATAAAATGAAGCAAAGCACTTAATAAAAAAATGCCTATACAACTAATTACTTTCCATTTTTTTAAAGTCATATATATCACCATTATTATCATAGTTTGAAAAACAAAAAATATTCAATAATTAAATTATTTGGTATAATAATTAAAAGGAATGATAAAAATGAATGAACAAACAATAAAAAAGGCTTTAAAATACTATGATATGAACGATCAAGATTACTTAGAAAAATGTTTAATAGCACTAAGAAAATTAAATCAAAATCCTACTTTAAAAAAGAAAATACTAGCAATACAAGAAAGAATGTTAAATGATGATGATTATTTAAAAAGTTTATGGAATAAAAAAGATTTAGAAGAAATATTATCTAAAAGTAAAATTCCATTTTTAACCAATATCATTTTATTAAGTTCTTTTAACACTTTAAAAGAAAACACGCGCAAGTTCTCAAAAAAAGATTTAAAAAAAGTAAAACAAAGAATAAAAGAATCTTTAACAAATGATATTTATAAAAGAGAATACGAAAGTATTCGTACTTCTCAACTGTTATGGGGAATATATCTAACCAAAAGTAGAATAATTGAAATCGGAAGATTGCAATACGAATTAAGTTTCATAAATCCCTTAACTAACATAAAAGAAAATGTCATTAAAATACACATTCCAAAAGGGGAAAAATTGTTAATAAAAGAAGTAATAAAATCTTTAAAAAAAGCTCCTAAAAAAATAAAAAAATATTTTAATTTAGAAAAACCAAAATATTATTGTTCATCATGGCTACTAAGTGAAGAAATAAATAATATAGTAGATGATAATTCTAATATTAAGCAATTTACTAAGCTTTTTGATATAAAAAAAGGAGAAGAATGTACAAGCGATATTTTAAATTTTGTTTATGAACAAAAAGAATGTAATGATTATCACAAATTACCAGAAAATACATCTTTACAAAGGAAAATTAAAGAATATTTAGTAGAAGATAAAAAATTCTTTTTAGGAATAGGCTTATTAAAAAAATAAGCTTTTTTAATTGTTTATTAACCAACAAATTTAACTATATCACACATATATAAATAAAATCACTTGTAATAATCATAAATTGCTCAAGAATTTTAGTATAGTTTATGTCAACTTTAATACGACACTTACCTTTTTAAAGTTTTTATATATTATAATATTGAGAGAGGTAAAATATGAAGAAAAATAAGAAATTGAGATTAACGAACAAAGCAAAAATCACCTTTAGTCTTTTAATAATTGTTGCGGTTTTATGTTCATTAACATTTATCCATCAAGACAAGAGTTTAAAATTCGAGGTACATGAAATTGAAGAAAGGGAAAATTACACTTTAAAAGTTGATTATCCAAAGTTAGAAAATAAAAGCATTGATAAAGAAGCAAAGAAATATATTGATGAAAAAAAAGAAGAATTTTTAAGTAATGCAGATAAATTAAAGGATGTCAGCGATATGAAATTAGATTTATCCATTACTTATACTTTAGAGGACTTTTTTGACTATCAAGCTTTAAACATTAGTGTTTATTCTTTTACTGGTGGGGCTCATTATAATAAAGAAGAAAAATCATATTATTATAATAAAAAAACAGGTCAAAAAGTAACAATCACTAATTTTTTAGAAGAGGATAAATTAACAGATTTAGCTGATTTAGCTTACTATTACACAGTTGAAACATATAAAAATAATAATCGAGAATATGATGAAGAATGGATAAAAAAGGGTACAGAAGCTAAAATAGAAAATTATTCGCATTTTAAAATTACAAGTGATGGTTTAATCCTTCTTTTCCTACCTTATCAAGTAGGTCCATACTCTGATGGAGAAATTTCTATATTAATTCCTGAAAAAGAATTAATGGGTATAGTAAAAGAAGAATACTTAACTATTGAAGCACCAACTCTAGAAGCTAATAAGCCTTCTAAAAGAGATTTAAAAGAATTTCAAGGAAAGAAACTATTAGCATTTACTTTTGATGATGGCCCAAGTGATGGACCAACTAACAAATTATTAGATCATTTAGATGAATATAATGCAAGAGTTACATTTTTTGTATTAGGTAGTCGTGTAAATACATATCGTGATACCCTAAAAAGAGCCTATGAAATGGGAAATACCATAGGTAGTCATACATATAGTCATTTAAACTTATATAAATTAAATGACTATGACATTATGAAAGAGATTAATAGTACAAATGAGGAAATTAAAGAAATTATTGGCGTTCAACCAGAATATTTAAGAGCACCTTATGGAAATACAAATGCTCATATTAAAGAATTAAGCAATATGTATACTATTTTGTGGAATATTGATCCAGAAGATTGGAAATATAAAGATGCCCAAAAAATAAAAGATAATATTTTAAATCATGCTCATGATGGTGCCATCATTTTACTTCATGATATTTATAATACTTCAGTAGAAGGAGCTTTATTAGCCATGGAAGAATTAAAGGATGAATATGCCTTTGTTACAATTGATGAAATGATAGAACTAAAAAATATTCAACTAGATAAAAATAAATCATATTTTAATTTTTAATCAAAAGCTACTTGACTTCCTTTTATAACAAAAATATAATTAAAATAGAGGAGGATAAAATGGAGGAGAAAGATGCTTTAAAAAGCAAAAGAAATGTAGCAATTGAAATATGGCGTTTTGCAATAGCAGTTGCTATTATCGGATTTCACACAGGATGGATTATAGCAAGAAGTGCCAACGGCAGTAATGGCTATTGGATGGAAACATCAAATTGGTTTTTTGGGGCTAGTGAAGTACTATTAATCTTTACTTTAACAGCAGGATATTTTATGGTATCTCACTTTAAAAAAAGACAAAAGGATGTAAAATATCAAGAAAGGAGTGCTGCTTCCAGAGCTTGGGAATATACATGGAGTCGAATTAAAGCTCTATTACCCGTTTTAATTATTGGATATATTTTAGGAGTAATAATTTCAACAAAATATTATTATCCAGCCTACAACTTTAAAGATATTTGCGATATGATTATTAATAGTGCCTGGGAATTTTTAGGATTCCATGCTGTAGGATTAAGAAGTACAGGGGGAGAGTTCTTTAATCTAAATGGAACTTTATGGTTTATATCGGCAATAATTATTGTTGGTTATTTCCTATATTGGGGACTATGCAAAGATGAAGAAAAAACATCTGGTTTCTTTGCGCCACTTATCTTTATTTTCCTAAGTGGTTGGTGGTGTTTTACTAATACGAGAGCTGCTCAAACAGCATGGTCAACTTTTGGATTGCAAACTGCTTCAACGAATGGTATGGGTGGTTCTGCTACAGATGCAACGGCTACAATAGGCTTTAATAATGGCTTGTTATTTGTATTACTTGGACTTTTAGGAGGAATGATTTTATATTATTTAATTCAAAAGTTAAAAGAACATAAATTTACAAGTATAGGTAAAATCGGTTTAACGATTACTAATATTATAGCTTCTGGTTTATTACTTTGGTATACGATTTATCAACCAACATGGTTTAATCTTGATCGCTGGACCGTATCATTATTATGTATCATTGTTATAGCTTTAGCATTGCTAAATAAAGATAGTTTAACTAAAGCTTTAAATAATAAAGTTACTTATAATTTATTTAAATATTTAGGAAGTATTTCTTTATATATTTATATGCTTCACTATCCAATTGCCATTTTAATGTTAAGAGTATTAGGCCCTAATAGTGCTCAAACCATCTATTCTTTCTGGAAAATATTTATTCCAACTGTTGTAATTACCATTATTCTTAGTGTCTTTGTTAAGTTAATAATGGATTTAACTATTTTAAAAAAGAAAGAAGCAAAGTAATTGAGAAATCAATTACTTTTTAATTACTATAATTTGAATCTTTTCTTTACGAATAAAACGAATGCGTGTTATAATAAATTAGGTGATGATATGAAAATAATTGAGGCAAAAGAGGTAGCTAATTTAATACAATCTAATGATACTGTGGCAATTACAGGATGTGGAGGTTCTTGTTCTCCTGAGGCTTTATTAAAAAGTATTAAAGACTCTTATCAAGAAAATAAAATTCCTAAAGACTTAACAGTTGTTACGGGTATTTCTCCAGGGAATTTAACTGAAGAAATGGTAGGCATGAATTTACTTAGTGAAAAAGGATTAGTGAAGAAAGCCATATGTGCCCATTTAGGTATGGGAAAATTATTTGGAAAAGCTGTAGGAGAAAACACGTTTCCTGCTTTTGGAGTTCCTTTGGGAGTTTTAGATCACTTATTACGTGCTATTGCTTCTAAAGAACCAGGAATTATAACCAAAACAGGATTAAATACTTTTGCTGATCCAAGATTAGAAGGATGTGCGTTAAATAAAAAAGCTCAAAAAGAAGAACCAATAGTTGAATTAGTAAAAATAAAAAAAGAAGAATATTTATTTTATAAAAGTTTTCCTATTAATGTAGCTTTAATTAAAGCTACATATGCAGATGAAAAAGGAAATATTAGCTTTGAACATGAAGCAGTTATTTCAGAACAATTTTCTATGGCGGCTTGTGCCCATAATAATGGGGGAATTGTAATTGTCCAAGTAGAGGATATCAAACCATATGGAAGCCTAAAAGCTAAAGATTGTTTAATTAATAGTAAGTTAGTAGATTATATTATTGTATCAAAGCCTGATGTTTCATTAGGAGATTATAACTTACCAATCTATAAACCAGAATTAACAGGGGAAGTCAAAACAAAAGTAAAGATAGAATCAGGAGCACTAAACATCCGCAAAGTATGTGCTAGAAGAAGTGCAATGGAAATAAAAATAAATGATGTAATTAATTTAGGAGTAGGAATGCCTGACATGATTGCTAAAATAGCAAGTGAAGAAGGCTTTATAGATGATATCCATTTATCAATCGAATGTGGACCTATGGGAGGAATTCCTGTTGGTGGAGTTGCTTTTGGGGCTAGTATTAATCCAGATTCAATAATTTCTACTGCCGACAATTTTGATTTATATGATGGTGGCTTTTTAGATATAGCAATATTAGGTTTAGCCCAAGTAGATAAATATGGCAATGTAAATGTTTCTAAATTTGGTACAAGAGTTACAGGTCCAGGAGGTTTTATTAATATTACTCAAAGTACAAAAAGAATTATTTTCATGGGATCTTTTACAGCTCAAGGAGAAAAAGTGGATATCATAGATGGTAAAGTAAAGATAATTGAAGAGGGAAAAAGTAAAAAATTTGTAAAACAAGTTAGTCAAATTACTTTCAGCTCTAAATTTGCCCTAAAAAATAATTTAGAAGTACTATTTGTTACTGAACGAGCTGTTTTTAAGCTAGTAGAATCAGGATTAGAACTAATTGAAATAGCTCCTGGAATTGATTTACAAGAAGATATTTTAAATCAAATGGAGTTTAAACCATTAATTTCTAAAGATTTGAAATTAATGGATAAACGCTTATTTAAACCAGAAATCATGCATTTAAAAAGGGATTTGAAAGAGAGCAAATAAAATGATTGAAATAAGAAATGTCAGCAAGTCTTTTGAAAAACAGAAAATATTAAATAATATTAATTTGGTAATTGATGATAATAGTATTACATGTTTAATTGGTGAAAGTGGTTGTGGTAAAACCACTCTTTTAAAGATGATTAATCGTCTTTATGAACCTACAAAAGGAACTATTTTAATCAATCATAAAAATATATTCAAAGAGGATATTATTAAATTAAGAAGAAGTATTGGCTATGTAATTCAGCATACTGGTTTGTTTCCACATATGACTATTAAAGAAAATATTGAATTAATACCAAAACTTTCCCATCTTCCCAAAGAAAAAATCGAAAAAAGAACAGAGGAATTAATGAATTTAATAAATTTAAATCCTAGTGAATTTTTAAACCGTTATCCTAGTGAATTATCAGGAGGTCAACAGCAACGAGTAGGTCTTGCTCGAGCTTTAGCTCTTAATCCTGATATTATATTAATGGATGAACCCTTTAGTGCTTTAGACCCCGTTACAAGAACTTCATTACAAGATGAACTATTAAAAATTCAAACTAAAGAAAAAAAGACAATTGTCTTTGTAACACATGATATGGATGAAGCTATTAAATTAGCCGATAAAATCGCTATTATAAATGAAGGAGAAGTAATTCAATATGATACACCAGAAATGATATTAAAACATCCTAAAAATGACTTTGTAAAATCTTTTGTCGGAATCAAAAAGATATGGTCTAGTCCTGAATTAATTAAAGTAAAAGACATTATGATTGAACATCCTGTAACTTGTAATATAAATGACTCTCTTTTTTATTGTATTAATAAAATGCGAATGATGAAAGTAGATACTCTAATGGTAGTAGATGAAGAAAATAAGTTAATTGGTATCTTATATGCAGATAGTTTAATTAATGTATCAACTCATGATAAAAAAGCAAAAGATTTTATAAAAACATCATTTTCAGTTACGGATCCTAATAATTCTATCGTCGATTTGGTAGGATTAATTCAAGAATCACATTTAACTACTTTACCTGTAACGGATAAAAATGGTCATTTAAAAGGGTTAATTACCAGAAGTACACTTTTAACTTATTTAAGTAAACAATTTATATAATAGGAGGAAATGAAATGAATTTTATCCAATATTTATTTGACAATTCTTCTCAAATACTTGAACTACTGCTAGAGCACATAGAACTAACCTTTTTATCAGTATTCGTTGCTATTTTAATAGGCGTTCCTATTGGAATATTAATTAATTATGTAAAGAAGCTTAGTCATCCTATTTTAGCAATATCAAATATTATGCAGGCAATTCCTTCTATGGCATTATTGGGCTTTATGATTCCCTTTTTAGGAATTGGCACCATACCTGCTATTATTATGGTAGTATTATATTCTCTTTTACCCATTATAAAAAATACATATATTGGCTTAGAAGGGATTGATCATGAGACATTAGAAGCTGCCGAAGGAATAGGGTTAACTAAGTGGCAAATTCTAACCAGGATAAAACTGCCATTAGCTCTACCTGTTATTATGGGAGGAATAAGAATTTCTGCTGTAAGTGCAGTTGGACTTATGACACTAGCTGCTTTTTGTGGAGCAGGGGGACTAGGATATCTTGTTTATGCAGGTATTCGTTCAATTAATAATATGCAAATACTTTCAGGAGCAATTCCAGCCTGTATATTAGCACTTTTCATAGATTATTTATTAGGAATTGTTGAAAATTTAGTAACCCCAAAATATCATGAACAAAAAAGAACTTTAAAAGGTAAAAAAATAATTTTAGTATTTTGTGTAATCTTACTAATAATAATTTTGTTTTTTCCTTTATTAAAAAAAGAAAATACCAAGAATACAATTACAATTGGTAGTATGGATTTTACAGAACAAGAGATATTATCATATATGATCGAAGAATTAATAGAAAATCGTACAGATATAAATGTAAATAAAAGACTATCTTTAGGATCTTCTAATATTGTTTTAGAATCTTTAAAAAGAGATGATATTGATTTATATATTGATTATACAGGTACTATTTATGGAAGCGTTCTAAAAAAGGACCCAATACAGAATACAGAAGAAGTATACCGTATTTCTAAAGAAGAAATGAAAGAAAAATATGATATAAATATTTTAAAACCATTAAATTTTAATAATACTTATACTTTAGCCGTAACCAAAAAGACTGCTTCAACATACAATTTAACGACAATTAGTGATTTAAGTAAAGTAGCAAATGAACTTATTTTTTCTCCAACACTTCTTTTTATGGAAAGATCTGATTGCTGGTTAGGATTACAACAAGCTTATCCAATCCAATTTAAAAGTATTACCCCCATAGATGGTGCTCCAAGATATATTGCTCTTCTAAATGAAGAAAGTGATGTAATAGATGCTTACTCTACAGATGGCTTATTAAAAAAGTATGATTTAGTCGTTTTAGAAGATGATAAAAATTTCTTTCTGCCATATGAAGCAATTCCTTTAGCAAATAACCGTTTATTAAAAGATTATCCAGAAGTAATTTCCCTTTTAGAAGAACTAGGAAATTATTTAAATGATAATGTTATGAGAAATTTAAATTATCAAGTAGATGAAGAAAGACAAAAACCTAGTATGGTAGCTCACAACTTTTTAGAACAGCAAGGACTTTTAAAAGAAATATAAAAACACATCACAAGATGTGTTATTTTTCCATAGTTCTAGCTTCTCTAGCACTGATTCTTACCTTTTCTCCATTAATAGTTTTCTTTTGAATATTAGGTTTTTGTTTCATTTTAGTTGCATTAAGTGCATGACTTCTTTTATTACCTGTTAAAGGTTTCTTTGTTGTAATTTTTTTAGCCATTTTGCCACCTCCATAAATTTCTTACTTAAAAACTTTATCATATTATATAAAAAAAGTCAATTTATAAAAGCTTTTTTCTCAATATTTATAAATAATTTCTTTACAAATAACTAAAAATGAGTACATATCATATCATAAATTATTAAGTTTTAAATCATATAAAATAAAAAAGAACATACAATTTTTTAGGAGATGATTTAATGAATTGTAAAATACCATTTACAAAAGATATTGATTTTGAAAAAAAAGTAAGTGAAATAACATCTATTAGTTTAGAACATGAAACTAAAGTAGAAGATGGCATACTAAAGGGGAATTTTATTGTATCAGGAGATTTTAAAAGTCATGAAGTAAGTGTAAATAAAGAAGCTTTTTCTTATATTTTGCCATTTGAAATTGATTTAGCAGAAGATGTAGATCCAAATACAATTGAATTTATGATTGAAGATTTCACTTATGAAATAATAGATAGTAGTATATTAAGAGTAAATATTGATTTTAATGTTATAGCAAGTTTAAAAGAAAAAGAAGAAGAAAAGCCTTTATTTCAAGATGTAACGAATGCTTTTTTAGACACGGATACTTTAACAGAAGATTTAAGAAAAACAGAAGAAGCGAAAAAAGAAGAAAAAAAAGAAAGTGAAGAGATGATGATAAATAATATAAAAGAAGAAGATAGTGATTATACTACCTATCATATTCATATAGTAAGTGAAGAAGAAAACATAGAGACTATTTGTAATATGTATGACACGAATATAAATATATTACAAGATTATAATGATTTAACGAATATAATGCCAAAGGACAAAATAATAATTCCTGAAAATCATGAATAATGCCTTAGAAGTATTAAAACGAGAACTTAAACCATATCGCTTAACTAAAAAGAAAAATGTAACGATTATAGATTCTACGAGTGGTACATTTGTAGTAAAAGAAAAAAAGGATAATAAAATAGCTAATGCTTATGAATATTTAATAAGTCGTAATTTTGATTATTTTCCTAAATTAGCATTAGAAGAAAGAGAAGAAGTAAATGTATTTGAATACGTGGAAGATACTTCTATGCCCAAAGAACAAAAAGCTATGGATATGATTGATTTAGTAGCTCTTCTTCATAATAAAACAACATATTTTAAAGAAGTTACGGAAGATCAATATAAAGAAATATATGAAAATTTAAAAAATAATATCATTTATACAGAAAACTATTATAATTCGTTGTATGAAAGATTATTAGAAGAAATTTATCCATCACCAAGTCATTATTTGCTAATGAGAAATATGTATAAAATTTTTCAATCTTTGGATTTTTGTAGCCAAAAGTTAGATGAATGGTTTTCGAAAGTAAAAGAAGATTTAAAAACAAGAGTAGCATATATTCATAATAATTTAGAGACAGATCACTATATAAAAAATACCAAAGAATACTTAATTAGTTGGGAAAAATCTAGAATAGATTCACCTATTTTAGATTTAATTGTTTTCTATCAAAAAGAGTATATGAATTTAAATTTTGAACCAATTATAGAAAGATATATGCGAAATTATCCACTAAATCCTCAAGAACAATGTTTATTTTTTATTGTAATAAGTATTCCTCCTATCATGAATTTAGAAGGAAGCGAAATAAGTGTAACAAAAGAAATACGAAAGAAATTAGATTATTTATTTAAGACAGAAAATCTTGTAAAAAAAATATTTCCCCAATTTAGCGAGGATAAATAATACGAAATAGAAGATAAAATAAAATAAAAGTTTCCACTAATAAAATAAAAATATTGAAGCGAAAAGGCAAAATTAAAGTAATAAGGATTTGATAAAAAATTAAAATACATAAACAAAAAATAGCTAAAATGGTAAAAAAGCCACCACCATGTCGATTTGGATACATATCACTCACCTAATGATATATTATGAATAAGTAAAAAAAGAGTTAAAAATTCATATGGCAAAATTTGTCGAACACTTTTTCTTGATTATTACTGAGAGTAAATATATAATAGTGATGTACAGATGAAATTTCTGTACAAAATAAAGCACTTGGCCAAAATTTCCAAACTCTCTTTTGGCTTATATGCCCTCGAGGTCAAGTGCTTTTTTATTTTGATTTAAAATATAGTAAATAAAATGTAAAGATATTGACAAAATTTGATAATTGTTTTTTCCTTTTTTTGCTGATATAATAGATTAGGTGAATCATATGAGGGAAGAGTATTTTGTGAATATTGCTTTTGAAGAATCAATAAAATCATATATAGCAAATGCGAATAATCAAAATAATGTACATTATAATACTTCTTTCGTTATAGTAATTCGCTTACTAATTTTAATATATGGCAAATTAGACATCTTGAATCCATATTATTTAAAAAATAGTATAGTATTTATGAATAATCTTGCCAAATTTGGCGTAAATAAATCAGAAATTGCTTTATTTAAAGACGATTTTTTAAGATTTTATGAATTTGAAAAAGAAAATGAAAAAAGAAAAATAAAAATTAGAAATCCATATTTCACTGTTATTCAACAGTATTTAGTAGATATGTTTATTGCTAAGAAAAAGAAAGAATCTGTCTCTTTAAAGGAAGAGGAAACTTTTTTAGATTTAATTTATTCTTCTCACACAACCAATCCATATCGAATCGCTTACAATTATTTAATGAGTGATGATCCTAATTTTATTGAAAAATATTACTATTCTAAATTAAATGAAATGGATGTAACCCGTGAAATAGCATTAGAAAAAACTATTAATGGCAATTTAAATTTAGAAGCTTTAAACTATTTAGGAATTAATTTATCTAATTTAAAAAATATGAGTAATGAAGAAATTATGAAGTCTCAAAATAAAGCTTATGAATATTTTGAAGTTGATGCCGAAAGTCCAAAACGTGATCAAGATTTAAAAGAAGCAATTGATTACTATAAAATACATGGTAGAAAGCTAACTAGCGGGAATGGCTATGTTGATATACTATTATTAATGAGTGTAATTGTAACATCATTAAGTGTTATATCTATTATTATTTTCAGTCTGATTTAGGGAGGGTTTATGGAAGTAATAACAATACATAATAAAAAATATCAAGTAATAAATAATTATAAAGATGCAATTAATGTTGAGGAGTTAGAAGAAAAAATAACCGAATACTTTGATGATTTTGATTATATTGTAGGAGATATAGCCTACGGAAAATTAAGATTAAAAGGATTCAATAGTAAAACGAATAAAAATTTTAAAGATTTCAATGATGTAGATAAAGTAGAAGAATATATTAAAAATAATTGTGCTTATGGATGTCGTTGGTTTATGATTAGTGAAATAAAGAATTGAAGAATAAAAGATATTTTGATATAATAAAAAAAGAATAGAGAGGGATTAATATGGCAAAAATAAATATTACCAAGCCAACAGGAATGATAGAAAGTTTAAATGTAATAAGTGCATTTAAAGCTGAAAATAATACCTATGTTGTATTAGATAGTGAAAAAATGGGATCAATGGGTCTTCCAATTATATATGTAAGTAAATATACGGATAAATTAGAAAAGGTAAATGATGCCAATGAATGGCAAAATGTTAAAAATTATCTAAAAGGAATTATTAGTGGAACAAATTTTGAATATTTAAAATTACCAGATCATATTCCCGCAGACGAATTTTATTATACACCGCTAACACTACCTAGTGCTTCTTTTGATGCTATTAAAAGTCGTTATATAATTCCCACAGATACAGAGCCAAATCATGAAATTTCATCAAACAGTCAAGTTCCATCAACTCCTGTTATGCCAAATCCAAACACTATAAGTAATCAAAATGTAAATGTTAGTCCACTACCATCTACATCTCAAAAAAAAGCAGAATCTGAAAATACTATGATGAACTTAATTGATCAAGCTTATACTGTGAATAATAAAACAACACCAGTAACTGAAAATCCTGCATCAGTTAATGTAGAAGAAAGAACTCCATCCCCATTAAAGCAAGAACCAATATCAGTAATTCCTGAAACTAAAACAATTTCAATGCGTTTTGAAGAAGATAAAGAAACTTTTTTAAAAGCTTGTGAAAATATGTTTGATGCTTTGATATCTAAATATCAAAAAGAATTAGATCGCCTTCATGAAAAGGAACAAGAACTTTTAAGAAAAGAACAGGAAATCAATATAAAAATGAATCATGCCAATGAACATTTAGCTAACGCTGAGGCAAAAGAGCAGATAGCTAATATTGCTCATGATAATGCTCAAAAAGTAATGGATTTAAATAATTTTATGCCAGTAAATCCGAATAGTAATCCTGAAAACTGATGTATGAAACCATCAGTTTTTTCATATATTAGAATAAGTGATCCATATGAAAGATATAATAAATTACTATTATAATTTAAATATAGAAAGCCTAGAAGATTGGGATACTTCCTACTTTTTTAAATGGAATTCTAATAGTTTTTATTTTGTTCCTTTAAAAAGAACAGAAAAAGAATTGATAGATTTAATAGAAGTAAGTAAAGAATTAAAAATAAGAGGAATAGAATGTCATGATATTTTAATGAATAAATTTGGGAAACTAATTACAAATGTATACGGAAATAATTATATTCTTTTAAAACCATTAAAAGATATGTATGAACAATACGATATTAAAAGCATGATATCATTTAATCGTAATTTACATTTAACACCGAATAAAAGTAAATTATATCATAATGCTTGGGGAAAATTATGGAGTGATAAAATAGATTATTTTGAATATCAAATTCATGAATTAGGGAAGGATAAAGATATTATTTTAGATAGTTTTAGTTACTATATAGGATTAGGAGAAAATGCTATCAGTTACGTAAATAATACGAATATAAAATATCAAAGAACACAACAAGATCGCATTTGCCTATCTCACAGAAGAATTAAATATCCTAATTATAAATTAAATTATTTAAATCCTTTAAGTTTCATTTTCGACTTAGAAGTAAGAGACATAGCGGAATATATAAAAAGTGCTTTTTTTGCTAAAGAAGATGCTTTAAATTATTTAAAAGAAGCTTTAAAATTAAATCATTTTACTATTTATAGTTTAGAATTATTATATGCCAGATTATTATATCCATCATATTATTTTGATATTTATGAAAATGTAATGAATCATACTGAAAAAGAAGAAAAATTAATCCCTATAATAGATTTAGCAAATGAATATGAAGATTTTCTAAAATCTGCTTATATAGAAATAAATAAATATGCTCCAATAGAAGGTATCGATTGGATATTAAATAAAAAATGAGCTATAAATCTACATTTATAACTCCTTCGATTTCAGGTATTTGATCTTTAAGAAAAGCTTCGATACCATAACTAATGGTTTCATCTTGATAAAAGCAATGTTGGCAAGCACCTGTTAATTTAATATAAACATAACGATCTTCTAAACGAATAAATTCAATATCTCCACCATCTTGAATTAAAAATGGTCTTAATTCTTCAATTAATGCTTTTACTTTTTCTTCCATAATTTTATCACCAAAATTATTATAGAAGAAAATAATTTATAAGTAAAGAAAAAAGTGATATAATACTTGTCAGGTGGTATAAATGTATAAAGTAGGGGATATTGTGCAATGCTTCGTTACAGGATTTAAAGAATATGGAATTTTTGTTAAAATAGATAATAATTATAATGGTTTAATTCATATATCAGAAATATCTAGTGATTTTGTAAATAATGTAAAAGAATATGCTGAAATTGGTGAAAAAATATATGCAAAAGTAATAGAAGCAGATAATAATGCTAAATTGTTAAAATTATCTATCAAAACAATTGATTATAAAAATGATGGGAAAGAACGTAAAGAAAAAGATGAAAATGGCTTTCTACCATTAAAGAACCATTTAAATATTTGGATTAATGAAAAGTTACAAGAAATAAATAAAGAAAATTAATTAAATAAAAAAACTCTTAAAATAAGAGTTTTGATAGCTAAGTTGGTGCCCAAGGCCGGACTTGAACCGGCACGAGCTTTAACACCCGCAGGATTTTAAGTCCTGTGCGTCTACCTATTCCGCCACTTGGGCAGGCACTTGTCTTAATGAATAAGACTTAATAAGTATAATATGTTTTTTCTACTTTTTCAAGTACTTTTTCTCATTTTTTGTAAAAAAAATCGATTTTTTGAAAATATTAAAAAAAAGTAACATTCCCCACAAAAAAATGAGAAATATAGTTGACATGGCAAAATATCTTTGTTATAATTTCTTTGTTCCTGGCAAATATGGAGGAATACCCAAGTCTGGTTGAAGGGACCGGTCTTGAAAACCGGGAGGTCGAGCAATCGGCGCAGGGGTTCGAATCCCTTTTCCTCCGCCACTTAATTTTTATATCGCGGGATGGAGCAGTCTGGTAGCTCGTCGGGCTCATAACCCGAAGGTCGTTGGTTCAAATCCTTCTCCCGCAACCAAATGGTTCGTTAGTCTAGAGGCCTATGACGTCTGCCTGTCACGCAGAAGATCACGGGTTCGAATCCCGTACGAACCGCCATTTTTTTTGGCTTCATAGCTCAGTCGGTAGAGCAGAGGACTGAAAATCCTTGTGTCGCTGGTTCAATTCCCGCTGGAGCCACCATAAAATGTTAATTGAAAACCTAGGATTTACCTAGGTTTTTTTGTGCTTGATAATAAATTGTTAATATATTAATAAAAATAACAACGTATTTCTTTATGTTTAATTATGAATGTGATAAAATAATAATATAAGGAGTTAAGTTTATGAAAAATTTTAAGTTGAGTAAAGAAGAAGAATTAATTAAGATATTAAAGAATGTTCAAGTACAAGCAAATGAAAATTACTATGAATTAACCATATTTCTTACCTCAAAAAGACTAGTTTTATTAAAAGATAGTAATAAAGAACTAGAATATAATGAATTTTTATCATCAAGACTCGTGTCCATTCCTGAAAACTTAGAAGTAGTTTTTGATATGAATTTTAATAAAGTGAAAGAAGCTAAATATATAGATGGCACTAATGTTTTAACTTTTAAAGAAAATGATCATGTTTTAAAACTTTATAGTGAAGATATAACAAAAGTTATAAAGGGAGAGTAGTATGGCAAAAATCATTGAAGAATTAAAAAAAGAATATAAAGAAACAAAAAAAAGTAGTATTTTAATTTACTTTATCTTACGTTTTTTAGTAATTTTATGTCTAATAAGACAAATTATTTTAGGAAATTTTGATAGTGCACTATTATGTATTTTATCGTTATTTCTTTTATTATTACCTGTAATTATTCAAAAAAAATTTAAAATTATTTTACCAAATACATTAGAAATTATTATTTATATATTTATTTTTGCAGCTGAAATATTAGGAGAAATTTACAATTTTTATGGTAATATTCCTAATTGGGACTTAATTCTTCATACAACAAACGGATTTTTATGTGCAGCGATAGGATTATCTTTAATTGATTTATTAAATCATAATAGTAAGAAAATAAATTTATCACCACTTTATGTTGCTATAGCATCCTTTTGCTTTAGTATGACTATAGGAGTATGTTGGGAATTTATAGAATATAGTGGAGATAAAATTTTATTATTAGATGCTCAAAAAGACACAATTATAAATACAATATCCACCGTTGAATTAAATCCCAATAAGGAAAATGAAACCGTGGTTTTAAAAGATATAAATAAAACAATTTTATATGACTCTAATAATAAAGAACTAGCCACAATAGAAGGAGGGTATTTAGATATTGGATTAAATGATACTATGGAGGATTTATTTGTGAATTTTATTGGAGCGACTGTTTATTCAATTTTGGGATATTTTTATATAAAGAATAGAGATAAATATCAACTTGCTAGTAAGTTTATCATAACAAAAGAAAAGTAATTTGGAGAGTAACTATGCGAAAATATTGTGATTCTAAGAGTAAATTAATGAAAGATTTATATGATGCTTATATTCTAGATGGGATAGATATCTTCAATTATGAAGCCTCTAATCAAAACAAAATTACATATCATCATATTATTAAGGTAGAAGATTTAAAGCTTCTAGAATTCCCCACTAAGAAGACATTTGAAAATGGGATTGCTCTTACCAAAATTGGGCATAGTTATTTACATTTAATAGAAGATTTTGCTCCCGATATTTTTTATCATTTAAATCAAATAATTTTATTAATAACAAAAGAAAGAAGATTGCCTACATTAGAAGAAAGAAATTTAATTCAAATATTTTTTGAAGCATTTGAATATCGTATGAATGAATATTATCAGATAAATCCTTTGTATTTAAAAAGAACTTTCGTGTCATAAAAAAAGGTTTCAAGCGTACGCTTTATTAGAGGTGTTCATGTTGAGAAAAATATTAATCATAATTCTTTCTTTTTCTTGTTTTATCCCAATAGTAAAAGCGGAAGATTCCTTAAATTTAAGTAGTGAAAGTGCTATATTAATGGATGCTGAAAGTGGTAAAATTTTATATGAAAAGAACATAGAAGAAAAACTTCCTATGGCGAGTATGACCAAAATTATGAGTATGCTACTTATCATGGAGAATATCGAAAATGGTTCTTTAAAATACGAAGATAAAGTTATAATTAGTGAAAATGCTAGTGGAATGGGTGGATCTCAAGTATTCTTACAAAAAGGAGAAGAATATACAGTAAATGATTTATTAAAATGTATTGCAGTATCAAGTGCAAATGATGCAGTAGTAGCAATGGCTGAAAAAATAAGTGGAAGTGTAGATGAATTTGTAACTTTAATGAATGAAAAAGCAAAAAATTTAGGACTTAAAAATACGAATTTTGCCAATCCTCATGGATTAGATAACGAAAATCACTATTCTACTGCTTACGATATGGCGATAATAGCAAAGGAATTGTTAAAGCATGAAGATATTTTAAAATATACATCCATTTATGAAGATTACTTAACCAAACCAGATGGTTCTCAAGTATGGTTAGTAAATACAAATAGGTTAGTAAGATTCTATGATGGAGTAGATGGACTAAAAACGGGATATACTACAGAAGCAGGATATTGTTTAACAGCAACAGCTAAAAAAAATGATTTACGTTTAATTAGTGTGGTAATGAAATCCCCAAGTGCTGAAGAAAGAAGTAGTGATACATCCACATTATTAACATATGGCTTTAATTCTTTTAAAAGTAATGTAATTTATAGTAAGGATAAATCATTAGGAAAAATAAAAATAGAAAAGGGCAAATTAAAAGAAGTGGATGTATATTTAAAAGAAGACGCAACCGAAATTTTAAGTGTAACAGAAAAACCAAGCAATTATACCTTTAATATAAAAATTGATAAAATTAATGCTCCTGTAAAAGCAGGTACAATAGTAGGAACAACCGAAATAATAGATAACGAAGGAAATATTATAAAAGAGGCAGATATAATAATAAAGGAAGATGTAGAAAAAGCAGGATTTTTAGATTATTTCAAACAAAGCTTTAAATTCATAACAAGTGGAATTTCTTAAAAAAGAAGAAAAAGAAATTATTATATGAACCACGTTTCTGGAATACAGAAAGGTGGTATTTATATAATCAAAAATAATAGAGGAAAGAATGAATTATTTAGTGGAACAAATAAGAAAAAAACAAGATGAAATTATTTTAATGGTAAATTCAAGCTTTGATGAAATAATTAAAGAGGTTTCAAGAATGGATCATCTACCGAATCAGGAACCAAATGAATACGAATTAATTTATCCTTTAACTAATACAGCAGGATTTAAAGGAAAAAAAGTAATAGGCGTAATCATAGATGGAGAAAGAAAAATAGCCCCAACATGGAAAAAAGTTGTTGAAATTATTTTAAAAAAAGCAATACAAGATAAAAAAACAGAAGATAAGCTAGCTAATTTATGTGATAAATTATTAGGAAGAAAAAGAACTAGAGTATCTTCTACCGATAAAGATATGAAAAGTCCATTAAAAATAAGTGAAAAGATCTATATTGAAACGCATTATGACACAGAATCATTAATGAAACTATTAATTCAAGTTTTAAATGAAATATCTTATGATTATAACAATATAAAAATTGTTATCAAAAATTAATTATTAAAGTAGTTTAATATTCTTAAATTACTTTTTTATTATAAAAAAACTTTTCTTTTTTTATATTTTGACTTATAATAAAAATATGCAAGGATGGTGGAATCGGTAGACACGCTACTTTGAGGGGGTAGTGAAGCAATTCGTGGGAGTTCAAATCTCCTTCCTTGCACCAAATTAGTTTGAAGTGGCTTCAAAAATTAGAAGAATACTGAAGAAATAAAAAGGATTATTTATAACTATCTATGAAGTAGAATATTTTGAATATTTTAGATCGTCTGTAACAAATATGGACGTATGATAAAATATTTTACTAGATGTTATGTATCATTTTAATAACAAGACAATTTAAAGGCTACACTTTAAGTTGTTTTTTCTTGAAATATTATGATAGAATAAAAATATAGGAGGGTATATGAAAAAGTTATTAGCTAGTGATTATGATCAAACATATTATTTAAATGATTTAGATATAGTAAAAAATATAGAAGAAACAAAAAAATGGATAGATAAAGGAAACATATTTGTAATTGCAACGGGTAGAAGTTATCAAGATTTAAAAAATAAACAAGATAAATATAATTTTGTATTTGATTATGTGATATTAAATCATGGTGCCACCATAATAGATAAAAATAACATTATATTATGGAATAAAATAATTCCTAATAAAATCATATCTAAAATTAAGGATAATTTAGATAAAAGTAATTATATATCTTATTTTTGCTGTAGCACCTTAGAAAGTAGAGTAGACTTTAATCATTCGAATTTAACCAAAATAGCAGTAACATATGACAATAAGGAAAAAGCTTTAAGAAAAGCTGAAGAATTAAATAATAGCTTTAAAAATGATATTAAAGCCTTTTATGTAAATAACAATTCAGTTGAAATTGTAGCAAAATTAGCAGGAAAAGAAAAAGCAATTCAATATTTATCAAAAAGAAATCATATTAAGAAAGATAAAATTTATACTATTGGAGATGGGTATAGTGATATTAATATGATAAAAGTATTTCAAGGATATGCTATGGAACAAGGAGTAGAAGAATTAAAGACAAATGCCAAGAAAGTATATAATAGTGTATCTCTATTAATAAAGGATCTTTTAAATAAAGATGAATAAAAAAATATATGCTTTTACTTCTGCTATTGCGAATACTTTTTGTGATTTTTCTTTAGATATAGCAATTAATAAATATAATATTTATAAAGTATTATTTTATACCAGCATAATATCCTTCTTTTTCCAAGTAATATATGCAACTCAAGTAGGGATATCTTTTACAATAAATTCTATACCAATTATTTTATTTTATGGCCTAGCCATGTTTTTTGGTTATTTATTTTATGTAAAATCTTTAAAAAGTATTCCTATAGGATTTGCTAGTTTACTAGAAAATTTTGATTTATTTTTAGTATTTATAATTGATATAGTTTTAGGATATTTAGTATTAGATTTGAAATTTATAATTCTATTTATTATCTTTTTGATATCAGTAATTTGGTTTGGAATAGAAACGAATAAACAAAAAGAGAAAATAAAATTAAAAGAATTAAAGTGGATTGGAATTGGTTATTTAATTTTATCGATATTATTTTATACAACGGAACCTTATTTAATAAAAATAGCTAGCAACACAGGAGCAAATGAAGTAGCAATAAACTTTGGATATAGTATAGTAGCAATTCCCTATTTTTTTATAAAACTTAAAAAAGAACAACAAAAAGGGGAAAAATTAAATAAAAAAGGAATCTTTTTAATTCTTTTAATTGGCTTATTAGAAGGAATTTATTATATATGTGGAACGATTGGTTTTATTTATGAAACCCCACTCATTGTAAATATAATTGAAGAATTAAGAGTATTTTTACTCATTTTATTATCTGCTATATTTAAAATGGATCAATTAAATTTAAAAAAGATAATTGCTATGATAATTGGCATTACATCAGTAATTTTATTAGCATTGTAAACTATAGTTGCGGTATTTCTAAGTTTAGTTGGTAGAGAGCAACCAACACTTTTGATAGAATTGGCATTGGAGGTTAAAGAAAAATGAATATAGGAGAAAAAATCTATAATTTAAGAAAAAAGAAAAATATGAGTCAAGAAGATTTAGCAAGTGTACTAAATGTTTCAAGACAAACCATTAGTAAGTGGGAAACAGGAGAATCGAATCCAGATATTGACAAAATAGTTCCATTATGTAATTTTTTTGAAATATCAACAGATGAATTTTTAAAAGGAAAAGATATTACATATGAAAGAAAAATAACGAAAGAAAAGAGGAAAAATAAAGCTTTAACTATTTCTTTATGTGTTCTAATTTTTTCAATCATGATTATTTTATGTATCTTGCTTCCAGAGATAAATGTAAATGAAAGTATTATTGGAGCAATTATTATGTTTTGTTTAGCAGCAATTACAATTATTATAATCTATTATGTTGTCGGAAAAGAAAATGATACTGATATAAGAGTTAAAAAAGATAAAAAAGAAAAGATAATTTCAACAATAATATATTTAATCACAATTGCTTTATATTTTCTAACTAGTATTATATTTAAAGCATGGACATATTCTTGGTTAATATTAATTATCGGGGCAATCATAAACGAAATTATAAAATTAATAAAAACTTTAGGAGGAAAAGAAAATGAAGAATAAAACAATTATAAAAATAATAATTTTAGTTATACTTCTAGCAGCATTGATAACAGTTTTAATTTTAGGATTTACAAAAAAATTAAACTTTTCATTTGAAAATAAAACAGACATTATCTATAATGAATCATTTGATAATATTACAAGTATTGAAACAGATTTAACAAGTTATGATATTGAAGTAAAAAAAAGTGATACGGATAAATTAAAAGTTGAAGTAAGTGGAAATGAAAAATATACCGAAAGTATTAAAGTAACAGCAGAAAATGGCAAGTTAATGATTACTCAAAAATCATCAAAAATGTGTGTTGGATTATGCCTCTTTGATGAAATAATCACAATTTATCTTCCAAATGATAATAAAGTAGAGCTAAACCATCATTCTAGCTCTGGAAATATTGATATTGAAGCAGAATTAATGAATGGAAATATAAAAACAACAAGTGGTGATATAAAAATAAATTTTCTTAATGAAGGAATTATAAATTCTACTAGTGGAAATATAACAATTAAAGAAGGAAATAATTTAGAAGTATCATCAACAAGTGGGGATATTACAATTAATAAAGCAAATGAGTTAAAAACGGTATCTAAAAGTGGAAACCAAAATATTGGAAAACTAATGAACAAAGCAAATATAAAGGCAACAAGTGGAGATATAGAAATTACTGAGTTTTATATAAAAGAAAATTCTAGTATTGAAGCTACTAGTGGTAATATCGAGGTAAAACTAAAAAATAAAGCTTTTATTAGTCCAAAAACTACAAGCGGAGATATTGATATTGTAAATACCAATGAATCAGTAGTATTAAATATTAAAACAACAAGTGGGGATATCACTGTTAAATAACAAAATTGTAATATGATATTAATAACCCAAGAATTGAAGAAAAAATAAAATTATGATAAAATAAAATAATGAATTGGGGTAAGTAGTATGTTTAGTAGAAGTAAACTTAAAAAGCAAGGAAAATCAGCTTTCTACCGTAATTGGAAATCTTGTATTATAATTTGTTTTATTTACACTCTTTTAGTAGGTGGAACAATTATTAAAATCAATTATCAAGTGAAAGATTATTCAAATAATGTTCAAAATATAAAAATAAATAATATTAATAATATAAATGCTGATAATAATTCTGATATTGTAAATGAATTTATTAAAGGTTTAAATGGCGAAGAAAAAAAACAATACCCTGAATTTTTTAGTAGTGCTACTAAAGGTGTTTTAGGTTCATTAGCAAATAATGTTTCTAGATCTGGCTCTTACTTATTCGGCTTCTTAAATGCTATAAATCAAGCTTTATTTAAAGATCGAATATGGGCAAGTATTATTATCATTATTGGCGCAGTTATATCCTTAATTTATTGGATATTTGTAAGTAAAGTTCTAGAAGTAGGACTAGCTAGATTTTTTCTTGAAAATAAAAAATATACAAAAACAAGAGCTAATAAACTATTACTCCCATATAAATTAAAAAAAACAACCCATGTGGCTTATACCATGTTTTTAAAAAATATTTACACAATTTTATGGAGTTTTACAATAGTAGGTGGGTTTATTAAGCATTATTCTTATTCTTTAGTACCATATATTTTAGCCGAAAATCCTAATATGAAAACGAAAGATATAATAAAACTTTCTCGGGAAATGATGAATGGATATAAATGGGAAATGTTTAAACTAGATTTATCTTTTATTGGCTATTATTTATTAGGGTTAATAACTTTTAATATATCCAACTTAGTTTTTACAAATCCCTATATGAATAGTACCAAAGCAGAATATTATATGTATATAAGAGAAATATCAAAAACTAAAGGAATTGAAAATGTAGAATTTTTAAAGGATATAAACCTAGAAGGAGAAGTCGTATTAGAAGAGTATCCTTTATATGAATATATGCTTAAATCAACCAAAGAGCATAAATGGTTAAAATTAAATTATAAAAGAAAATATTCTATAACGGATATTATATTAATATTTTTTATCATAGCATGTATTGGCTATATTTGGGAAGTATTGCTTCATTTGTTTCAGTATGGTGAATTTGTAAAAAGAGGAACACTTCAAGGTCCTTGGCTACCAATATATGGAGCAGGAGCTATAGCCATGTTAGTTTTATTAAAACCATTCCGCAAAAATCCATTTGTTTACTTTATTTTAGCAATGCTTTTAAGTGGAGTGATTGAATACGGAACAAGTGTATACTTAGAATTAGTACATCATATGTCATGGTGGGATTATCACGGATTTTTCTTAAATATTAATGGAAGAGTATGTTTAGAAGGTCTATTATTATTTGCAACAGGTGGAATTGTAGTAACTTATTTTATTGCTCCAATCCTTGCAAATTTACTGGATAAAATAAGTAAAAAAATAAAGATAATCCTATGTATAATCTTAGTTAGTTTAATTGCTTTTGATTTCTATTACTCTGGAAAACATCCCAATATGGGTGAGGGAGTAACAAACGAAATAACGGAGTCAAAATTAGAAGAATATATAAAAAATAAGAGTTAAAACAACCCTTATTTTTTATTTAAAATACTTTCAGGATAAGGTTTTCTTTCATCTGTAATTCCTAAAAGATAATCGACACTAGTATGATAAAATTGTGCAAGTTTAATTAATAAATCAATTGGTATTTGTCTTTTACCTAACTCATAATAACTATAAGCAACTTGAGAAACATTAAGAATTTTAGCAATATCATTTTGCTTAAAGTCTTGATTTTCTCTTAAATCTCTCAAACGCTCAAATCTTGTATCTTCTTTCATATTTTATACCTCAAAGCAATTTTAAAATAAAACAAAAAGTTATATTGATTTTTAAAACAGATGTTATATAATAACGGCAATGTATACCATATTGTTTTAAATATACATGTTTTTATAATCAAAATAAATGAAGTATAGCATCACAAAGGAGAATAACTATGAAATTAGAGGTATTAAAAAGAAATCATTTGAAAAAGAAATAACAATCGTTACTATTCCACCTTTTCTAGCCAAAGGAATATACTTCTTTTTTCTCTCATCA
>URNW01000017.1 GCA_900549285.1 uncultured Mycoplasmatota bacterium
CATATAATTATATATGTTATATTTCTAATATACATTATTATTGAGTATTAGTCAACGATTTTATGTTATTATGCAGCAATAAATTTTTGCTTATCAATATCTATGTCATAATAAACTCATAAGTATGGAGAAACTAAAATGAATGTAATAGATATTGAAAGAGAAAACTTAAACTCATTAAAATTTAATATTAAATTCATGAGAGAAGAAGAAGGAATTCCCCAAAAAGAAATAGCTAAAAAATTAGGCGTATCAAGAAGTACCTATTCTTTATGGGAACTAGAAATCAATATAATTCCTCTACCAAGACTAATAGAACTATGTAAAATATATCACTGTTCAATTGATTATATTTTAAAACTTAATGAAACAAAAAGATATCCTCATATGAAAGAAGATATTGATTTTAATTTACATCAAAAGCGATTAAAAGAAATAAGAAAAGAACATAAATATACACAAGCCAAAATAGCTAAAATACTAAATACAGATAATGGAGTAATATCTCGCTATGAAAGTGGTAAAACACTAATTTTAACCAGTTTTCTAATAGAATATACCAAAATATTTAATATATCCGCAGATTATTTATTAGGAAAAATAAACGATAAAATAATAATAAAAAAATCTATAATGAATAAAAATTTCAATTTTTAATAAAAAAATCTTTAAATCTCTTTATTTTATTATATAATAGATAAGGGAGATATTTATGAAAATAGCAATCTTTACAGAAACATACGAACCATACGTCTCTGGTGTTACAACAAGTATTAAAATGCTAAAAGAAGCTCTAGAAAAAATGCATCATAAAGTATATATTGTAACTGTAAATTTAAAGAACTATCGTTTTTATTATGATAAAAAAAATAAAATTATTTATATTCCAGGAATAAAAACTAAAATATATGATGCTAGATTAAGTGGAATTTATTCTAAAAAAGCATTCAAAATAATTAAAACATGGAATTTAGATATAATTCATAGTCAAACCGAATTTGGAATTGGTATGTTTTCTAGAATTGTAAGCAAAAAATTACATATACCAGTCATTCATACATATCATACTTTATATGAAGATTATGTCTATTATGTAACACATAATCATTTTAATAGTTTAGGAAAAAAAGTAGTAAAAAAACTAACAAAATATTTTTGTGAAAAGAAATGTGATGGTCTAATTGTTCCTACTGAAAAAATAAAAGAACTTTTCACTCAAAAATACCATATAAAAAAAGAAATCAATGTAATTCCAACTGGCATAGATATCGAAAAATTCAAACTAACTCCTAAAATAAAAAAAGAAATGGAACATATCAAAAAAGAATGGAATTTAAAAAATGATGATTTTATTATTGGAGCGGTTGGTAGAATAGCAACTGAAAAAAGTTTTGATATATTAATTAAAAATACCAAAAAGTTAATAGAAAAAAATAAAAAAATAAAATTAATGATTGTCGGGGATGGTCCTGAAATAGAAAATCTTAAAAAGTTAAGTAAAGATTTAAAAGTTAATAAAAATATTATTTTTACAGGAAAAGTCAAATATGAACTAATGCCTGCTTACTACAATTTATTTCATGTATTAGTTTCTTTTTCAACTACTGAAACACAAGGATTAACAATAATTGAAGGTTTAGCAGCTAAAAAACCAGTACTATGTATTAATGATAAAAGCTTTCAAAAAATGATAAAAAATGGATATAATGGCTACTTATTTAAAGATGGAAATGAATATATAAAACAAATTACCGAATTAAAAGAAAATCATTCATTATATAAAAAAATATCTGAAAATGCACTATTAAGTGTTCAAGAATATTCGAAAGAAAACTTTGGCAAAAAGGTTTTAGAGGTATATAAAAAAGCATTAATCACGAAGAACTAATGCTTTTTTCTGTATATTTAATAAATCATCTGCTAAAAAGTAAGCATTTTCTTTATTTTTTAACAAGAAAGAAATTTGTTGCATCAAGAAATAAATATACTGATATAAAGAATAATATTGCCATTCTAAACTAGGATGATTATCTAATTTGAATTTACCTTGATAATGATTTAATAAATCTAAATAAATACCTTCAAAATAAAAAGTATTAGAATATTGTGAAACACAATTTTGAATATCTTGATTAACACTTTGAATCCAAGAAGTAACAAATGGAATATATCTAGTTATAATAGGAAAATTACCAACTGTCATATAAGAATTATTAGATAAACTTAAAACATAAGTAATAATTTTTTGCAAATACAAAATTTCTTTTTCAAAAATTAACTCTCTTCCCGTTTTATTAGGAATTTGACGTAAATGATTTAGTAATTCACCTGTACATCCAAAAAAACTAGTAATAGTGAAAGTCTGATTATTATAAAAATCTTGAAAATGTTCTGTTCCACTTGGATAAAAAGACATAGCTTGTTCTTTATCTACATAATTTTCCAAACATGTTCCTTGATATGTCTTTTTCCAACCATCAAAAACAATAGAAAAATGCTTTTTTACATCATTTAAACTAGGATTTTGACATAAAAATTCATAAATTTGTTGATTAGAATTTTCTCCTGCAATAGAGAAAGTCTTAAAATTTATATTCACGCCTAAATTATTATTAGCATCTACAAATGGTTTAAACTTTTCTAACCAAGGACAAACATTATTATTAATAGCAGTCCAACCAGCACTAATAGAATTTCCAATTCCCATCATACAAACTTGATTAACTTGTAAAGAATCCATTAAATGAATCATAAACTTTAAAAACACTTTAGATATATCATCAAGTAATTCATAAGATTGTTCTAACGAATAAGGCTTTTTTATTTAAACCATCCCCTTTCTTTTCTAAAAAAATATTATAACACCAAAAAGAAAAAAAGCAAGTACTACTAAGATTACTAAAAGGTAACCTCTTACTTAGCTTTTTTCTTTTCATCTTTTTTATCAGGTTTAGGTAAAGCTTGCTTTCTAGATAAATTAAGTCTACCACGATTATCATATCCCAAAGCTTTTACTAAAATTTTATCGCCAACTGAAACCAAATCTTTTGGCTTTTCTATTCTTTTATAATCCAGCTCCGAAACATGAACAAGGCCTTCACATCCTGGCCATAATTCAACAAAGCAGCCAAAATCTTCTACTTTAACAACTTTTCCAGTATAAATAGCTCCCTCTTCTACTTCTCGAATTACTTCTTCAATCATTGCTCTTGTCTTCGCAATAATAGCAGCATCTGTATGATAAATAATAACTCTTCCATCATCTTCTAAGTCAACTTTTACTGCATCTTTATCATTAACACTCTTAACATTACTAGCCTCTAATATAATTTTAGTAATCATATCTCCACCACGACCAATAACATCTTTAATCTTTTCAGGATTAATTTTAAAAGTATCAATTTTAGGAGCATATTTTGATAAACTCTTACGAGGTTCTGGAATACATTCAGCCATAACATCTAAGATTTGTAAACGTGCTTTTTTAGCTTGAGCAAGTGCTTCTTTCAATATTTTTTCCGTAACACCCTTAATTTTAATATCCATTTGCAAAGCCGTAATACCTGTACGTGTACCAGCTACTTTAAAATCCATATCTCCCATATGATCTTCAAGCCCCTGAATATCAGTTAAAATAGTATGTTTCTTTTTATCTTCAGACTCAATAAGTCCCATGGCAATACCTGCAACTGGAGCTTTAATAGGAACACCTGCAGCCATTAAGCTTAAACAACCAGCACAAATAGTTGCTTGACTACTACTTCCATTTGATTCTAAGATTTCACTAACAACACGAATGGTATAAGGAAATTCTTCTTCACTAGGTATTACTTGAGCAAGTGCTCTTTCTCCTAAAGCTCCATGGCCAATTTCTCTTCTACCAGGAGCACCATATCTTCCTGTTTCACCAACTGAAAAAGCTGGGAAATTATAATGTAACATAAATCTTTTTGAATCTTCTAAACCAAGTCCATCTAAAATTTGATGTTCTCCAATTGCTCCTAAAGTTGTTGTTGCAAGTGATTGAGTCTCTCCTCTTGTAAAAACAGCTGAACCATGAGTACGCGGAAGTAAATCTATCTCACAAGATAAAGGACGAATCTCATCCATAGCTCTTCCATCTGGACGTATCTTTTTATCAGTTATTAACTTTCTTACTTCTTCTGCTTCAATAAGATTTACTATTTTTTCTACTTGTTTTAACTTTTCTGATGCATCTTCATCTTCTGCATAAACTTCTGTAAAATTCTCAATTGTCCGTTCCTTTACAGCATCAATAGCGGCATATTTTTCCAACTTATCTTTAATTTGAATAGCTTCTAACATATCTTTTGTAGCAAATTCTCGAACAGCAGACACAATATCTCCATCTAACTCTGCTTTTGGAAGCTCTACTTTTTCTACACCAATTTCCTCAATAATTTCTTGTTGAAACTTACATAATGTTTTCAAATTTTCATGTCCAAACATCAAAGCTTCAAGCATTTCTTTTTCGCTTAATTCTTGAGCACCAGCTTCAACCATACAAATAGCATCACTAGTTCCAGCAACAGTCAACGAAAGTGTACTATCTTCTACTTCTTTAGCTGTTGGATTAATAACAAGTTTACCGTCAACTTTTCCAACAATTACTCCACTTACTGGTCCATCAAAAGGAATTTTTGAAATACCAAGACATAAACTAGTACCAAATAAAGCAGCCATTTCTGGAGAATTATCTGGATCAACAGATAAAACTGTATTAATAACTTGAATTTCTTGTCTCAAATTTTCATCAAACATAGGCCTAATTGGACGGTCTATTAATCTAGCGGCTAAAGTAGCAGCATCACTAGGTCTTCCTTCCCTTTTAATAAATCCACCAGGTATTTTACCAACTGAATATAACTTTTCTTGATATAAAACTTGTAATGGAAAAAAATCTTGACCTGTTACTTCTTTTCCCATCACACAAACAGATAATACAACCGTATCACCATATCGAACAAGTACTGCTCCATCAGTTTGTTTTGCAAGTTCACCAGTTTCAACAATTAAATCTCTGCCTAAAAAATCTAACTTAAATACTTTCTTCATATATGCTCCTTCTATTTATAAAAAAAGACACTAAAAATTTTAGTGCCTCTATTTTCTTAAATTTAATTTTTTAATTACATCACGATAACTAACAACATCATTTTCTTTTAAGTAAGCAAGTAACTTTCTTCTTTTACCAACTTTCATCAAAAGTCCACGATTAGAATGATAGTCATGTTTATGTACTTTTAAATGTTCAGTTAAATCATTAATTTCATGAGTAAGAATTGCTATTTGTACTTCTGCTGAACCACAATCCTTTTCATTCTTACCAAATTCCTTAATTAATTTAGCTTTTTCTTCTTTAGTAACTGCCATAAACATCCTCCTTTTCCTATAAACGGTTCCATCCAAGTAAAAATTTAAGGAGTAAATTTAAACTGAGATAAAACTTACAGAACTATTATATTATAGGACCAAGAAAAAATCAACTGAAACTTTACTTGATACGTAAATGATCTTCTCTAGACTTTTTAAGTAAAAAGGAAACATTTTCTAAAAGACCTTTTTCATGACTTTGATCTAGTTCCATCATATATTCCGTAAAATAAATAGGATCAACAATTAATTGAACTTTAGAAATAACATCTTGTTTTATTTCACACACCATAAACACACTAGCATCTCGAACAAATAGACTTTCAAAATATCCACTTCTACTCCACACCTCACGTTCATTAATATCAAATAATAGTCCATCTGTTAAAATAGTATAATGAACATCTATATTATTAGAATAGAAATCCTTCATTTGAAAATTAGGATCATCTAAAACAAAATCTAAATCTATATTATCCAAATAAGCCAAATGAGAAATAATATAGCTCATCCACTTCTTTTTTTCATCTCTAAAATTATACAAATTCATTTCATCTTTAGAAGGAAAAGCCCTAGAAGCAAAACGAAAATCTCTTGTGCAAAATATTCTTTCGTGCTTTCCTCTTTCTTTTCTATCTATAATGTATTCATAATGAGGAGCTACTGCTAACTGAATTTCTCCAGATTTAAAATCTATTTTTGAAAACGGAATAACATCTTTTGGAAAAAAAGCTCTCTGAAAATGATGATTAGAATGAAAAACAGGTACAATATTATATGAATCTAAAGTATTTAACCTTAAATAAACAGAATCAATTCCATACTCTTTCTGAATCTCTTCTAATTTAATAACAATACTATGAAAATCATGAATCTCTATAATTTGCCCCAAAAACTCTTTCATTAAATCTATTTCATCAATATGATGTTCAATCAACAAATCCATTAATTTTACTTTATTTCCCAAAGATATTAACTTATTTTCTTTCAAACCATTAAGGAAAAACATAGTATCTTTAAACAAAGAATAACCGTATGTCTTCTTTAACTCATCTAATCGTTTAAACAAATTAATCCATTCTGTTACCCTTTTAATTATTCCACTATTATTCATTGTACCCTCCTGAAAAAATAATTCATCACTATTATATATTAATACATAATACCAAATAACCCGTAAAATTATAATACTACAATTTAAAAAAATTAAAAACAGCTTTTTACACCAAGTTTACACCCTTCTAATAAAGATGACATGATTTTTTAGAAATAGACTTTTTTTTAAACCTTGTCTCATCAAAAGTAATTTTACCATCCATAAAAAAGCATGTAACCATTTTTTGATAAATATTATCAGCTTCAAACAACAAACAAAAAACATAAAAAATATTAGCAATTGGAAAACATACCTTGAATATTAAAGAAACATAATCTTTAAATTGCATCCAAAAAGATTTCTTATTAACAAATAAAAAACCATCTTTCTCCATTTTTTTAGAAAAAGAAATAGTTGTTTCATAAATAACAACTACACTAATAGCTACACTTATTAAATAAATAAAAAACAACATGTATAAAGGTCTCCTTTCAAGTGTGGGAAATCCATAATATCATATAAAAAAAGAAAGTGTCAATACAACAAGTAAAATTAACACAAACTAGACGAACATTTAACATAAATAATATCTACTTTACATTTTATAATCATTTCACTCCCCCCAAATTTATTACAAATTATAATTTTAATTAGTGATATAATAATAGCAGTTTAAGTTTATTTTAAGTTTTTTTTGATAAAATATAATATTTAAGGAGGCATTTATGAAAATATTAATAATTGAAGATGAATATAATTTAGCAGATGCCATTGCTACTACCCTAAAATATAACAACTATCTAGTAGAAATCTATGCAGATGGTTTAAAAGGTTATGAAGAAGCTTTAACAGAAATTTATGACTTAATTATTTTAGATGTAATGTTACCTAATAAAAATGGCTTTGAAATATTGAAAGATTTAAGAAAAGAAATGATCAATTCTAAAATAATTATGCTAACAGCTAAAAGTGAAATAGAAGATAAAATGATAGGTTTTAATAATGGAGCTGATGATTATCTAACCAAACCATTCCATATTGATGAATTAATAGCTAGAATTAATAAAGAATTAAGAAGAAAAGACTATTTAAGCAAAGATTTTTTAACATTTAATGATATAAAATTAAATTTAAAAGATATGAAATTATATAATAACAATAATAATTTAAATATTAAAATAATTGGAAAAGAATTCAGTATTTTAGAACTATTAATGAATAATCCTAATCAAATAATTAAAAAAGAACAAATATTTATCAAAATATGGGGATATAATAGTGATTGTGATATAAACATATTAGAAGCATATATTTCTTTTCTAAGGAAAAAACTGAAATTAATAAAAGCCAATACAACCATTAAAGCAATCAGAAATATGGGATATGTTTTAGAGGTGAATAATGAAAAAACTAAAAATTAAAGTATCCGCTACTATTTTCATAATTTTAACTTCTTGTGTCATAATTATTATCACAACACTTCTAACAGGAAGTTACATAGAAAGAAAAAATTCAATTTCTGATATATTAAGAAACATTTCAAGAACTTTAGACACTTCTGTTGAAATAAAAGAGCCTCCAAATGTTGACATTCCTAACAATGAAAACATAAAAAAAATATATTTAGACTTTACTATCTATACAGTTATATTAGATAACAATGGTAACTATAAAGAAATAATTAACCATACAGAAGATGATACTTTTGATGAAGAAAATATAAAAATGATAGCGGAAAATATTATTAATAATCACCAAAATGATTTTTTTGTTGGAAACTTATATACTACCAAATATGCTTATGCATATACTGATAATAATACATTAATTATTATGGATAACACAAATATCAATGATTATTTCATAAAGCAGCTTATTCTTTATATTAGCATATTGATAATATGTGAAATCATTATTTTTATTGTAACAAGCATTTTAACAAAGTGGATAACAACACCTGTAAAAAAAGCTTTTTCAAAACAGAAAATATTTGTTGCTGATGCATCTCACGAATTAAAAACTCCCCTCTCTGTTATAATAGCTAGTACTGATGCCTATTTTAATGATAAAAATGATAAATGGATTTATAATATTAAAACCGAATCAGAAAGAATGATAAAATTAGTAACAGAATTATTAGATTTAGCAAAAACCGAAAAAGAGCAAGATATAGAAATGACATACAATAATTTATCAGAAATTATAGAAAGATCTGTTTTAACTTTTGAAAGCATTTTATATGAAAAGAAAATAAATTTTAAATATAAAATAGAAAATAATATTAACTTAAAGTGTAATGAAGACTTGATAATGGAACTAATGAACATTTTAATTGATAATGCAATTAAGAATAGTTTTATAGAGGGAAATATAATCATCAATTTATATAAAACAAATAAACAAATTATATTAGAAGTAATCAATAAAGGATTTCCTATAAAAAAAGAAAATGAGGAAAAAATTTTTGAAAGATTTTATAAAATAGACTCATCAAGAAACAGAAATACTAATAATTATGGATTAGGACTAGCAATTGCCAAAAATATTGTTACAAAACATAAAGGAAAAATAAGTGCTCATTCTTCTAACGGTTATACAACTTTTAAAATTATATGGAATATTTAAAAATTATTCTTCTTTTAAGTTTTATTTAAGGTATATTTGTTAAAATTCTTTTATAAAACGAAAGGAGAAAAATATGTTTATATTAAATAATGCAATAATATCAATCACAAGAAATAAAGGACGGAATATTTTAATTGGTATCATTATTTTAGTAATTGCTTGTGCATGTACAATTACTTTAGCTATAAATAATACCGCTAATGATTTAATTAATTCTTATGAAAGTGCATATGAAAAGGAGCTAACTATTTCCTTTGATAGAAATAGTGTAATGGAAGATTTTGATTTTTCAAATGAAAGTGCTATAGAAGAGATGCAAGAAAATTTCAACAATATATCAAATTTTACTATTGAAGATATAAAAAAATATGCCAATAGTGAACATATTGAAAGTTATTATTATACTTACAACATTTCTCTTAACGGCAAAAATATTGATAAAGCCGAAACTACAAGCGAAACTAATAATTCTTCTAATCCTTTTAATTTTCCAGGTAACAATAACTTTATAGAAAACGATATGGACTTCACTATCACTGGATATAGTTCTCTTGAAGCTATGAGTGAATTTATAGACGGAACTTACAAAATAAGTGATATAGAAGAAGATGCTTGGGATAAAGCTTTCGACGGAAATTATGTTTTTATTAATAAAGAACTTGCATCTTATAATGACTTATCTTTAGGAGATACAATTAAATTAGAAGATGAAGATAACAATACTTACTCATTTGAAATCATAGGTATTTTTGAAGATAACGATATCAGTGATAATAACGTAATAAGTATGTTTTCAAATTCTGCCAATACAATTATTACTAACACAAATGCCCTACTATCTATTACCGATTCTAATGAAGACATTAATGCAAGTATAAGCCCAACATTTATTATTGATAGCTATGATAATGCTGAAATTATCGAAGAGGAATTTTATGAAAAAGGACTTGATAAAAGCTACGTAGTACAGACAAATGAAGAACTTGCTAATTCTGGTTTAAACGGAGTAAATAACGTAAAATCATTTGCTACAACATTTTTAATTATTACGCTTATTATTGGTGGTGTAGTTCTCATTATAGTAAATATGATAAATATAAGAGAGAGAAAATATGAAATTGGAGTTTTAAGAACAATTGGAATTAGTAAATGTAAACTTACTATTCAATTTGTTACTGAACTCATAATCGTCACAGTTATAGCTTTACTTTTGGGAGCTTGTATTGGAGCATCTATGTCTAAATCTGTAAGTAATGCCTTATTATCAAGTGAGATTAAATCTGCTGAAAGCTCATCTAATGATATGATGAATAACTTTAATCCAAACGGTGGATCTATGCCCGATTTTAACAATTTCTCATCAAATGGAATTATAAGTATATCAGCATACGATTCTATTGATGCCGTAGTTAATATAAAAGTAATAATAGAATTATTAGGAATAGGAATCACTCTAGTTTTAATAAGTAGTTTAGCAGCAATGATAAATATTCAAAGATTCTCACCATTAACCATTTTGAAAGAGAGGTCATAAAATGTCAACAAAGGAAAATAATAAAAAAGAAGTCATTTTAAGTATCAAAAATGCCAGTTATAGATATGCAGATGCTAATATAGATGAATATGCAATAAAAGATATTAATTACGATTTTGAAAAAGGAAAAGTATATGCAATTAAAGGAAGAAGCGGTACGGGAAAAACTACTTTACTTTCTTTAATTACAGGTCTTGAAAGATGTACTGAAGGTAAAATAATATTTGATGGAAAGGATTTAAAAGATATAAACCTTGACAGATATAGAAATCATGAAATAGGAATCGTCTTTCAAAGCTATAATTTATTGCCATTTATGACAGCAGGAGAAAATATCATGTTATCAATGAATGTAAGTGGCAAAAAATATGAAAATAAAAAAGAAACTATACTAAAATTAATGAGAAGTGTTGGCTTAAAAGACAAATATTATAATCAAAAAGTTTTAAGATTATCTGGTGGAGAGCAACAAAGAGTTGCTATAGCTAGAAGTCTATCTTATAATCCCCAAATAATTATTGCAGATGAGCCAACTGGTAATTTAGATAGAGAAACAGAAGATGAAATTTTAGATATTTTTAAAACTTTAGCACATACAAATAATAAATGTATAATTATTGTAACTCACAGCAAAAATGTTTGTGATAATTCGGATGTTATATATGATTTAAAGAAAGTTAAATAAATAACAAAAAAAATCAGACTGTTTACAAAATCAATGATCTATTCACTAGCTTAGCTAGTGATTTTTTATGATTTTCTCCTTGTAGATTAATAAAAAAACAATTCCTTATAGAATTGAATTTATTAAAATCTCTACTTTTTATTTCGAGTAAATTTCTCTATGGTGCCTGTGAAGAAGAAGTTGAATAACTTTTCTTACAAACATTAATAGGTAGTAATAACTTACTAACTAATACAAGTATACCACATCATTTACATTTTAAAACCAAAAAATGTATAATTTTACATAAAACTATAAAATAAAGAAAATAAATGTGTTATAATTAGGTAGAAGGGAGAATGCAGTTATGGACAATAATGTTGAAGAACTAACAAAAGATGTTGATAAAAAAATTAAAGAACTTGAGGATAACGAAATTGATACAGTTGATAAATTAACTGATTATATTGATAAGAAAATTGAAGATTTTGAAAGTGAAAATAAGGAACCTACAACTGTAGAAGAATTAACTTCACAAATAGATAAGAAAATACAAAAATTAGAAGAGGAAAAATAATTATGCAAAAAATTGAAATTTCAAATAGACACTATAATGGTGATTTTGGTGTAGGAAGTATATTTGAAGAAAAATATTCATTCGAAATAGATGAAAATATGTGTTATTCTAATTCGATTAAATCATTTTGTAATAACGAAGATTTTGGTGGTAATATTTTATCAAATGTAAATGTTTCTATTCCATTTGTTTTAACTGAAAATGATATACGAAAATTAAACAATATTACTAATAACATTCAAAATAATAGTAATTATTTATATAACGAAAGTCATTACAAGAAAGATTCTTTTGATTTCAATAGATATAATTATATAGATATATCAATAAATGGGATTGATTATGAATTATCAATTAAAGATGATGAAATAACAATAAATGAAATAAAAGACTTGTTTAAAATAAATAAAATTGATGAAATATTAAATAATTCGATTAACAAAATAATTTATATGGAGAGCGATCATAATGAGTAACGAAGAATTTTCATACTTCTTTCATGGCACTACAATAAGTGATTCTTCATTAGTTAATGAGATATTTAATAACGGTTTAATAAATTATCGTGGTAATGATATGTTGTCTACAATGTGGCCTATGAAAATTAACGAGGGCGAGTTAGGACAAAAAATGAAAGAATATGCTGGAACAAAAGGTAATGCTGTTTTTGTAATAAAAATACCTAAATATTATTTAATGCCTAGAACATCAAATGGGCAATTACAACAAATACCACTACCTATATGGAAACATTTATCAAGCACTGGTGAACATGGAGATATATCTCAACTTAGCCCAGAATTAGTATATGGTGTTTACTTTGCTGAAAATGATTCATTTATACAAAACCCAAACTATTCTCCAGTTCATAATCCTACTGGATTACAATTTGATAATCAACAAATTGAATTTTTACTAAATAATGGTGTTATGGGTATGTATAATTTTGCTGTTGGTAGAAAAGACAAATCATTTGAAGAATTAACACAAGCAGATGATATTGCTCATAATTGGGATAATGCTTTATCTCAATATAGCGACCACTTCGGTATTGAACAAAATAAAAACCATCACAGCTTGTAACAAAAATCGTGGCACGTTATGAAATTACAAAGTAATTTTGTAAGTGGCGATAGATTTTTATAATTTATTTTCATTACAAAGTTTTGAAAATAAATAATTGCAATTTATTGCAATTCAAAAAAACATAATTATTGCTTGGACGATTAGTTCTTGCTTAATTATGTTTTATGGTTTCAAAGGGAATATTCCCTTTGCACACACTCTTTTGACTCTGTCAAATGGGAAGTGTGTTACTCTATTGGAAATAGAGTCTTGCTGGACGAGCATTGCTCGTCTTTTTAAATGTCTATATCATAGTCTTCATAATCTTTATCAGTTCCATAGTTTTGTTCATAAATATAGTCATTTATTTCTTCTTCTCTGGAAGTGCCATCAGCAATATCGTGTAAATCGGAATCTTTGTAATAATTTAATTGGTGATATGCAGTAATTTCTTCAATAACATTATCTTTATCTTTTTCAGTTCCTATGTGTAGTAATTTATTAAAGAATTTTTTAATTGCTTGAAGCATTACATTTAAGAAATTATGAAGTTTTCTATTTTCTTTTTGAAGTTCTTCGTTTTTATCTTCAAGTTTTCTTATCTCAACTTGCAAATGTCTTTTATCTTGTTCCATTTCTCGATATTGATTTGTATATTCTTGTAATTCTTCAAATAATGCTTGATTTTTAGGCATATCTCTAATAACCATTTTTGAAGTATTCATAAATTCTTTTAAAGTATCATAAGTTTCTTTATCAATTTTAACTTCTTTACCAGTAATAGTAGGTTTAGAAGTTTTTAATTTTTCTTCTAGTGCTTCATAATCTCTAGTCATAAGATAATTTTGCTTTTCCATGCGATTATCTAGTTTTCTTGTTATCTTTTTAAATTCTTTAATAGAAATATGTTCATTATCACTATTTTTAATACCTCGTTCTAGTTTAAAGCCTTTATCATTCATTCTTTGCCAATATTTATCTTGAAGTTCACTAATATAAGCACCAGACTTCATATAATGCTTTTTAGAAATAGTGTATTTTTCAGTATTAGTTCTTTTATCAAATTTCTTAATTAAAGGGACAACTACACAATGCAAGTGTGGTGTTTTTTCGTCCATGTGGACTGTTGCATGTAATACTTGTTCTTTGGTATAACCTAAATCTTTATAAACAAAATCCATACAAGTATCAGCCCATTTTTTTATATCTTTTTCACTCATATTTTTAAAGAACTCATTATCACTAGTAAACATTAATTCATCAGCAACAACACTATTTGAATCATCTAACATTTTATCAAATGACTTTCTTCGATCTTCTCTTGTAGTTAGTTGTTTTTCTTCATATTCCTTTTTATAATCTTTAACTAGATTATAAAATCCTTGAGAATATTTTTCAGAAAGTGGAACAATATCAATATTATTTTTAGTTTTTGTAATATCAATATCAGGGTTAGACTTATATGCTTTTTTATCTCTTTTATTATGAGCGCCAATTTGTCCTAAATCTTTTATCGTATTTATTGATTCACTTCTAAATATTGCATAACTCATTATCTTTTAAAACCTTTCTAACTTTTTCAAAATAACCTTTGTAAACTTGTTTACCATTAGGTGCAATTACATTAGTTAAGTCTATTGTTATAATACCTAATTTTAAATTTTTACTTTTATCAAAATTATCTCTTTCTAAAGCTATAAGCCTTATTATTTTTTCTATCTCGCAAGTGCTTGAAAATGTTATATCTTTTAATTCATCATCAGTATCTACTTCATAATAATTAAGTTTATAATCACTTCCTAGAGTAGCACATAGTTTATCAAAATACTTTTTAGCATTTTCTCTAGTTTTTGCTTCCCAATTCATTCGTAGTGGATAACCATAATCATCTTCAAATAGATTAAAATTATAAGGTGTTCCATACATAGCATGATTATTTATCATATCCATTAAAAATGATTCTCTAAAATGACCATTTGTAATATCTATTTCTTTATCATTCTTTTCTAATTCGATAAAGTCGATATATTTAGCAAATAATTTTTGTTTTTTATCTCTTGGTGTTTCTAACCATTTATTTATATTTATAAAGAATAGTTCAGGTTTAACAAAGTCATCAATTTGTTGTATATCTTGTAAGATAAGTAAGTCATCAACTGTAAAACTTAAATTCTCATATTGCTTTTGCTCTTGCCATTTTTTATTTAATTCATTTTTATTAAACTCTATTTGGTTAATCTCATTTTCAAAATCTTCAATTTTTAAAATACCTTTTATATATGCCATTTTAATTCTATCTAATTGTTTATCTAGTTCTTTAATATCTTTTTCATAATCAATTTGTTTATTATCTAATTTAGATTTAATAAATGGTGTATAGTAATTATTAATTAATTCATCTTGTTTATTTAATTCAATTAAGAAACCTTTTAATCTTTCTTCAATATCTGCTTCACTAAAATAAGTTTTACAATGTTCACATTTATAGTAATAGTATTTAGTTCCATTCTTTTTAGTAGTAGCACAACCGCCTAGAAATTTACCACATTTAGAGCATTTAAGTTTATTAGTAAAAAGATAAGTTGCTGTTCTTTCATAGTGCCTTGCATTTCTTTGCTTTTGATATTGGCAATCTTCCCATTTTTGTTTACTAACTAATGATTCAACAACATTTTCATAATAAGTAGGTTTCTTTGTCCTTTTACCATGTAGATAATCGCCTTTATAAAGTTCATTTGTAATTATATGATTAATTGTTGAATCTCTCCAATTAGTTTTACCTAATACTTTTTCTTCATTATAAATATTAGCAATAGCTTGATAACTTTTACCCTCTAAATATAAATCAAATACTCTTATTACTATATCTTTTGTTAGTGGATCAGGAACTAACTTTTTATTATTTCTTTTAAAACCTAAAGGACACTTGTTGGGAATATGACCCGCTTTTATAGCACCTACCATACCAAATTTAGTTCTTTCACTACATTTCTCAATTTCGTTTTGTGAAACACTAGTCATTATTCTCATAACCATTCTACCATTTGAAGTAGTAGTATTAGATTCATCTGCCATACAATCAATATCACAATCATTATCGTTAACAAACTTCATAAGTTTTTCAATATCGTAAACACTTCTTGTTAATCTATCTAGTTTAAAAGCAACAATCACATTAATCTTTTTATCTTTAACATCTCTCATCATTTCTTGATATGCTGGTCTTTTATCATTTTTAGCACTTATACCTTCATCAGCATATATTTTATAAATTTCATAACCTTTAAATTTACAAAATTCTTTTAATTTTTCTTCTTGTTCTCCCAGACTAAAACCTTCTCGTTTTTGGTCTAATGTTGAAACTCTTTTATAAATACCTGCAATTTTCTTTTCATCATTCATAAATCATCAACTCCTTTTCCTAACAAAAAAGGTGTCAAAAGTATTATAGTGACTAATACTGCTGACACCTTTTAAAATCTAATTTAGAATAATGTTTGCTTTTAAACTTGAATCTCATACTATTTAACCCCCTTAAATAGACATAAGTCTTCTTAGTCGATTATTCTATCACTTTTTTAAAAAATGTCAAACCTTTGTCTTAAAAATGGCTTTTAATATAGGTTTCAAAGTCTTTAAACTTTATTTTTTCATCATAACCATTAACAAATATGTCATCACATTCATCAAACATTAAATAATCAATATTATTAATTTTGATAATATGTGGTTTTACATAAGCAATATTAGTTCCTTTAATATTCTTAATATTTCCATTTGTAATAGTAGGTTTAACACAAGCAAACTTACATATCATCTCAACTCTCTTTAATAAGTCTTTACTTATTTCTATTTCTTTAGTTTCTATTGTTAACATATAATCACTCTCACTTTCTTAAATAACAAAAAAACTAACATTTCTGTTAGTAATTTATTACTCTCAAAACTTTAAAAGTTCGAGTTTCCTATCAATCTGGTGCTGAAAAAAGGAATCGAACCTTCGACCTACGCATTACGAGTGCGTTGCTCTACCGACTGAGCTATTTCAGCGATTAAAAATATTATAACACAAAAAATACTTTAGGAAAACCTAAAGTATTACATTAATGCCATTTTCATTTTTTCTAAGCTCTTTTTTTCATAACGACTAACCATTACTTGTGTCATATTAAGCTTTTTTGCCACTTCACTTTGAGTTAAATCATCATAGTAACGTGCTTTAATAATTTCTTTTTCCTGACTATCTAAGACCTTAAAACTATCATCTATATCTATTTTTAAATCTGGATTTACAAAGTGCTTATCGGCAATAACTTCATGTAAATTAAGTTCATTTGCCTCATCATCCAACGAAATCATTGATTGACTACACAAAATTGCTTCCTGAACAGTCTGATAATCTAATTCAAGAAATTGAGCAACCTCTAAATCAGTTGGTACATATTTCAACTTTTGAGCTAGTTCATACCTTGTCTTTTCAATCATTTTATATAATTTAAGCATATCTTTACTTACTTTAATATCACGATTAGAATTAACTAATTGATACATTTCTCCAAAAATATAAGGATAAGCATATGTGCTAAATTTAGCTTCCCCATGATCCTTAAAATTTTGATATGCTTTTAATAATCCAATTACTCCAATTTGAATCAAATCTTCTTTAGAACAATTATAAAATTTGTTAGCAATTTTTTTTATTAACCCCATATGCACTTCAATTAATTCATTAGTAGTCATTATATAGTAATTAAATGATAAGCAGCAAGTTCATTACTAGCTACTTTCATTCTAAGCCTTTTCATTTTTTCTCTTAAAAAATCGCTAACTTCACATAAACAAATTTTACCTTTATTTGATCTAATAGCACACTTAGCATTCAAAAGTGCATCCATTCCTGATTCATCAATACTTTCTAAATCATATAAATTAAATACTAAATATTTAATCTTATGCTTTAATATAACTGGTACTACATAGTTATTAATTTTATAACACACTTTTCTATCTAATATTCCTTTTAATCTAACATACAAAATTCCTTTCTCATACTCCATATCTACCTTTAACATATCTAATCACCCTTGCTATTTTAATATAGTACAAAAGAGTTTATTTTTAAACACGTTCGACAAAGGTTGCCAAAAGTTCTATATTTTTGCATATAAAGATGTTATAATAAGCGTAAAGATAGGAGTAGAGTTATGAATATTGAAAATGTTTGTAAGGTTTACAAAACCAAAAATGATGAAGTGAAAGCTTTAGATAATGTATCATATGAATTCAAACCTGGCAAAATGTATGCAATCATGGGGCATAGTGGTTCAGGCAAATCCACCCTAATATCTATTATAGGTCTAATTGAAACATATACCAGTGGAAAAATAACAATTGACCAAAAAGACATAAGCGAATTAAAAGATGATGAACTATCTAATTTAAGAATGAAACATATTGGTTTTGTTTTTCAAGATTTTTATTTAGATGAACATTTAAAAGCTTATGAAAACGTCATGTTACCAATGTTAATTAATAAAGAAATTAAAAAAGAAGAAAGAAAAGAAAAGGCATGTAAACTATTAATTGATCTAGGCCTAAGAGATAGAATCAATCACTTTCCAAAAGAAATGAGTGGTGGTGAACAACAACGAGTTGCTATTGCAAGAAGCCTAGCCAATGATCCCAAAATTATTCTAGCTGATGAACCTACTGGTAACTTAGATGAAGAAAACGAAAAATTAGTATTTGAAACCCTAAAAGATTTATCTAAAAAAGGAAAATGTGTAATAGTAGTAACCCATAGTGAAGAGATAAAAAAATATGCTGATAAAATACTTACAATTAATAAAGGAAAATTAGAATCATGAAATTAAAAAATAGATTATGGATTTTAAAGTTTAGATTTCTTGAAAAAAGAAACATCATTTTATTAATTGTCCTCTCCTTTACGTTTCTAGCAATTTTAACCACTCTAACTTTTTTTTACATTACAAATTATACAACACATAATAAACTTTCTTCCCCTTCCTATCTTAATCTCCATGTTTATGTAGAAGAGCAAGTAGTGAGTGACGAAATAATAAAAGAAATTGAAAGCATTGATCACGTAATTTATGCAACAAACCTAATATCAAGTCGAGCTGTTTTCAATTCCACAAACCAAGAAAATATTGCCCTAAAACCCTTATTAGATGAAAAGGAAATCAAAATAAAAAAAGGAAGGAAACTTGAAAATAATCTAGAAGCAATTTGTCCCAACGAATTTTATCCTTATGATTTTTCAGATACTTTAGATCGAAATAAATATATCAAGGGGAACAAAGTAGTAGGAAAAATAATCACGATAAATAACCAAGCATTTAAGATTGTAGGAACTTATGATGCCAAAAAAATAAGAAATAGTGCCAATGAATGCTATATTAGTAAAAATGATTTTAAAAAATTACCAAACATAATAGACACCCAAATAATAACTGTAAAAGTAGATAAAACAGAAAATCAACCCAAAGTAGCAGAGGAAATATTTAAGTTAGGGTTCAAAAGAATAGAAGGAAACAACAATAATACTAATTATTATTTAATGTATACTAGTCTTTTAATTAGTCTAGTAGTACTCATTATCTCTTTTACTCTAATCTATATTTTTATCAAAAAGAAAATTAGATATCGTTTAACAACTTACGGTATTTTAAAAGTAAGTGGCTATAAAAATAAAGAAATATTTAAAATTGATTTATTAGAAAATATCATTGTAAGTACAATCTGCTTTCTTGTTTCTGTTCTTATATTTATAATAATCTATACTCTCATAATAAACAATATAACAATATTTGATAAAATGATTTATGACAACGAAATAGACTTGAAAATAAATTATTTTTATATTCTTTTAAGCTATTTCATTTGCATTATCATGATGGTAATCGCGACAAAATATTTAACAAAAAAATATTTAAACATCAGTATTCACAATATGCTAAAGGAGGAGTAAAAATGCTAATATTTAAAAGTTTTTATCGCAAAAAAAGTACCAAAATTTATCTAACAATTATTACTTTAATTTTTACAGCTGTATTAGCAGTATTCACATTAAGAAATTACAATATGAATCAAGCCAATTACAATTTTCGAAAATCCTATTTAATGTTTGAAGCAAACAAAGAAGAATTAGAAAAGATAAAAAATATAAAAGGCATAAAAAAAGTAACTCCTTGTATTAAAGCTACCATATCATATACAAAGTTATCAGATGAAACAAATACAGATACTGACAATTTAATGCTCATAGAAAATAATTCAGTAAAGATAGGACAAGGCATAGGTAATTATGAATTACAATATATTTTTGATTTTTACACATCTCAAATTTATCTAAATAATACAAAATTAGAATTTACAATAAACAATTTTTTAGAAGAAGAAAAAGAAATAAATTACAAATATTTAAATATTAGTCCAACAGATTTTAAAAATTATGCATCCCAAGTGGATAAATATACATACATTGTAAATTTAGAAAAATGGTTTAATAAAGGAAAAGTAGAAAAAGAACTACAAAAAGAAATTCTGACTATTTCAAATATAGACGAATATGATTATAATGTGCGTATTTTAGACTATTCGCTACTTAATTGCTTGATATTTACAATTTTATTAGCGATACTAAGTATTATTTTTATGATTGTTCTTATTGTAAACATCAAAAATATTTTAATTGATGAAAATAAAAACACTAAACTATATATATGCCTTGGCTTTTATAAAAGTACTATAAAAAAATATCATTTCTTAGAAATATTTTCTTTAATACTTCTATCATTAATCATAAGTAATACAATTGTAAGTATTGTTACTTTACTATTATAAAAAGGATACCCCAAAATTAGGTATCCTTTTTTATTTAACAAATGGTACTAAAGCCATAAATCTTGCATATTTAATTTGTTTAGCAATATGTCTTTGATGTTTTGCACAAGCACCAGTCATACGTCTTGGCATGATTTTTCCCTTATCATTAATATATTTATTAATAATCATAACATCTTTATAATCTACGCTTTTACCAGCACACATTTGACATATTTTCTTTTTCTTACGATAAAATTCTGCCATTAATTTCTCCTCCTTTTCCTAGAATGGTAAATCATCATCACTTAAAGTAATTTCTTCACCAAAATCTTTAAACGGATCTTCTGAAATGTCTGTAGTAGGCATACTAGCTACATCAGTTGGTGTACTATAATTATTTGTATCATAATTATTAGCAGGATAACTATTTCCTCCAAAGTTATCTTGAGGAGCCATACCACCTTGATTATCACTTCTTGATCCTAAGAAAGTAAGATTATCAACTAAGACTTCTGTAACATAACGCTTAGATCCATCTTGAGCAGTATAATTTCTTGTTTGAATTCTACCTTCAACGGCAATTTGACTACCTTTATGGCAATAACGAGCTAAATTCTCTGCTTGCCTTCTCCAAACAACGCAACTAATAAAATCAGCTCCAGCATCTCCTCCATTTTGAGGACTATAAGGACGACTTACAGCTAAAGTAAATGTTGCTACACTAAGATTACCTGCTGTTGTTCTAAGCTCTGGATCTCTTGCTAATCTTCCAATCAAAATTACTTTATTCATATCTTACTCCTCATCTAACTTAATAATTAAATGTCTTAAAATTGCTTCATCAATAGAAGCTCTACGATCAAACTCAGCAATAACTTCTTTTGAAGATTCTACTTTTAGTACATAATAGTATCCAGTAAGTTCCTTCTTAATTGGATATGCTAATTTTTTCTCGCCCATATCTTTAACTTCTACTATTTTTCCCTTACCATCAGTAATAATTTTTTTCATAGTATCGATAGTATTTTTTATCTTATCAGATTCCATAGTAGTTTTAACGATAAACATAATTTCATAATTAGTCATTTTTCCACCTCCTCATGGTCTATTCGGCTTAAAAATAATTTTAAGCAAGGAGTAAATTAATACTCGCTACATAGTATAACAAAAAAACTTAAAAATGTAAACTAAAACCATTTAAATTATATGAAAAAAGAAGATATTTATATGTTTTTAGCTTTACCTTAAAAATAAAAATTTACATAAAAAAAGCCAACTCTATATGAATTGACATTTATCGAAAGCTCTTCCTTTTCGGTTCGAGCAGATTTCCCTCTGGAGCAGGTGATGGGAATCGAACCCACGTTATCAGCTTGGAAGGCTGAAGCTCTACCATTAAACTACACCTGCATTTCCTCAGATAATATAAATTATACCATATTATCTGGAAATTTCAACTATATTTTATAAATTTTTGTATTTTTTTTCGCAATCCTAATGATTAGTATAATAGAAACTATGCCAATAGGAAGTAAAATATACCCGTAATTAATACCAGTTTGAGGATTATCAATAATAACATCTGTCTCTTTGCAATCTTCAATCATCTCATCATAACTAACTGACTGTCCTTTAGAATCAAAATAATATTCACCATCTACAATTGTACAGACATAATTACAACATTGTTCATAATATTCCTCTTTACTAACAATACTACCGTTCTTACCATAATAAGCATCATCTACAATCATACAAACAAAATCTTGAGGTTTTTCATAATCTGCTCCCTCTGGCATAAAACTTGCTTCACATTCCTTATCACTTAAATTACCAGTATAAACCAAATCAGCAATTGTAAATGTTCCAGAATGTCCTGTTTTAGCAGTAAAATTAACATCAGTTGAAAGTCCATTATTACTAGTCCAATCATCATGAGTTTTAATACTTTCTAATGTAACATTCTTCAATACTAATTTTCCCTTAACTTGATTAATATCATAATCACTTGTAGCAACAATATGACAAGTCATATAAAAAGTCCCATCCCCAAGATCTTGTTTAGGATCACAATAATAACCTTCAAAACTTAAACTTTTAGCATAAACACGAATAGGTAAAAATAAAAAACAAATACTAAATAATATCAAAAATATTTTCTTCATTATAAAACCTCCCTGATTGATAGTTAACTATCTTAAAGCTTTTAAATAGTTTTGTCAATAGAGAATAACCCGATTATTACAATTTTGTTACATTTATGAAAAAGCTTTCCAACAAATAAAAATATTGATATAATATATTTAGTTGTGATATATATGATTAAGAAGTTTAAAAAATGGTTAAAAAGTGATAATAGGATTTTTGCTAAAGGAATGAGTTTTTCTAAAATGTATCTAATATTCGTTTTAGGAAGCTTCTTAGGTGTAATTTATGAAGAAGTAATAGGTTTTGTAAAACATTACCATATCTACAAAGAATGGTTCTGGCCATGTCGAAAAGGTGTAATTTATGGTCCATTTAATCCCCTGTATGGAGCAGCAATAGTTTTTATTATATGGTTACTCGGAAGAAAAAAGAGAAATCCAGCTAAAACTTTTTTATATGGTGCCCTACTAGGAGGTGCAATTGAGTTTATCATAAGTTATCTAATGGAATTAGTATTAGGAGTTGCTTCATGGGATTATACAGGAAGGCCTTTGAATATTATGGGTAGAACTACTATTTTATACATGATATTTTGGGGATTAGCTGTTATGGTTCTAGTACATTACATCTATCCTATTTTATCAAAATGGATTGAAAAAATTCCATATAAAATTGGAAAGCCCCTAGTCATAATATTAGTTATATTTATGACCATAAATATGTTAGTATCTTGGACCGCGCTAGCTAGATCAACCCTACGTAATAAAGGATATGAACCATTTACATTTATCGGTGAGTTCTATGATAAAGTATACCCTGATGAATATTTAAAAACAGTATATACAAACATGAAATTTGTAAAGTAGGTGTAGTATGATATTAGAAATTATAAGTATTTTTTTTATTATTATTGGTTTATTAATGTTATTCACGGTCTCCTTTTTGGCACGATTAAATAATAATTTTCCAAAAGAAAAAAGGAAAGAGCTTTCTAAGTTCTGTATACTAATCCCTGCTAGAGACGAATCAAAGGTAATTGAAGATTTATTAATAAGTATTAAAAATCAAACCAAAAAAGTCAACATGAAAGATGTTTATATTATTATTGAAAATGAGGAAGATCCCACCAATAATATTGCCAAAAAATATGGAGCAACAATATTCATAAGAAAAAAGCTAAATTTAAAAAGAAAAGGCTATGCTTTAGATGAATTAATAAAAGATTTAGAAGAAAAAAAGATTTATTATGATGCTTATTTTATTTTAGATGCAGATAATGTTTTAGATAAAGATTTTTTAAAAGAAATGGAAAAATCATATCAACAAGGCTATGATATTGCAATTGGATATCGTAATTTAAAAAACGGAAATGATTCTATAATATCAGCATGTTCAGGGATTACTTTTGCTTTTTTAAATTCAAATGGAAATGAAACTAAAAGTAAACAATCTAGAAATATTACTTTATCTGGAACAGGACTATATATTGATGGTAAATTAATAAAACAATGGAAAAGCTTTCCCTTTCACTCTCTAACTGAAGATTATGAACTAACTCTTTATTCAATTGAACATAACCTAACAAGTGTCTATAATAAAAATGCTTGTTTTTATGATGAACAACCTATCAAATACAAAGGAACAATTAACCAAAGGACTCGCTGGATAAAAGGATATTTTTCAACCAGAAAAAAATATATTCCCCGCCTTAAAAAGATATTATTTAAAAATAATCCAAACTTTGGCTCCCTAATAAATGAAATCTGCGGCATGAAACCATATATTATTATGATTATTGGAGCAATCATATATTTATTAAATCAAATAATTACCATATTTAAAATCCATGATTTAACTAATCCCATAAGTAAAATATGTTTTACCAAAATCATCTTAATAATTATGCTAGCCTATATTCTTTTTGCATTTATGACAGCCTATATTATATTAAAAGACAAAGATAAAATTAATATATCAGAATATATGCAAATAAAAACTATTTTATTTAGTCCCCTATTTTTTTCAACATATATTCCTTGTGCAATAAAAGCTTTTTTAAAAAAAGAAGTTAAGTGGGAAAAAGTAGAACATACAAGAAGATGGCAATAATTATAAATTATAATAAAAAGATATACCCCTAATAATAAATTAGGGGTTTTATAACACAAAACATTAAATTAATAAACAAAAATTTTATTCTAAAAAAAGATTCTAATCTCTAGAATCTCCAATAATTGATAATAAATGTAAAAATATGTTAATGAAATCTAAATATAACTGAAAGGCACCATTAATTGCCACTACATCATGATCCACTCCCATATTACTTAATATTTTCATACCTTGAATATCATATGCTGTAAAACCAAAGAAAATAAGTAAAGCAATAATAGAAATAATTAGATCAAACGTTGAATTTCCAACAAACAAATTGACAATACAACAAATAATTAATGCCAAAAGTCCCATTAACAAGAAAGTACCAAGCTTATTTAAATTAACATTCGTAAAATAACCTATTGCTCCAAATATTGCAAATATCACCGCTGATATTAAAAATACATACATAACACTACCAAGTTCAAAACCTACAAAAATACTTGAAAAAGTAAGTCCACTAACAAATGAATATAATAAGAAACATATTTTAGCAGTCATAGGTTTCATTTTATGAACTCTAGCTGAAAAGAAAATAACCAAAGCAAATTCTAAAATGATAATAATCCAAAATATAGGTCCTCCAAATATAGATAATAACATATTCTCATTAATTGATACAATATAACCAGTTATAAAAGTTACAAATAATCCTAAAAACATCCATAAAAATGTTTTTGATAATAATCGATTCATTTCATCCTCCTCAATATATATTATATCATAATGTTAGATTTTAGTAAACTATACTCTCTTTTAAAGAAAAAATATAAAATAACGATAATTACAACTTCTACAAATTCCAAAATAACCACAATAGGAATATGTACTAAAAAAGGAAACAATTCTAAAATAAACTCAGGGATTGCCTCAGAAAAAAAGTAATTAGTCTGAAAAAAATAATTAAATATAGACATAAAAATATATAAAATATTTAAAATAACGACAAGCCGAAAAATAATTTTAAAACTCAATTTTTTAGGATACATATAAAACGTAAATAACCCTGCAATTACAAGCACATGATGGCTAATAATATAAAGATAAAAATTAAAAGATTCCCATACACTTGGAACATCAAAAAATAAAATAGCAGGAATAGGTCCTAAAAAAGCTAAAAAATAAATATATTGATACAGCTTTTCTTTATAAAATAAAATTACAAAAATATAAAAATAATTAGAAATATAACATAAATGTAAAGGTAACATTGTCTTATAATCAAAAGAATGATAATAAAAACTAGATACATATAGAACTAACATGTTAATTAATAATACAATAGCAAAAAATACTGTAATTCTCCTTTTAGTCTTATCTTTTAACTGATAAATTTTTTTCTTCTTAAAAAATAAAATACTCCAAAAAAGCAATACAAAAAACAGCAAAAACAAATGAGTTTTTCCAAATAATTTAAAAGGAATTGTAATATTTTCGTCAATAAAAAATTCTTTTAGCATCATACTTAATTATATGATTTACTAAAAGAATTTATTTAACGTTGTTTATAATTTTCTTCTCTTTTTGCCGCAGTAAGCTCTAAATATTGATTATCTAACTCACTTCCAACATATAAATAGTTAGCTAAAGAACTATTTAAATCCATAGGAGTATAAATTTTAAGAGCCTGATAACTAATAGGAACTACATTTGCCTCATCTGGTAAAGATAAATGCCAAGAATTTAAAATCAAATAATAATTGAATTAGAATCTCTTAGAACACTAACTAATAAACCAACTCTTGGTCTACCTTCCGTTAAAGGAACTTCAATACAATGTGTATATAAATATTCTTCTAATAAAAACGCTCTAAAATCTTTTTCTTTAACCCAATATTGGTATAAATTATCTAGTTCTTTAGGAAAAAAGTTACCTTCAAGTAAATAATCAAAAATGAGATCAAAAGGTGCATTTATACTATTTAAAGCTACATAATAATCCATGATATCCATAGCTTGCAATAAATACTTTTTAATTAAATCATAAACCATTTGATTAGGTTTAGGATAAGTTAGAAGAATATCTAAAAGTTGTCTCTTATTATTACTTTTATCAAATTTGTTATTTATTGCTGTAATCATTTTACAATTAGGTAATTGGAATCCTCTTAAACTAGCTGCCTCCATTAATCCATGCAAATTAAAATTTGATATCATAAAATCATATAAATCACTATCTTTCTCTCCTAAATCTTTAAGATTCTTAATAATATCACTAACTAAAATTTCAAGAGAGTGAATACAATAAATAAAACAAAGTTTTAATTTTATATTTTCAGATTTATGAATTATGTAACCTAAATATTCTTTATCTTCATACCCAAGTGCATTACCAATTTTAAAAAATACCTTTTTTACTTTTTCAATATCATAATTTTTCACTACATAATCCATTAACGAAGCTAACTCTTCCAAAGGAATTTCTCTAATTTTTTTATTTGTCTCCCTATCTTCATTTTCTAAAATCATATTTATTGTATTTTCCATTTTCCACCCACCTAAACATTAAATCTAAAATAAACAATATCTCCATCTTGCATCAAATAATCTTTTCCTTCAAGTCTTAACTTTCCAGCCTCTTTAACTTTTAATTCATTTTTATACTCATGTAAATCATCAAAACTCATGATTTCTGCTTTAATAAAGCCCCTTTCAATATCACTATGAATAAGTCCAGCACAAGCTTTAGCATTCATTCCTCGTTTAAAGGTCCATGCTCGACACTCATCAGTCCCTGCTGTAAAAAATGTTTCTAAACCTAGCAAAGAATAAGTTGCAAAAATTAAACGATCAAGTCCACTATTTGGAATACTTAATTCTTTTAAAAAAGCCTTTTTATCATCATCACTCAATTCAGATAATTCAGATTCCATTTTACAACACATTACAATAACACTAGCATTCTCTTTAGATGCATATTCAGATACCCTTTTCGTATATTCATTCTCACCTAACACAACATCATCTTCTAAAACATTAGCTACATAAATAAGAGGCTTTAAAGTAAGAAAGCTAAAATGTTTCATCAGGAATTTTTCATCATCAGTAAAATCAACCAACCTTAAAGGAATATTTTTCTCTAAATTTTCTTTAGCTTTTGTAAGAATTTGCACTTCTAATAAAGCTTCTTTATCTTTTGTTGTCTCAGCTTTTTTAATAATTTTATTTAAACGATTTTCCACTACTTCTAAATCAGCCAAAATAAGCTCAACATTAATAATTTCAATATCTCGAATAGGATCAGTCTTTCCTTCAACATGAGTAATATTTTCATCATCAAAACATCTGACAACCTCAACTATTGCATCTACTTCACGAATATGGCTTAAAAATTTATTACCAAGTCCTTCTCCTTTACTAGCCCCCTTCACTAATCCTGCAATATCTGTAAATTCAAAGGTTGTTGGAACTGTACTTTTTGGAAGATATAATTCTTCTAGGAAAGTAAGTCTTTCATCAGGAACCGTAACCATTCCTACATTAGGATCAATAGTAGCAAAAGGATAATTAGCAGCTAAAATATTTTTTTTCGTAATTGCATTAAATAAAGTAGACTTACCCACATTAGGAAGTCCTACAATACCAGCTTTTAAACTCATAAAATCACCTCAAGTAAAACTATTATATCATACTTTTAAACTTTTTTTCATATGTTTTAAACTCTTAATAGTACTACCTATATATTTTCAAATATCAATTGATTATTAAAAGAAATACTAAAAAAAGCATCAGAAAACTTGATGCTAAGTTGTGATTGCTCCTCCCACACCAAGAGGAAAACCAACTATATACCATACAATAACAAGTCCTAAAAGAATAACAGCAACTGCTATACTATAAGGAATTTGATAGCGTAAAGTCTTAAATAAATTGATAGGCTTTTTACCTTGATTATATTTTTCTAAATAAGCTAAATAAATAACATAATAAGTTGCAAGTGGCGTAAGTCCCATTGTAACACATTCTCCAAACCTAAAGATCGTTTGAGCAAATTCTGGACTAAGTTCAACATTCATGAATGCAGGAACAGCTATACCCGCCATAATAGCCCATTTAAATGTCGATCCTGGTAAAAATAAAGTCGCAATAGCACTAATTACAAATAAAATAACAATCAAAGGAAAAGCCCCAATTCCATTTATAGTTAAAATGTTTGCTAAAAAAGCAGTAATAACTTCTCCAATATTAGTACTCTTAAATATACTAATAAAAGTAGAAGCAAAGAAAATAATAACTAGCGTTTTTCCAATACCATCTAAACTGTGTCCTAAATCATCACACAAATCTTTGTTATTTTTAATAGTTTTAGCCCCAATTCCATAAAAGAAGCCTAAAATAACAAAAAACATTGTAACAACAAAAACAAATCCAGTACTAAAAAATGAATCTACACTAAATAATTTATCAATATAAAATGTCTGAGAATAATCAAGCAATGCTCCTGACAAAGGAAGCCCTGGAATAATGCAATAAATAAAAAACAATAAATATAATAATCCAGCAAAACCTGCAATAATTAAACCTCGCAATTGTCTTTTAGTAATAGTAAATTCTTCTTCCATCTCTTCTTCAGGAAACTCATATTTAGGAAGTTTTGGAGCAATAATATTTTCTGTAATAAAAGTGATTGCTAAAGCTACCAATATAACAGCAACAATCATAATAAAAACAAATGCAGTTGTTCCAAGCATATAAGTTTTATCTAAAGCATGAGCACCAAGCAAAGTATAATTCATTAATGCTGAATCAGTACTAGTAAAGAAAATACTAATTCCTGCTCCAGCCGATAAAGCAGCATAACTAGCAATAATACCAATATAAGGATTACGGTGTCCATAAGTAAAAATTAAAGCACTTAAAGGAATCATAACCACAAATGGAAGATCTCCCATAATACTAGATAATATACATATTAAAACTAAAATAAATGTAACATTTTTCTTCTTTGCCTTCTTTGTCAAAAGAGTAACGATCGTTTTTAAAAATCCACTCTTTTCCATTACCCCAATCCCAATTAATATAATAATTAAACTAGATAAAGGCTTAAAAGAAACAAAGTTAGAAACAGTGGTTGTAAATATATATTTAAGTCCACTTAAACTAAATAAAGATTCAATAGATACTAAACTTTGTGTATAATTAAAAGTAATATTATCAGTAATAGAATTATAAGTAACTTGAACTCCTAATAAAGATAAAAAACCACTAACAACAATTGTTAAAACAATTAAGACTAATAAAGTCATAATAGGATCTAAAGTAATTCTATCTTTAAGATTTCTTTTCTTCATTTTCTTCACCCAAAACTTTTTTCAATTTCCGAATAAATTCCAAACGATCAATCATAACTTCCCGTCCACAATTCATACACTTAATTTTAATATCAACCCCAACCCTAATAATCTTCCATTTATTTTCTCCACAAGCATGTGGTTTTTTCATAATAACACAATCATTCAACTTAAATATCTTTTCCATGATGCACCTCTATTTGATTATAAGGAATTTTTATTTTGTTTTTATCATAAGCAAGTTTAACACGTTTCAACATTTCACGATTGACTTTATAGCGATCATCTTGATTACAAACAATACAAATGAGATAATTAACAAAAGAGCTTTCAAAGCCATTTACTCCTAAATAAGCTGAATCTTGTAGTATTACTTTATCTTGTTTAGCACTTTCAATAACTTCCTTTAAAACTTTTTCTACTTTTTCTACTTTCTCTTCATAAGAAGTAGGAATATTTATATAAAGATTAGACTTTTTTTGAGAAGCATTAATAATAGTATTAATATTACGATTAGCAACAATCATTACTTCTCCATCAAAACCCTTAATTTTAGTCGTACGAAGCCCCAACTCAATAACTTCACCTGTAAAATTATTATAAGTAACAATATCTCCAACAGCTAAATAATTTTCCATAATAAGCATAGTACCACTAATAAAATCTTTAACAGTATCTTGTAAAGCAAGTCCTAAAACAACTCCAGCAACTCCTAAACTAGCTATTAAACTTTTAGTGTCTACACCATAAAAATCTAAAATTATAAGTAATGCTATAATAATTAAAACATATTTAAAAATGCTTTGAAACAAGCGAATAATCGTTTTCCTTCTCTTAACTTCAAAGGCTGTCTTACCTTTAATTAAAATCTTTTCAATTCCCTTATTAAATAAAGATACTAAAACAAAAGTTACTAAAATAACCATAGCTGTTCCAAAAATTTGTTTCGTCATAATAATATCTAAAAGTTTTTCTAAAAATTCCATCTTACTCTCCTTCAATATTAATATTGAGTTCTTCTAAAATTCTTGCAAGCTCTTCTTCATCCTTATAAGGAATTTCAATCTTTTTATGATTAATCTTTACTTTAACTCCTAATTTTTCTCTACATAAATTCTCATAAATACTATAGCGTATATCAAAATTACTAGTTCGATTAATAGTATGCTTCTTAGGTAAATCTAAAGAATTAATTAATTTTTCTGTATCTCGAACACTTAAATCTTCACGTACAACTTTTAAAGCTAATTCCTCAATTTTTCTTTCATCTTCTAGTTTACTTAAAGCTCTAGCATGTCCCATAGAAAGCTCTTTAGATTCAACTAATTTAACCACCATATCAGGTAAAGTAAGTAATCCTAACATATTAGTAATATAACTTCTACTCTTAGAAAACTTATGAGCTAGCTCTTCTTGAGTAATATTATTAATTTTTAAAATATTTTCATAAGCTTTGGCTTCTTCAATAGGATTTAAATTTTCCCTTTCAATATTTTCAATAAGAGCAATTTCCATCATTTCTACATCATTAAATTCTTTAATAATAGCAGGAATTGTCTTTAAACCCGCAAGTCTAGCTGCTCTAGTACGTCTCTCTCCAGCAACGAGCTCATATCCTTTGATACCTTTTTTTACAATAATAGGCTGAATAACCCCATGTTCTTTAATAGAATTAGCAAGTTCCTCTAATGCATCACTATCAAAAATAACACGAGGTTGATATGGATTACTGCGAATTTCCTCCAAAGATATCTCTGTAATTCCGCCACTATTCTTTCCTTCATCAACAATTTCTTTTTCAAAATGATCAAAATTAATTACTTCATTAGAAAATAATTGTTCTAATCCCTTTCCTAAAGCTTTTTTTCTAGTTTCGGTCACGACTAATCACTTCCTTTGCTAAATTGGCATAAGCCATTGTCGCTTTACTTTTTGGATCATATTCATTAATTGGTTTACCATGACTTGGAGCTTCTACTAAACGAACTAATCTTGGTATAATCGTATTAAACACTTTATCTTTAAAATACTTTCTAACTTCTTCTATAACTTCTAAACCAATAATCGTTCTTCCATCAAGCATTGTAAGTAATACTCCTTCAATTCTAAGTGTAGGATTCATACTAGATTGAACCATAATAATAGAATTTAAAAGTTGTGTAATGCCCTCAAGTGCAAAAAACTCACATTGCACTGGAATAATTACTGAATCACTTGCAACTAATGCATTCATAGTAGCTAATCCTAAAGCTGGTTGACAATCAATTACAATATAATCATAGCTATCTCTAATTTCTTCAATTGCTCTTCTTAATTGTTCATTTTGTCTAAATTCAGGATCTTCTAACATTTTTTTTACGAATTCTACATCTACTCCTGCTAAATTAATAGTAGAAGGTAAAATAGATAAATTCTTAAATTTAGTTTTTTTTATAGCTTCCTTCATACTGCAAACTCCAGCCATAACTTCATAAACATCATGCTCATAATCGCCATTAGAAAGTCCTAAGCCTGTCGTAGCATTTCTCTGGGGATCTAAGTCAATTAAAAGGGTTTTTTTACCCTCAACACCCAAAGCAGCAGCCAAATTGATGCTAGTGGTTGTCTTACCAACTCCACCTTTTTGATTTACTAATGATATTACCTTTGCCATTTATGCTACACCTCTTTATAAATTATTAGATAACTAAAAATATTTTAACATATTATTTTTATTTTGTCTTTAATAATTGTATGAATTTTTAAAAAAAGAAAAAAGAGCCTATAAACTCTTAAGAAATTACATAAGGATTAGAACTAGTACCATCACCTGACGAAATAGTTACATCACTACGTAAATTAATTACAGGACGTACACTCCACGTGTTATTCACGAAATTGAAGTTGAGATCGCCACCCGAATACACACTGAACACACGAGCCCAACTTTTTCCACCACTAGCATTAAAGAAATACGGAGACATGGTCCAATAATTCTGTCCTGTATATAGGTAATAACTATCATTACTACTTCCGTATACACCCCCTGCCATGGCTACCTCATCTGCTGTTATTAATCCTATTGGATTAGATAGTGCTTTATTTCCTTTACTAC
>URNW01000018.1 GCA_900549285.1 uncultured Mycoplasmatota bacterium
CTATTATTATGATTGCTATTAATACTACCACTATATATTTTATTTTCTCTTTCATATTAACTATGCTCCTTTTACTACATATGGATCATTACTTGTTCCACTTCCTGTTAACTCTACATCACTAGCTAGATTAATGACTGGACGAATACCTCCTACATAGCCAACTCCACTATTTCCTAAAAGTCCATCTGTTCCCATTCTAAATTCAAGTGCATTTCCTGTCGAAAAAGAATTAGCAGGAGTAAAAGTCCAACTAACTAAACCACTGAATAAATAAAAATATTCATTAACTTCCTTATAAACTGCACCCGCCATTGCTGCTTCATCTGCTGTAATAAGTCCAATTGGATTACTTAATGCTTCATTCCCTTTACTACTTCCGCTTACGGTATATAAATCTACATCATTTTTACACTTTAAATTTGGCTTTTTATTAGTTATTAAACGAATATAACCCCCATAATAAGTTACAGTTGTTCCAGTTCCTCCCTGTCCATTACTTGTAGATTCATCAGTACTTGGTTCCCGATCTCCACAAAATCCTGCCTCTGTACTTATTTTATCTGCATAACTCTTTAAATTATTATTATACCAATCATCTAATACTCCTTTTATTGTACTATCTGTTGTATTTCCATGTTGTTCGCCTTCAGTATACATATATCCTACATATTCACTTCGATTATAATTTTCTAAATTAAAAGCACTCGTCCCTATTTGTCTGTCTGTTGATGATTCTCCATTTCCATGAGCACTTGTTCCATCATAAATTATTCTTATACTTCCATCTCCATTGATTCTGATAATTCTCCAATAATATCCTGCAAATTTTACATAATTATCAGTTGGTGCTCCTGCAAAATAATATACTTCTCCATCATCATCATATTGACTCTCATCTAATGATTTATAAATTGTTCCTGTTGTCGTATTCTCTACTGTTGTACTAAAATCATTTCTTGTAAGTACTGTATCATAATGACTTAATATATATTCACTTCCTACTTTATCAGAAAATTCTACTTCGATATTTCCTTCTATTCCTTTATTTTGATTATGATTTTGATCTTTTCCTGTATCTTTAAATGTAATAGTTATCGTATAGTTAAATACTCTCTTACTTTCTACTTCCTTCTCTTCTGTTATTAATCTGATCTTTCCACTCTTCCCTGTTAAATCTCCACTTGCTAATATCTCCTCTGTATCTTTATTAGTAAGCGTATAACTGATCTCTTCTTCCCCTTTACTACATACATTCGTTAATTCATCATAATTACTATCATCACATTTAACAAATGTATTATTTGTTAAATTAATAAATATTCCATATATCACCTCTTTTTCTGTCTCTGTTGGGGTTATTGTTACACTAAAATCTTTGCTTACACTATCCCCTGGCATAAGCTTATTTCCTACAAGTTTACTACTCCCTGCATCATATTCTACTTTAAGCATATCTCCTGGTGTTATACTAATATTACTTCCATTTCCACTTACTAATATGCCACTTACAAAGTATGCAAAAGAGATTCCTATTCCTAACACCAATAATACTACTACGATTCCTATTATTGTATTTTTCTTCATAATATCCACCTTTACTTTTCCATTCTATACCTTTTTTATTTTCTTTTCATTACATTCGACAAAACTTATCAAAAGAAAAAGCATTTTTATCATAGGTATTTTATAACTATAATAAATATACAATATTTTTAATAAAACTTCAATATACTAGTCACAATTTGATAAAAAATAGTTTTTTTAATTCTTAAATACTTAGATCTATCTGCTTATTTATATATTCTATTACCATATTTAACTAGAGTAAATACTTAGCAATTTTTATAATTCTTTTTTCTTCTACTCTTTCTAATTACTCAAAAATAAGATACTTTAAAACATATAAGATACATTAATCTTAGTATTCATATTATCTTCCTTTCTCTAAGAATAAAAGTATCTTAACATATTTCCTTGTCTTATTTTGTCAAACCGTGAAATTACTCATTAAAAAAGAAAGCTTATTTTTCACTTTCTTCTAACATAGTTGTAATAAAGAGTCCATACCCAGTTATTACATTATCTGTTACAACATGAGTTACTGCACCAATAAGTTTACCATTTTGAACAATAGGTGAACCACTCATACCTTGAACAACTCCTCCTGTAACATCTAATAAATCTTTATCAGTGATTTCAAAAGAAATATTTTTAATTTCACTGTTTTCATTAATTTTAGTGATTTCAATTTCAAATTCTTCAACAGTCTCATCCTCAAGAACAGTATAAATAATAGCCTTACCAACTTTAATTTCATCATTATTTGCAACTTCAATTAAATTATCTTCATCATATGAATCTGTATAAGTTCCATATATACCATATTTTGTATTTTTATCAATATCTCCATAAACAGAATCATAATAAAATTTAGCATTTTTACTACCAGGAGAACCATTAGTACTAGCATCAATATTAGTAATCTCATTTCGGAAAATAGAACCAGTCCTAACCTCAATAATCTTAGAAGTATTACTTTCTAACACTTCATGTCCTAAAGCACCATAAGTATTTGTACCAGGATCAATAAAAGTTAACGTTCCTATACCAGTAATTCCATCTTTAACATACAATCCTGTTTTATAAACGCCGTTTTCTAAGAACAATTCTATTTTTGTAGTTTTTTCTTTATTACCATGAAGATAAGTAATTTCAATCTGTTCCTGATTCACATAATTTTCTAAAGAATTTGTTAAATCCTCAATTGATAAAATTTCTTCATCTTCTACTTTGACAATAATATCTCCTTCTACTAAATCCGATTTATGATATTTTCCATTAACCTTATAAAATCCAATAATCATAACACCTTTACTCTTAATATCAATCCCAATGGTTTCTCCTCCTAAAATAACTTTAGAAGAATAAGCAAAAACACTAAGTGGCGACATCAAGAGAATACATAAAAAAACTATAAATTTCTTCATACTAATCACCATTAATAGTATGGATGAATTTATAGTTTTAAAGATAGTAATAATTGGCTTTATCCAATATATGGAAATTTAGTATTGTTTTCCAAAATATAAACGATATTTTGCTTGTTTTCCACATACAACACAATTAGTATGAATTTCTTCATCTTCAATTAAGCAACGACTTTTCATATTAAAGAGATCTTTTACTTTATTTTCACAAGCTTCATTTCCACACCAATTAGCTTTAATAAATCCTGGCTTATTTTGAGCAATATCACAAAATTCTTCCCAATTATTAGCTTCATAAATCATAGAGTCTCTTCTCACCAATGCTCTATCATACATATTTTTTTGAATATCATCAAATAAATTCTTCATAAATTTAACAGCATCCTGAATAGAAACTTGATATTTTTCCAAAGTATCTCTTCTAACTAAAGTAACACAATTAGATTCTAAATCTCTTTTACCTACTTCAACACGGACAGGATATCCCTTTACTTCAGCTTGTGCAAATTTAAAACCAGGTGTCTTATTTGAACAATCTATTTTATAAGAAATATTCTCTTCTCTTAATTTTTCTGAAAGAAAATCTACTGTTTGCTCTACTTTCAAATCATTTCCAATTGGAATAATAATAACTTGTATTGGAGCAATACGAGGTGGAAGTACTAATCCTCGATCGTCTCCGTGTACCATTATTAAAGCTCCAATCATTCTCGTTGTAACTCCCCAACTAGTCTGATAAGGAGTTTGAAGTTGATTATCTTGATTTAAAAATTGAATTCCAAAAGCTTTAGCAAATCCATCACCGAAATAATGACTAGTACCATTTTGTAAAGCTACTCCATCATACATCATAGCTTCTAATGAATAAGATGCTACTGCTCCTGCAAATTTCTCTTTCTCTGTTTTCTTGCCCACAATAACAGGAATAGCCAAAACATTTTTTTGAAATTCTTCATAAATATGAAGCATTCTTAAAGTTTCTTCCTTAGCCTCTTGTTCCGTTGCATGCATAGTATGACCTTCTTGCCATAAAATTTCTCTACTTCGTAAAAAAGGTCTCGTTGTCTTTTCCCATCTAACAATAGTACACCACTGATTATAAAGTTTTGGTAAATCTCTATAAGACTGAATAATTTTCTTATAATAATCACAAAATAATACTTCACTAGTTGGACGTACACATAAACGTTCCTCTAATTTTTCACTTCCCCCATAGGTAACCCAAGCCACTTCTGGTGCAAATCCATTTACATGTTCTTTTTCAATATTAAGTAAAGATTCAGGAATAAACATAGGCATTTGTACATTTTCATGTCCTGTCTCTTTAAATTTCTGATCTAATATTTTTTTTATGTTCTCCCAAATTGCATAACCATAAGGACAGATAATCATGCTTCCTTTAACATTTGAATAATCTACTAATTCTGCTTTTTTTACAACATCTGTATACCATGATGCAAAATCAATATCTCTACTTGTAATATCTTTAATTTCACTCATATTACTCCTCCACTTTAAATTGGGCTAATTCTTTATTTTCATTTAAAATCTTATTAACTCTTTCTGTTGCACTATTAAGTTTTTCACTACAATATTTAGCAAGTTTCATAGCTTCAGTATATTTATCTATCGCTAAATCTAGTTCAACATTTCCACTTTCTAATTCCTTAACAATAATTTCTAATTCTTTTAATGCATCTTCAAAAGATTTTTCCATTTTATTTCCTCCTAATCTTTTTTCCTTACTAATCTTAATTCTTGTTCCTCAAATAAATTATTAATTTTACTTTCGATAACAGGATCGCTTAAAAGCACTTGAGCAATTGCTTCTAATCTTTTTTCTTGATATATACTTAAATTCTTACTAATAATTTTACTATCTTTAAGCAATTGTATCAACTTATCTTCAATTTTTTGTATATTAACTTCTTTTTCATAAATGCACATCTGCTTTTGATTCATTTCTTTATCTAGTTTTTCCTCTATATCTTTTGCCTGATCAAACGAAATATCAAGACTCTTTTTTCTAGATTTCCATAGTTGTGATAAGCAAACCATATTTAAACCAATCATACAACTTACTAAAACCACAATAGCATACATAGACAAAGACAAAGAACCTAATAAAATAAAACTAAGTAACAAAAATAAAGTATTTCCAAACACTAATATTTTTTTAGCTCTTTTATTAGCCTCTACTGAATTAATAAAAGTACTTATTTTTCCACGTTCTTCTTCTAATTTTGTATTCTGATCTTGAATTTCCAAGATTTCCTTAATCAATCGATCTTTTTCTAAAATCAATTTTTCTCTTTCTAAATCTACTTCATTTTTCTCTTTTTCAAGCAAATTGATTTGTTCTAAAAACAAGTCCATATACCCCTCCTAATTAATTTCTTTAATCTGAGCTTTAACCTTTCCTTCATGTAGACGAATTTGTACTAAATCATTAACTCCTAAATTATGAACAGTTTTTACTACTTTATCATCTTTTGTTACCAATGAATACCCTTTTTCTAATATTCCCAAAGGATTTACAAGTTTTAAAGTATTTACAAGCATCTTATAATCATGATCACTTTTTAAAACAATATTTTTAATAGCAATACACAATGTTTTTTGATCAAATAAAACCTTTTCCATTTGTCCCTGAAATAATTTCATAGGCTCACTTAAAATATAAGAACTTCGTACATGATTTAATTGTAACTCATAATTTTCTAACTTCTTCATAATAAAATTATTTAAAACATCTATCAAATTATCTAATTTTTGTTCTTTAATCTCATATAAAGATAATGGATTTTTAAGAATATAAGAATTTTTAATTCCATCCAATCTTAATTTACTTTTATGAATCGTATTTCCTATAAATTCATTTAAACGAATTTTATAAGAATTAAGGATTTGTTGCATTTCTAAAACAGTAGGGACTGCCATTTCTGCCGCTCCTGTTGGAGTCGGAGCACGAAGATCTGCTACAAAATCTGCAATAGTAAAATCTACTTCATGCCCTACAGCACTAATAATAGGAGTTTTAGCATCATAGATAGCCCGAGCTACTATCTCTTCATTAAAAGCCCATAAATCTTCAATAGATCCACCACCACGGCCAACAATCAAAACATCAAGATCATATTTACCACTATCAGCTTCTTTTATTTGTCTTACAATATCTGGAGCAGCATCTCTTCCTTGAACCAAAGCAGGAAATAAAATAGTTTCAACAATAGGAAAACGTCGATCAATTGTAGACAATATATCCTTAATTGCTGCCCCACTTGGAGCTGTTATAATACCAATTCTCTTAGGAATTTTAGGAATTGGTTTTTTATGAAGTTCTGAAAATAATCCTTCTTTTGCTAGTTTTTCTTTCAATTTTTCAAACTCTATATATAAAGCACCTAAGCCATCTACTTCCATTTTATCAACATAAATTTGATAAGTACCAGCTGTAGGATAACAAGAAATTCTTCCTTCTACTAAAACATTCATTCCATCTTCTGGTTTAAAATTAAGAGTAATAGCGCTAGAATAAAACATAACTGCACTAATCCTTGAAGTATCATCTTTTAAAGTAAAATATAAATGCCCTCTTGTATGATTTTTAAAATTAGAGATTTCACCACGCAAATAAACTTTTTTTAAATAAGGATTCTCATCAAAAATACTTTTTATATAATTGTTTAAATCACTAATTTTCATATATTTATCTTGCATGATTACCCTCTTTTCTAATTAAATTTTAATCTTTTATTACTTGATCTAAAACCGCATTAATAATTTTTCTTACTGCATCATCACTATATTTCTTAGCAAGTTCTATTGCTTCATTAATTACTACTACAGATGGAGTATCTGTATATCGAAGTTCATATAAAGCTAAACGGAGAATAGCAGCTCCTGTTTTATCAATTCTTTTAATACTCCAATCTTTCATTTTACTATCAGCAATTTTATCTAATTCTTCTTGATATGTGATAACTCCATATACCATATCTTTAACAAAATCATTTAAAACATCCATATTATCTTTCATAATATCTTCTATATCACACTGAAGGCCATTACTTTTCATTAAATCATATTGATATAATATAATCATTATTTTTTCTCTTAACTCACTACGTGTTGCCATATAAATCACCTTTTTTAATTATATTATAATTTATAATAGATTTCAAGGCAAAGAAAAAAGGAAAATTTTAATAAAAACACAGAATATTATTAATTATATTGAAAATATATATGTAAAAGTATTCCCTTAAATAAATAACCACGCCTAAAAGACGTGGTTTTCACATGGCCTATAAGGCCAAAATACTAACAAGCTTGCAAATGAAAGCTTGCTTTCACTTTGTTCAAGCCCTGTGTAATGACTACTTTTTGAGACCCTTAAAAGGGTTTATATATTCTTTCTTTGTTAATTTATCTTGCATCATATCTTCATTTTCCTGCTCTCTTATATATTTTCTTATTGTTGCTTCATTTAATCCTACTGTACTTACATAATATCCTGTTGCCCAAAAATTCCGATTTCCAAATTTATATTTTAAATTTGTATGATGCTCAAATATCATTAAACTACTTTTTCCTTTGAGATATCCCATAAAATATGATACACTCATTTTAGGAGGTATTTCTACTAGTAAATGGACGTGATCTGGCATCATATGCCCTTCTATTATTTCTCCTCCTTTCCATTTACACAATTCCTTTATGTATTGTTGTATATCTCCTCTTAGTTTATTATAGATTATTTTTCTTCTAAATTTTGGTATAAATACTATATGATACTTGCACATATATCTTGTATGTGCTAAACTTTTAGCCATGACATCTCTCCTTTCGTGCTTAATATTGGGCCTGAACAGCCATATTATAGCACGCGAGATGTCATTTTACTGAAAGTATTTTAACTCCACTAGCTTAGCTAGTGGTTTTTTGTAACTTGCCCCTTGCAAGTTACATCCTTAAAGGTTAATAAAAAAAGTGAAAAAAATTTCTCAGTAATTTTTTCACTTCGAATTTATTAGTTTATAGCATGATACTTATTTCAAGATATCAATAACTAAGAATTATCTGAATCATCTCCACCCGACATATGACTTTCCATTATCGTATACGGATTAGAACTAGTACCATCACCAGAAGAAATTGTTACATTATTAGCTATATTAATTACAGGACGTACACCATGAATAGAATTAAGCACACTCCAACTTCCTGGCTCTCCTTTACTTCCAACCGTTAAAACATCAGCCCAGAATTTAGCATTATTATCTGTATCGTAATAAGCCCCGCCTGGACTCATTGTCCAATAATACTCTCCTGTATATAAATAATAACTACTATTATTTTGTCCATGCACTCCTCCTGCCATAGCTACTTCATCTGCTGTTATTAATCCTACAGGATTAGATAATGCTTTATTTCCTTTACTACTTCCACTTACTGTATATAAATCACTACTATTACTGCATTTTAATGTTGGTACTTTGTTATTTATCAATCTTGCATATCCTGCATAATAAATAGTACTATTTGAAATAGTGCTCCAAGAATATCCACTTGCCATTTCTCTATCTCCACAGAATCCTGCTTCTTTACTGATCTGATCAGCATATTTAGCTAAATTACTACTATACCAATTATCTATTACTGTTTTAATTGAACTACTGGTTGTATTTCCATGTTGTTGTCCACTTGTGTACATGTATCCAACATATTCACTTCTGTTATAACTTGAGTTAAATGCTTGATTAGCACCATTATTTATCATTGTTGTAGTTCCTGTTGTTGCTGTACTTGTTCCATTATAGATCATACGGATTGATCCATCTCCATTAATCCTGATAATTCTCCAGTAATATCCTGCAAATGATACCCAGTTATTAGTTACAGCCCCTCTAAAGTAATAAGTTGCTCCATTATCATCTACACTCTCATAAATTCCATTTGTTTCTTCACATTTACTTGTATCACTACAACTTGCTTGGGCTGTTTTACTAAAGTCTGGTGTATCTAAGTTAACATCTATTTGTCCTAGTATAGTATCTACTTTCTTTGTTGTTTGTACATCAAAATACAAATAACATTTTGTTCCTTTTTTACTTACTCCTATATACACTTTTCCATCTTTATATTCCATAGATATACTTTCATCTTTTGTATCATTTACTTCACAATAGCTTTTCTCTTCATTTAAAGTATATCCACTAGTTGGTACTGTATCTATACTTTTATAATCTCCATTTTCTTCTTGATACATAGCAACCATTTTTAAATCATATGGTGTATAGTTAATTGTTCCATTTACTAGTGGGATAGATTCTGTTGTTTTATATTTTGCTTTAGTAAACGTAAGTATTATGGTACTAATTATTGCTACTAATACCACAGCTATTACAATATTTCTTTTTAAATGGCTTTTCTTTAAAGTTTCTATTTCCATAATATTGCTCCTAACATGATGCTAGGCTTCATTTTAATTTACATTAAAATAATCTATCATATATCTATGATAATTTTCCTAGCTTATAGTTAAATTATAAATATAGCTAGATTAAAAGTCAAGAAAAATATCGTTATTTGACGTACTATTAAAAATAAATCTTTTTATCATGAGAAAATCTATTTGGTGAAAATTTATGAATTATGGAATTAAAATTAAAGAACTTAGAGAAAGATCTGGAACAACCCAAAAAGAATTAGCACAATATTTAGATATTGATGCTAAATTATTTAGCCATTACGAAACCGAAGATAGAATTATTCCATGCAAACATCTATATGCTATAAGCAATTATTTTAATGTATCTATAGACTATCTCTTTAATTTTACAAACGAAAAGAACTATAAAAATTTAATAAATGAAAAAATTACAAAAGAAATAATAGGAAAAAGATTAAAAGAATTTAGAAAAGAAAACAAAATAACCCAAATAAAATTAGCTCAATTTCTAAATACAACTCAATCAGTGATTGCTGAATATGAAAGAGGCAAAAATCTAATTGCCACCCCTTTTTTATATACTATATGTAAAAAATACAGCATTTCTGCTGATTATTTATTAGGAAAAACAGATGAACCTAAATATTTAAAATAATAATTTTTTTATTTTCGGCATAATTATCAAACGCTTTTATGCTTTTTAAGTAATTATATGAAACTGTGCTTAATAGTAATATTCTCTCTTAAAAAACATTAGTCATAATGATATGGCTAATGTTCAAAACAATTATAAATGTAATTTACATTCTATTTGCAAAAATCATTCTAATTCTTTTAATTCAAATATGAAGTTCATAGCTTCTATTGGGGTAATATGTAAAGGATCAATATTCTTTAATTTTTCTCTTAATAAATCCTTTTTAGGTTCATCAAAGACCATACATAATTGTTTATTTTCTTCTTTGCAAGTATTTTGTTCTTTCTTTTCATAACTATCCAAAATTTCTTGTGCTCTTTCTAATAATTCTTCTGGCATATGAGCAAGTCTAGCAACGTGAATACCATAACTTTTATCAGCAGGACCATTTTGAACTTTATGAAGAAAAGTAATCATATTTCCTTCCTCTTTAGCTGCCACATGAACATTTTTAACATTTAAAAATTCTTGATCTAAACTAGTAAGTTCATGATAATGGGTAGAAAAAAGTGTTTTACACTTAATATTTTTAGCAACGTATTCTAATATTGCCTCAGCAAGACTCATTCCATCATAAGTTGCTGTTCCCCTCCCCAACTCATCAAATAAAATAAGACTATTTTTAGTAGCGTGAACTAAAGCATTTTGTGCTTCCTTCATTTCTACCATAAAAGTAGATTCCCCACTAACTAAATCATCACTTGCACCAATTCTTGTAAAAATTTTATCAATAATTGGTAAACTAGCAAACTTTGCAGGTACAAAAGAACCCATTTGTGCCATAATTATAATAATAGCAAGCTCTCTCATATAAGTAGACTTACCACTCATATTTGGACCTGTTATTAATAAAATATCTGTTGTAGTATCCATTAAAATATCATTAGGAACATAAGCATCTTTACTTACTTTTTCAATTACTGGATGCCTACCTTCTATTATTTCTATTTTATTTTCTGTATTTAATTCTGGTTTTACTAAATTATATTCTTCACTACAAACACAAAGAGCTATTAAAGCATCAATCTCACTTATAACATCTGCTGTTTTTTTAATTTCTAATACTTCGTCTTTTACACGATCACGAATTTCATTAAATAATTCATATTCTAATTCAAAAATTTTTTCTTCTGCATTTAAAATTAATGCTTCTTTTTCTTTTAATTCTGGTGAGATATATCTTTCATAATTTGTTAGAGTTTGACGTCTCTCCCATCCCCAAGATGCACTCACATTCTCTACTTGACCTTTCGATACTTCAATATAATAGCCAAATACACGATTAAAACCAACTTTTAAATTTTTAATACCTGTAGATTCTTTTAATTTAGCTTCAAATTCAGCGATAAAATCTTTTCCACCAGATCGAATACTTTTAAGTTCATCTAATTCCTGATTATAACCATCTTTAATCAAAAATCCTTCTTTAATACTGATAGGTGGATTCTCATAAATACTTTTTTCTAACAAGCAATATAATTCATCATGAGTATTTAAAGCATAATCTAATTTTAATTCTAAAATAAGATCTTTAACTCTAGGCAATACTCCTAAAGAATTCTTAATTTGTAACAAATCTCTAGCATTTAAATTTCCACAAATAACTTTCGCACATAATCGTTCTAAATCATATATTTGAAAAAGTAAATCTCTTAATTCATCTTTTTGCATAAAGTGATTATTAAAAATCTCAATTTTTTGATAGCGATCTAATATTTCTTTTCTTTCTCTTAAAGGATTAGTAAGCCATGTCTTAATTTTTCTAGATCCCATAGCCGTTTTAGTTTTATCAAGAAGCCATAAAAGAGAATAAGTTCTTTCTTTTAAACGCAAAGTCTCCACTAATTCCAAATTTCGTATCGTATGAATGTCCATTTCTAAATAATGGTTTTTATTCACAATTTCTACCCTTGAAATATGATGTAAATCCTTCAATTCTTTAACGACTAAATAATAAAGCAAATGGCGAATTCCTTGTTTAACTCTTACATCTTCAACTGAATCAATTAAAGACTCATAACCTTCTACTAAATACTCACTACTAATAGAGATTTGTATTCCATAAGTATTAGTAAGCAAATGAATAAGTTCAACATCTTGATTATTTTCTAAAATAAGTTCTTTCATATTCAAATGTAGTATTTCATTAATTAATTCTTCTTTATGATGGGATATACTAAGACTTTTTAATTCACCAGTTGAAATGTCAGCATAAGTAAGCAAATAAAGATAATTTAAATCAAGTAAACTACCAATATAATTATTATCATGTTCATTCAAAGACTCTAAATTTACAACACTTCCCTTAGAGATAACTTCTACTACTCCTCTTTTAACTGTTCCTTTAACTGTTTTGGGATCTTCTAATTGCTCACATATAGCAACTTTATATCCTTTTTCTATTAATTTTTCTATATATGGTGATACACTATGAAAAGGAACTCCACACATGGGAATTCTTTCTTTTAAACCTGCATTTTTCCCAGTTAAAGTAAGCTCTAACTCTCTTGAAGCAGTAATACCATCTTCAAAAAACAATTCATAAAAATCACCCAAACGATAAAAAAGTAATTCTTCTGGATAATTATCTTTTATTTCCATATACTGTTTCATCATTGGACTTAATTCTGATCTATTTACTTCACTTCTATTCATTTTTACTGCCTTTCTTCTACAGAAAATATTATACCATTGAGTATTTAATTTGAAAAGAAAAAATGTAAGTTATCGTTTCAAACTTACATTTGCTTCATTTTCTAAATATCTTTCTGTCTTACTCGTAATAATTAAAGAACTATCCTGCTCTTCAATATCTCGATAATAAAAATATCCTTTTTCTCTTAAACCAGTAATATATTTTTCTAAATTAATCCCTGGATTAGAAAAATTTTCCTCAATAAAATCAACAATATCAGAAACAGGATATCCATCTTTAGCTTGTAATAAAAACTCATTTTTAATCACTTTTTTAAAATTTCTTGCTTCATCATAAGACTTTGCACATGAATAACGATACCCCTTAGCCTGAATAAGTCTTTTTTTAATCTCTTGTATTCTTTTTCCTATTTCTACTAATAATAATTTCTTATCACTATCTTCCAAATATGAATGATTAAGAACATTTATATAAAGTACTTTTAGCCTATCCTTTAAGGCAAGCAATTGATCATAATACATACGATTCCTCCTTTTAATAGCATCATTCTAACATGAAATACATTTAAAGTCAAAAAATGTGGGAATTTAAAGGAATCCCACTAATGAAATTTGAAACTTTCCTGCCTATATATAAAGAAACGAGCAATATAGGCAGAATATAACTTTTTATAATACATACTCATTATAACATAAATAAAAATATTGTCAAGCCATAATGTTCTTATAGCCTGCATTTTTAGATCTATTTAACAAATGATTATGATTTCCTTTGCAATTCATCAATTTTCAATTGAAAATCATCACTCATACAAACAAAAGAGCCACTAACTGCTATATCTACACTTGAAACTAATTGAATTGTATCAGAATTAATACCACCATCCATCTCTATTAAAAAATTCAAGTGATTTTCTTCGCGAATTTTTAATAGTTCCTCTAAGCGATTAACTGAAAAAGGAATAAAGCTCTGTCCACCTCTTCCAGGCTCAACACTCATAACTAAAACTAAATCAACTAAAGATAAATAAGGCATAAGTTCATATAAATCAGTTTCTGGTTTAATAGATAAACCGACTTTTATATCATATTTTCTAATTTCTTCAATTGTTTTAACAACTTCCTTCGTTGCTTCTATATGAAAAGTAACATAATTAGGATGAAGTTTAGCCAAATCATGGATATAAATAATAGGATCAAATACCATCAAATGTATATCTATGGGCTTTTTATGATTTTCTAAATCAGCTAAAACTTCTTTCATAGAAAAGTTTTTATTAGGAACAAATCCCCCATCCATTAAATCTACATGAATATAATCCGCACTTGTTTTTTCTATCAAGTGAAGAGTTTGTGCTTTACTAAACTTACTTTTTAAATAAGAAACTGCTATTTTCATAAGTTCACCTACTTTGTAATAAAAAGGCAATAATCATCATATCTAGATTGTCTAATTCTCCCACTACTAACTGCCTTTTTTACTTCACAATTTTTTTCTTTAATATGCATACAATCCTTAAATTCACAATTTTCTTTTTTAAATTCTACAAAAGAATCACGAATTTCTTCTTTAGAAAATTGTTTTAAATCTAAAGCTGAAAAACCTGGAGTATCTGCTATTAATATCTCATCAATCATAAAAAATTCCGTATGTCGTGTTGTATGTTTTCCACGTCCCAAAGCCTTACTAATCTCTCCAACTTTCAAATGCAAACTAGGATCAATTAGATTTAACAAACTAGATTTACCTGCCCCTGTTTGTCCAGTTAAAACAACCGTTTTACCCTTTAAATATTCTTTTAATGAATCTAATCTATCATTAGTAAATATATGATATCCAATTTTTTCATAATACTTCTGAATATTCAAAAAGCTCTTTCTTTCTTCTTCGTTCAATAAATCAATTTTTGTAAAACAAATAACAGGCAAAATTCCCATCAAACTAATATTACATATCTGTTTATCTAATAAATAAAGAGATAAATTTGGATTTTTAACACTTGTAACAATTAAAGCAACATCAACATTACTAATACTAGGTCTCAATAAAGAATTCTTTCTTTTCTCTATTTCTAAAATATAGCTATTTTTTTCATCAAATTTTACCCAATCACCAACAAGAGGGGTAAGACCATTACATCTAAACTTACCTCTTGCTTTACAATTAAAAAGCTTAGAATCAACCTTTACAGTATAAATATCACTAATATTTTTAACAATCATTCCTTTTAACATAAACCGTTCTCACATTCTGCTCCTTCACTACCAGTTTCCTCTTCTAAAGCCTTAGCTACTCTTATCTTAAAAGTTTGACCTGCTACAACTCGGTAACCCTTTGGCTTAGATTGATAATATATAGTATTTGGAGCATAATCATTTGTTTCAACATATTCCACATCAACTGTTAATTCATAAGTTTCTGCAAACTCTTCTACTTGTTCTACTGTATAGCTTCCATCCGTAAAGTCAGGATATTCCGTAACTACATCAGGAATATATAATGTAATATTAGAACCAGCAGATAACTTTTCACCAGATTTCACTGATTGATCAATAATAACACCATCTTCATATTTAGTATCATCATCTTCTTCAACTTCTTTTTTCTCAATTAAAACATACAATCCTAAAGCTTCAAGTTTTCCTTTAATTTCTAAATAACTTTTACCAGTATAATCTTCAATTTCTATTTGTGTATCCCCAAGAGAAACATATAAAGTTACCACTGTACCATCTTTTCTTTTAGATCCAACAGCGGGACTAGTCCGAACTACTCTTCCCTCTTCTATTTCTGATGATGCAACTTCCTTTTGCTCATCCGACACCGTAAATCCCTTATCTTGTAAAGCATCAATCGCCTCACTAACCGTCATATCAGTTACATCAGGAACCTCTATTTGTTTACCACCTGTAATCATAGGAATAAAAACAATCAAAGCCGTAATACCTACCACTAAACCAGTAAATATAAATGCTAAAATAATTAATAATTTATTTTGCTTTTTCAAATCATCACCTGTTATTTTTTTTGCAATAACCTCATCTTCATGAGCCTTATCTTCTTTTTTTTCACTCTTTTCTTTTTTAGTATCCTTAACCATTTTGGCTAATTTAACATCATCCGTATCAGTCTCAGGATATTTAAAACTAATAATCGCTTCATCTCTTCTTGTATCATCTAAACAAGTAAGTAAATCTTCATGCATTTCCCTTGCATCTTGATATCGATTTTTAGGATTTTTTGCCGTCGATCTTTTAATAATATTGACAATACTATTAGGAACATTCGGAACTTTTTCTCGAATATCAGGAATTGGCTCTTTTAAATGCTTTAAAGCAATTTCTACTGCATTATCTCCTTTAAATGGAAGCTCTCCAGTAATAAGTTCATACATAACAATTCCCATAGAATAAATATCACTTTGTAAAGTAGAACCTTGACCACTAGCTTGTTCTGGAGGAAGGTAATGAACACTTCCCATAACAGAATTAGTTTGTGTCAGTTGAGTTGCATTCATAGCCATAGCAATACCAAAGTCAGTAATTTTAACTAAGCCATTTTCCAAAATCATAATATTTTGTGGTTTAATATCTCTATGAATAATATAAGAATCATGAGCACAAGCCATACCATCCGTAATTTGAAGCATAATATCAACTGCTTCACTTAACGTGAGTTTTCCACGCTTTTTAAGAAGATTTTTTAAATGCTTGCCCTCAATATACTCCATAACAATGTAGTATTCTCCATCATCTTCACCAACATCATAGACTTCAACTATATTAGGATGACTAAGACTACTAGCTGCTAGTGCTTCTCTTTGAAACCGTCTTACAAATTTTTCATCATTAGATAAATCTCCCCGTAATACCTTCACAGCTACATTTCGGTCTAAAATTGTATCATAAGCAAGATATACATTAGCCATTCCACCTTCGCCAATAGATTTAATAATTTGATAACGATCGCTAATCTTTTGACCTTTCATTATCATGACTCTTTACTCCCTTCATTATAAACCAAATATGCAACTGAAATATTATCAGTCCCCCCTCTAGCATTACATTTTCTAATCAATTTACTTACTTTCTCCTCAATTTCTAATTCAGGATCATTTAATACTTTTTCTATTTGCTCTTTCGTTAACATATTTGTTAAACCATCACTACAAAGTAAAATAGAATCAAATGTCATATCCACAACATCAAAAATATCTAATTCTACAGTATTAGCTGCTCCTAAAGCTTTCATTAAAACATTTCTTTTAGGATGATATTTTGCTTCTTCCTCTGTTAAATTGCCAGCTTGCACAAGTAAATTAACTAAAGTATGATCTTTAGTAACTTTATGCAACTGTCCCTTTTTCATAACAAAACCAGAAGAATCACCAATATTACCAAAAATAAGGTAATCATGTGTAAGAAGTGCAATTACAATCGTTGTACCCATACCCATAGAATCGGGATTATTATTTGCATATTCTAAAATACTTTTATTAATTTCATTTACTGTATCGTTAAGCCAATTAACTGCATCTAATTTAGAACCAATACTAGATATTTTATTAAATCGACTTCCTAAAGCTGTAATTGCCATAGAAGAAGCAACTTCTCCTTTTCTATGACCTCCCATTCCATCACAAACAACCATTAAATATTCATTATTTGCATTTTTTAGAATCGTAACTGAATCTTCATTATGTGTTCGCACTCTTCCTGTATCTGTTAAATAAAATGATTTCATTTCTTCATACTCCCTCTTAATTGTCCACATGCTGCCTGTATATTAGAGCCAAATTCTTTTCTTACTGTAACATTGATACCTGATTTTTTCAAAGTATCATAAAATTCCTGTATTCTATTTTTACTGCTTCTTTTAAATTCTAAATGATTTGTTTCATTATAGGGAATTAAATTAACATAAATATTCATACCCTGAAATAACTGTGCTAATTCTTTTGCACACTCTTTACTATCATTTACATTATTAAGCATAACATATTCAATCGTTACTCGTCTACTTGTAACTTGCAAATAATCTTGAATTGCCTTTAATAACATAGAAATATTATACACTTTATTGACAGGCATAAGCTCATTTCTTAAAGTATCATTAGGAGCATGAAAAGAAATAGCCAAATTAATTTGTATTGGAAGTTTTGCTAACTCATATATCTTAGGTACTAATCCACAAGTAGATAAAGTAATATGACGTGCTCCGATTCCTATTCCTTTAGCATCATTAATAATTTTAATAAAAGAAATAATATGATCAAAATTATCTAAAGGTTCTCCAATCCCCATAATAACAACACTACTAATTCTAACGCCTAAGTCTTTTTCTACAACAAGTATTTGTTCTACCATCTCATAAGTTTCTAAATTTCTGATTTTCTTTTGTCTTCCTGATTCACAGAAACGACATCCCATATTACAACCAACTTGAGAAGAAATGCAAATACTTGTTCCATAATCATGCATCATAATAACTGCTTCTACAAATTCTTGATCATGTAAACGAAAGAGATACTTTTTTGTAAGTTCATCTTCTTCTTTTTTTTCTATCTTAATAAAATCTAAAATAAAATCTTTTTTTAAACGTTCCCTAACTTCCTTTTTGATATTACTAAACCCTTCAATATCAAATATTCTTTTTTGATAAAGCCATTCAAATACTTGAGTTGCTTTAAACTTTTTCTCATCAATACTCAAAAAATAATTTTCTAACTCATCCTTAGTAACATTCATTAAATTATTCATTCTTCTACTCCTCTAAATTAGAAAAAGTTAACAAATAAGATACCGTTCCATCTAAAGAAACAACTGAAATATCGGTAATTTTTGTTTCATCTTTACTAATATTAATTGTATAACGATAATAAGAATCTACCGCATAATATACAGGATATCCATAATTTCCCGTATCCTTTTGTAACTCAAGTTCTTTCATAATATCAAACAAATATGATAACTCTAAATATTTTTCTTCTATATTTTGATAAATTTCATCACTCAAAACTTTTTCTTCGCCATTTACTTGATAAATTCCTGTACTATCTTTATAGTATTTAATAACACCATTTCCACTTTCATTATTATAATTCTTATAACCTTCTTCATAATTTTCATATTTAGTCCCATCAAATAAATAACTACCACTACTATTTTCAACATAATACTTATAATGATAAGTACCATTTAATAAATCTTGCTGCATATCCAAAATCGCCTCAAGATTAAGTTCTGTTTTATCAGGTACTTTCGTCTCTTCCGCAGAATCATCTTCATAAGATTGAGGATCCTGATAATTACTTGTTATCATAGACGAAACAATAAGAAAAATAAATAAAGCAACAAAGAAAATTCCCCAATAAATAAGTTTTAAATAAGCTCTTCCTTTAGGAGTTTCTTTCATTTTTTTCTTCCACACTTTAAATTTACTAGGTGTTTTTTCTTTTTTAAGCTTTTTTGTTTCCATAAAATAACCTCTATTCCACTATTTGATTTAATAAATTTTCTTTTTTTATTCCATTTAAATAATCTCGTACATTCATTTCTTTCTTTCCAAAAGGCTTCAATTTTGTTACATAAAAAACTTTATCAGAACAAGCTATTCCAATTGCATCTTTTTTAATCTCACAAATGCACCCTACATCTTTTTTAGCGTCCTCTCCAACATACCCTTCTATTACTTTAATCTCTTCTCCATTTAAAACAAAATTAGCCAAAGGCTCAATATTTAAAGCACGTATTTGATTATATATTTCTAAAGCTTTTTTATGAAAATCAAGACGTTCATCTTCTCTTTTAATAATTCTCGCATAAGTAGCCATATGATCATCTTGTTTTACCCGCTTATTCGTTCCATCAATAATACTAGGTAATACTCTTTCTAACAATTCTGCACCTGTTTTACTCAACTTTAAACTTAAAGTACTTAAAGTATCCTTACTATCAATTAAAACTTTTTCGCTATCAATCATATCTCCTGTATCCATACCTTCATCCATATACATGATAGTAATGCCAGTTTCTTTTTCACCATTCATAATAGCATGCTGTATAGGAGCACCACCTCGATACTTAGGAAGTAAAGAAGCATGAACATTAATACATCCCAATCTTGGAATATCAAGTACTCCTTTAGGAACAATCTGACCATAAGCACAGGTTACAATCAAATCAGGCTTATATTTTTTTATCTCTTCATAATCTTCTCTTATCTTAATAGGTTGAAAAACAGGAATATTATATTTTAAAGCCTCCTCTTTAACAGGAGAAAATGTAAGAACTTTTTTTCTTCCTACATATTTATCAGGTTGGGTAACAACTAACAGCACTTCCGTATTCTTAATTAATGTATCAAGAATAGGAACAGCAAATTCTGGAGTTCCCATAAAAATCGTTTTAATCATTTATATCACCAATTATATTTTATCAAATAAAATATCATCCGTCTATTAACACTCTCAAAAAAAAGTTACCTTTCTGGAAGATAACTCTATATTTACATATTATTTACAATCAAACCCTATTAAACAATACCAAAGAAATCATTTATACAATTATTTAATAGTTTCATTTTTCTTGACAAGATATATTTTACCACTTTTATAAAAAGCATAAAATACATCTTTTACCCTTAATTTCTTTTTATCTAATTCTCTTTCTAACCAAGGCTTCGTTTTGTGAATATATCTAAGAGCTTTATCTTGAATAGACCCATCTACTATTAGAGGCATTGGATAAGCACTTTTAATTTTAAAAAAATTATATTTAAATATAGATAATTTTCCATTAGGCTCTAAAAAAGCATATTCTACATCTTCAATATTTCTAACTTCTTTTTGTCTTAAACTTAAAAGTAAGTCATCCATACTATATCTTTGTTTAACCATTTCATGATAATTTATTTTTCCATTTACAATTATTAAAGAAGGTTTCCCACCAAAAATAGTTCTAAAAGTTCTTGATTTAATAGATATGTAAGCAAGCAATAATTCTAAAATAACTAAAAGCGTAATAGGTGCTACTGTAAGAACTATTGAGTCATTACTATTTTCAATGCTAATTGCTACTAACTCTGCTATTAAGATAGAGACAATAAGATCAATAATTCCAAGTTGCCCCACTTCCCTTTTTCCCATAATCCGATAAGCAAGAGTAATAAAAAAATAAAAGAATAAAGTTCTAGTAATAACTGTAAATAATTCCATAAAATAATCACCTACAATTATTATGTAAAAAGGAATAATATTTTAATCATGTAATATAGTTTAATAGGTGATTTTTTATGAATAAAATACTTGAATACTTAAAATACTTTGGTTTATTTTTTATATTTATTATTATAATAGCTATAATTTCTTCCCTAATTAATTTAACAGGATTAAAGAGTATTACAATTAGCAAAATTTCAATAATATTAACAGCAATTAGTTTTCTTATAATATCTCTTATAGCTAGCAAAAAAACAAAAGAAAGAGGAATCATAATTGGTTTAAAATTAGGATTATCTTTTATAACCATATTAATATTAATCAATCTAATCATTTTTAAAAGTCCCTTTAATATTGATAGATTAATATACTATATAATTTTAATAATTAGTAGTCTTTTAGGAGGCTCTTTAGGAAAAAATATTAAATTAAAAAATACTAAGAAATTAAATTAATTTTCTTAGTATTTAAATCAATAGAGGAAGCCTCATCATAATACTTCTTAGTAATAGGATTTGTTAATTTGTCTTTTAGATATTGTTTATCATATAAATCTTTTAATGTTACATTACTTCCACAATCATCATTTAAATAACATTCTTTTGCATAATAAGCAAACTCGTTTTCCACAACTTTTATTAACTTTTCATTATGTTGCTTATGAACTTTATAAATAGTAGGAATAATAATCATACCTGCAATAATTGCAATAGTAAGAATAATTACTTTCTTATTACTCATTTTTATCACCATAATAATCCCTTATAAATTGCTCTTTTAATTCTAAAAGATTATCATTTTTAATTGCTTCTCTTATTTCTTCCATTAAATGAGTCAAAAAGCGAATATTATGAATAGATAATAATCTAGCACCCAAAGTTTCATTAGATTGAATTAAATGCTTTATATAAGCTTTTGTATAATGTTTACAAGCATAGCAATCACATACCTCACTTACTGGTGTAAAATCTTCTTTATATTTAGCATTTTTTAGATTAATTTTCCCATATTTAGTTAAAGCATGTCCATGACGAGCAAGTCTAGTTGGAGAAACACAATCAAATATATCAATTCCTCGAATTGTATTTTCAATTAAATCAATTGGATCTCCAACTCCCATTAAATAACGTATTTTATCTTCTGGCATATATTTAGTAGCATATCCTACCATTTGATACATAGTAGGTTTATCTTCTCCTACACTAGTTCCTCCAACAGAATATCCATCAAAATCCATTTTAGCAAGTTCTAAAGCACAATGCTTTCTTAAATCTTCATAATTACCACCTTGAACAATACCAAATAACATTTGATTTGGATTATTATGAACATTCATACCTCTTTTAGCCCACCTAATTGTTCTTTCAGTGCTTTTTTTACAATATTCATAAGTAGCAGGATATCCTATACATTCATCAAAACTCATAGCAATATCACTATCAAGTTTATTTTGAATCTCAATTGATTTTTCTGGAGTAAGGAAAAGAGAATCACCATTTAATTGATTTTTAAAATGAACTCCTTCTTCAGAAATATCTTTAGGACTAGCTAAAGAGAATACTTGAAATCCCCCACTATCCGTTAAAATAGGTTGATCCCAATTCATAAATTGATGTAATCCTCCCGCATGAGCAATCACATCTTCACCAGGTCTAAGCCATAAATGATAAGTATTAGCTAAAATAATTCCTGCATGAACCTCTTTAAGTTCTTCAGGAGCTAATGTTTTAACAGTAGCTTGTGTTCCAACGGGCATAAACATTGGAGTCTCATACTTAATTCCATTATATACAAAAGATCCTAAACGAGCCTGAGTATTTTTTTCTTTTTTTTCTAATTTAAAAGTAAATTTCACTTCAACCACCTAAATTAATTATAAAATATTTAAAATAAAATTACAATCAAAAACCTTATATCTATATAACACATAAAAAAAGAAATTATAAATTATTCTTTATTAGAACAAATAATTTCTTCATTTTCTATAAATTCTTTTGCACTAACTTTTTGTTTTAATTTTTTCTTAAACTTTCCATCCTGATAAGTATAAGTATAATAAGCTTCAACTATGTCTTGATCATCCGCATTACAAATACTTTCTTTATGATAGTTAATATTATTAGATACTCTTGTAGCATAAAGGGTAATCACATTATCATCATAAGTAATAAATTCTGTATAATCTTTAATAAGCATATCATCTTCATCAATTGCTTTTTCTTCTAAAACAATATTTCCTTTGGTATCAATAGCATAAAGAGTTGTTGTTCTTCCAAGCGTTCCATCTGTAAAAGTAAATACAATCACATCATCAATTACATTAAAATTTAAAAATATAGGATAATCCGCACTACCATTTTCCTCTATTTTAAGACCATTTTCATAATAAAATTCATTTCCATTAATAGTAGCTTTAATAGCATCAGGATATCCATTTTCTTTAAAGTTCACAAATTGAAACTCTAAAACTTGATCTTCACCATTAACTTGTAAAACTTTCTTACAATAAATTGCATTTTCTTCTTCACAGCCACTAACAACTAAAGCTCCTTCATTTACCCGTACACGAACTCCTTCTGCTCTTAAATGTGAATCTTCAAACTTATAAATACTTGCAAAAATAATTAATCCTACCAAAATAACTATAACAATTAAAACTCCTACTACTTTTTTCTTCATTCCTACCTCCTATCAAAATTATAAAAAAAGAATAAATAATTTTCAAGCACTAATTTCTACTTCGAGGGTGAGTATTTTGATAAACCTGCTTTAACCGATCAGCAGTTACATGTGTATAGATTTGCGTAGTACTAAGTGATTCATGTCCAAGCATTTCCCCAACACTTCTAATATCTGCTCCTTCATTTAATAAATCTGTAGCAAACGTATGTCTTAAAGTATGGGGCGTAACTTTACTTTTAATATTCTTTTTAAAAGCATATTTTTTAACAATCTCTTCAACACTTCTTACTGTCAATTTACCAGTTTTACTAACAATCAAATAATTACTCTCTTTCCCATTCAAAATTCTTTTTCTAACAACATCAACATAAAAGCGGAATAAATGAAAATCAACCGCTTTATAAAAAACTAATCTTTCTTTTTTTCCTTTTCCCATTACACGAATCTTACTTTCTTGTTCTAAAATATCCTGCATTTGAATATTACAAAGCTCACTAACTCGCAAGCCTGTTACATATAAAAATTCCACAATAAACTCATTCCGTACTTCCAAATCATTTTCTAAATCTTCCATTTGAAAAAGCATTTCACTTTCACTATGATTTAGAAAATTGGGCAATTTTTTAACTACTTTTGGATTTCTAATAGTTAAAAAAGGATTAATATTCAACGCCTGAATCTCTACTAAATAATTATAAAAAGATCTTACTGCACTTAAATATAAAGAAGAAGTTTTACTTTGATATTCTTTTTTAACCAAATAAGCTTTATATTGATTAGCCATATCCTTATTAATTTTCAAAAAAGAATAATGATTTTCTTTTAAAAATTGCTCATATTCTTTTAAAGATTCTCTATACGTATAACTAGTCTTTTGAGAATAATGGAGTTCATAATTTAAATACTCCATAAAAGAATCAACATAATTATTCATACAAATATAAATACAACTTTCTTTGAATCATATAAGGAAGAAGCCCAATTCCTCTTAAAAAATCTTCTAAACATTTACTATTTTTAATTAAAAGTAATTCCTCATCTGAAATTTTTTTATTCAAAAAATTAAAAATTTTATTTCTAAAAACTTTATCAGCATATTTTTCTTGAAGTAAAGACCACATATCATAATTATAATCTTTTGTTAAAGCTTCAATTTTTCTAGTATACTTATTTTCATAGTAAATAACAACTAAAGACATATCATCATTTACTTCAAGCAAATTAGCTTCTTTAATAGAATTCATAATTTCTTTTTTAGTAAACCTTAAAGTAAAAGCATCAATTTCTTCCAAAGAAGTTGTTGTAAAATGCTCAGCAATTTTTAAATCTAATAAATTAATTGGAAAATAACTTTTAGGCATTACTTCTACAGCCAAATAATACTTATTTTCCATATCAATCACTCCTAACAGTAAAAGTATAACACGGATAATTCAAAAAATAAATGAAAAGTTATCGAAAATCTATTGACTTTAAATAGCAAGAATGATATATTGTTAATGCAAGTTTTTGGACCTCTAGCTCAGTTGGTTAGAGCATCCGGCTCATAACCGGGCGGTCGTAGGTTCGAGTCCTACGAGGTCCACCATAATATAATGCGCGTATGGCGGAATTGGTAGACGCACTAGACTTAGGATCTAGCGCAGCGATGTGTGAGAGTTCGAGTCTCTCCGGGCCCACCATTAAAAAAGAGCCTTTGCGGCTCTTTTTTTTTTAGTAGAAACCCTTAGTGCATAAAAATTTTGATGATAAATATTTGTCGTTTTTCTCTAAATATTCTTTATATTTAAATGTGACTATTGCTTTTACATCTTTTTTGGTTATTTTTGAAAATAAATATTTAAAAGAGGAAAATTAAATGAAACATCATAAATATTTCTATGAAACAGATCAGTATTTAAGTATGGAATTTTCGAAAAAAGAAGCTGAACTACTTGTAGGAAACGATATTAATAAGTTATTTGATAATAAAGATGCAATGAAACGTTTTAAAGAAGAAGTTTATCCGATAATTAAATTAGCAGAGTATTTACATATTCCTTATATACATTTTTGTGGAAATGAAAATAAATCAATAGATGCAGAATTAAAAAACTGCGATGGTGTAATAACAAAAGTCGAATGTACTACAAGTATTGATGGTTATTACCAGGAATTAGTTTCTGAATATAATAGAGAGTATGGTTCTTGCGTTATTGGACCGCATTCAAAGGCCTTTAATGTCAATAATATAGAAAAAGCTTGTAGTAATGATATTGTTTATTCTGGAACACAACATAAGCGAAAATTTGTACAACAACAAGATTTAGATAACAAAAATGCTTTTAAAAATTGTATTGTTGATGTTAATAAATATGTAGAAGAAGATATTCAAAAAATAAAAAGTAAAGTTGATAAAGGTAATAGTGAAAATAAATACAAGAATTTTATTCTGTTATTAGTTTGTGAACACAATATTGATATACAACAAGTTCCAGAATATCAGAAATTGGTTTGTGAATATTGGAATGATATATTATCCAATCCGTTTCGTGCACTTTTTGTTGTCAATTATGATAGCTTATTATTTAAAAAAAACAATTATAATTCGGAATTAAATCCGAGTTGTGTACCTGTACCTTTATTATTTATAGATAGTTGAAATTTTTCTAGTAAGAAAATATTTCAGACTTTTTATAAATTTTAAAAGTTTGAAATTCTCGACTTTACACCACTATTTAAAAAGAGATTTTAACTCTCTATTTTTTGTGAATACGTTTCTCTAACATGTGTTTAATAGTAATTTGTTTTTCACATCGTATCTAACGAAACATATGTTTTCCTTATTAATATTTTATTTATATACGTTAACAAGAGTAATAAATGTCACCAAATCTTCATCAAGTTTGTCGTATACGTTATCCGGTATGATTATTTTTCTGGCATCAAATTCTTCAACAAAACATGTGGTCATTGACTTATCTGAAGGATACTTTACAAGAAATTCATATAAATCTTTTACCTTGTTAATATATTCAAGATTTACTTCTGCATTTTTTGCGTTCTTTTTATTGTATTTCTCTTCAAGTTTTACAATAGAATAATAAACTGATGACTTATCACCTTTGTTATAAAGAAAATAATCTTCCCTAAACGATACATAATGTTTTGATAACCTTCCGGAAGGAGAATTAATAATGCCGCGAATGACATTTTCATCCTTTGTCTGACGTTTGTTGGTTTCCGCAGCAATACATGGCGATAAAAGCAGCACCATACTTACAAGTACAATAAAAATTTTTTTCATATCCAGCTCTCCATAATCTATTTTCTGTCAAAATTTTCGGGGTGTGCAGAATTGGAAAGTTTTATTTCGTAAAATTCGTTTTTATCAATATTTACCCCCATTGTTTCTGTACTGACAGTAAATTTCTTCTTTTTGTTTTTTAAAATATTGTCGATAAAACTTTTCATAATTAAATGATAGCACAAAGTAAATATTTATTAATTGCTGCTTGCAAAATTTTCTACTTTGTCCTACTATTATAATACTTACGTGCGTCGGTATATTTTTGTGGAAAATATTTAACAGCCGATTAAGGAATTTAAACAAATAGTATTAAGTAAAAATTATAAAGGAAATTGGAAATGAACCCTATTATTGACGAATTAGAAAAACCTTATATGGAAAAAGAAGTGCCGGACGTAAACCCGGGTGATACTGTTAAAGTATTTGTAAGAATTGTTGAAGGAAACAAAGAAAGAATTCAGGCTTTTGAAGGTACTATCATTAAAAAGCATGGTTCAGGTATTAACAAAACTATCACCGTAAGAAAAGTATTCCAGGGTGTTGGTGTAGAACGTGTGTTCCTTCTCCACTCTCCAAGAATTGAAAAAATTAACGTTGTAAGACGCGGTGATGTTAAACGTTCTAAATTATATTACTTAAGAGAACGTTCAGGTAAGGCAACTCGTATCAAGGAAAAAATTGAAAAAAGATAAGACTCATATTCACTGGTATCCGGGACATATTGCTAAAGCTGAAAGAAAATTAAAAGAACAGCTTTCTCTTGTTGATGCAGTGATTGAAGTTATTGATGCGAGATTACCGTTATCAAGCATTTATAAAAATATTACGGGGCTTCTTGGTGAGAAGCCCCGATTAATTTTGCTGAATAAGGCTGATTTGGCAGATACCGCTGAATTGAAAAAGTGGGCGAAGATTATTGAGGATAAGTTTAATGCTCCTGTTATCTTATCTGATGCCAAAAATTCAAGGGATTTAAGCATAATTGTTAAAAAAGCGGTTGAATTATCCGAGCCAAGAATTCAGGCTTTGATGAAAAAAGGCTTATTAAGGCGTCCGGCAAGAGTTATGGTTGTTGGTATGCCAAATGTTGGAAAATCCAGTATTATTAATAAACTTACAAAATCCTCAAAAACTAAAATCGGTGCAAAAGCCGGTGTAACCCGCCAGCAGCAGTGGGTTCGCATTAATCCGCAGCTTGAGCTGCTTGATACTCCGGGAATTATCCCGATGAGACAGGATGATCAGGAGGCGGCTAAAAAATTAGCTTTCGTAAATTCAATATCCGAAAATGCTTATACTAATGAAATTATTGCTCATGAACTGCTTGAGATTTTGGATAGGAAATATTCAGCGCAGCTAAGAGAATATTATGGAATTGGTTCTGAGGATTTGTCAGTTGAGAATATTGCGCTTAAGCGAAACTGGATTATTGCCGGCGGGCAGGCTGATATAGAAAGAACTTCTGTTTATATATTAAGAGATTTTAGAGAAGGAAAGATTGGAAAATTTATTTTAGATGACTTTGAAGAGCAATAAAAATTTATTTGAGTTCGATACCGGTTTTAAGAAAAAAATAATAGGAACAGATGAGGCGGGAAGAGGTCCTGCTGCTGGCGGAGTTTTTGCAGCGGCTGTAACTTTCCCTGAAAATTATACAGAAGAACTTACATCCTATGAAAAGCTAGGTGGTTATGTAGCAATCACATATATTAGTTCAACAGGAGTTTGATAGAAAGACTTGCGGTTTTAAATGACAGTAAACAGCTATCAAAGAAAAAGCGAGAGAGTATTTACGATATAATCAAAAACGAAACAATAAATTCTATTATTTGTGTTGAGGTTGGAGAAATTGAGGAGATAAATATCCTTAATGCCTCGTTAAAGGCTATGAAACTTGCATGTGAAGCTGTTATTGAAAAGGTTGGATATGAAAATCTTCTTGTGCTGGTAGATGGTAATAAGCTTATTAAAGACTTTACAGCTGCTCCCCAGCATTATGTTGTGAAAGGTGACGGAACGTCAGCTTCTATTGCCGCAGCAAGTATTCTGGCAAAGGTTACGCGTGACAGGTATATGGAAGAGTTAGACGCAAAATACCCGCAGTATGGCTGGGCAAAGAATGCCGGATATTTAACTAAAGAACATATGGCGGCAATTGATAAGTATGGACTTACCGAATTTCACCGCCCGTCGTTCTTAAGAAAACATTTTGAAAAGCAAAAACAGTTGAATTTATTTTAAGTATGGATAATCTTTGGGGATTTTCCACCCGTTTTGCATTATAAGAGTTGAACACCCCCAGTTTCTGGATTTGTTTGCACAATCTTTTGTGAGCTGTTCATGTGATTGTTTAGTTCCATACGTTGTTATTCTCGAATTTTCAATATCACCAATAAATAAAAATGTGTTTATACCATCAAAATGCCCGTTTTTGCAGTTTTTGTAGTCTATACAGTAAAAAATATATAAATTATTTAAACTTGGAGTTCCATCCGGGAGAGTGCCGGAAAAGTAACTGTTAAATCCGCTGCCGTCTATAAATATTGCTTTATAATAGGTATTATTTTTTTCAGACCCTTCTTCGTAGATAGTTTTTATATATTTTGTTATGTTATCCCTGTACCAGCTTTCGAAATATTTAGAATCTGTTAAATCTGTCTGCTCAAATACTAATTCTCCTTTTTCTGACTTGGCCCTGGCTAATGCCTGATTCATTACTGAATAAAATTTTGCAAGCCTTGTTTCTACAACATTTCTTCTATATTTATTAATGACTGAAGGTAACGTCATTGCTGCGACCACACCTATAATGCCGAGTGTTATCAAAACTTCAGCCAGAGTGAATGCATTTTTATGTCCAAAAACGAAGGAGGATAATTGTTTAAGCCCCCCCCCCTCAGGGAAATTTGCGCTATAACTTGTGTTTCGCATATACTATTCCTTTCTACGCTTCAAAAAGTTTGTGAAGCCGTCTTCTTATATCTTCTTCATCCAGTTCGTTTGTAACTTTGTTTAAATCTATTGCCATTTGATAATAATTAGCAGCATCATTTGTAAAATCAAGCATCTGGCTTGCTCTGCCTGCATTAAAATAGGCAAGTGTATAATTTGCATTTAGTGCAATAGCTTCTTCAAAGTATTCCAGGGCTTCTTCTGCATCGCCAAGCCCGTCAAGGTATAAAATTCCGAGGTTATTCTGAGCATAAGCATTTTCCGGATTTAACTCAATTGCTTTATGATAAGCAACAAGGGCTTCTTCAAGGTAATCCTTTTCCCATAGAGCAGTACCGACCTTAAAATATCCTCTATAATCTTCAGGGTTAAGCAAAATTGCATCACAATATGCCCGTATTGCTTTATCAAGATCATACTCTGCCATGTGAATATCCCCCAGGGAAATATGTAATTCATAATTGTTTGGATCTAAAATTATACCAGCCTGATATGTTGCAACTGCTGCTTCTATATTTCCTTTTATTTCTCCGTAAATTGCGCCGAGTGCCTGACATACGATTGCAGTCCATTCATTATCCGGATTTATAGCGATTGCCTTCTGGTAAAACTCTATGGCATCATCATACAATTCAGCTTTTGAAAAAGCATATGCCAGCGAATTATTATAAAACGGATTTTCAGTATCCCTTTCAAGTGCAAGTTTGAAGGCACTGATTGAGTTGATTTTATCTTCTTTTTTTAGATATAAATGTCCTAATTCATAATAA
>URNW01000019.1 GCA_900549285.1 uncultured Mycoplasmatota bacterium
GTCGGCTGATGTGAAAGTAACAGGAAGCGGAACAAGTAGTGATCCATTTGTAGTTGTTTGATTTTTGTCTTGCCCATACAGCTAAACATATTATACAAGTTATATTTCATTATTTCGACAAATTTATTCTATATTTATTTATAAAGTTTGAATTCCATATGTATGGGCAAGTTTTAAGCAAGAAATTCTTTACTTTCTTGCTTTTTTTCTGTATACTTTTATTAGGAATAGGGATTGATTGAATGAGAATTGTTTATAAAAGAACTTTATTATCTATTGGAATACTTATTGTAGTGATTGGATGTATTGGTATAGGGTATCTTTTTTATGATAAAGTAATTCATCAAGATATTGAAGTGGCTGTTCAGGATGAGTTATCTATTAATTATTTAAGTGGCTCTACTATTATTCAGGATGGAAAATATCAGTTTTCAGTTACAAATAGTGGTGCTAATGATGTAAATTATCAAATTATGATAGAAGATATTAGAGGATTTGATGATGATATTACTTATTCTCTAACTTCTAGTAATGCTAGTATTTCTAGTGAAGAAAAGCATTTAAAAGAAGCAGATAATATTATTTGTGATGGTATTTTAATACAAAGTGGTGATACTCAAAATTTTACTTTAGAAGTTAGTCATATGACCAGTTCTTCTTTTAAGATTAAGATATTGAAATTAGAAGATATTGAAGAATATTTTTATATGACTATTTTGGAAAATCATGAAATAGTGGAAAGTGAAGATGGCTTATTAAAAGGTAAAGATGATGATGGAACTACTTATTATTTTAAAGGAAATGTAGAAGATAATTATGTTCGTTTTGCAAATCTTACTTGGAGGATTATTCGGATTAATGGAGATGGAACAGTGAGACTTATTTTAGATGATGTAGATGATACATTAGTAAAATATAATTCTGATGCAGATCATTATGAAGATTTTACTAGTACTGATCTTTATCAAAGTTTAGCTACTTACTATAGTAATTATTTAAATAGTTTTGATAAGTTCATTGCTAATACAAAGTTTTGTAGTGAATCAGGAAAAACAGATAATACGTATAATGCATATACAAGGCTTGTTACTGATGAAATTCCTTCTTTTAATTGTTTGGGTGAGAAGTATACTAGTAAAATAGGACTCATTACAGCAGATGAAGTAGTGTATGCTGGTGGAGTTTATAATAAGGAAAATAAAGAGTATTATTTATATAATGAAGATATAGATAATTTATGGTGGACTGGATCTTTATCAAAGAGTGGGGAGGATAGCTTTTATCCTTTTTTGGTAGATAGTAGTGGGAAATTAATAGATAATGTAAATGGTACTTTATATCGAAGTTTAAGACCTGTTATTAGTTTAAATCGAATGACTATTGTTACGGGTGATGGTACAAAAGATAATCCTTATGTTGTAAATTAGTGTCAATCAATTATAAAATAAATGTAAATATTAAAATGCCTCTTTATTAATTGGCATTTTTTTGATAGAATAAAGTTGTGGTGATATTATGCAAATTATTAATGACATAATTAGTTTTTTAAAAACATTATCTTTTGTTGATGTAGTGTTCTTTTTCGCAGTCTTAGCTTTAATGTTGCTAGTAATTGTGCTTATTTATTTTATTCGTGAAAATAATATAGAGAGCGATCATAATATCACTTCCAAAAAAGAATTAAAAAAATCAAAGATAGAAGATAGCAATGATGATCTTGCTAGTTTAAAAGAGATTACAGAAGCTTTAGAAAATGCTGAGCCTACTAGTATTGATTTAAATAAATATGAAGAGGAACAAGAGGAAAAAGCAATTATTAGTTATGATGAACTTTTAAAAAGAAAGAATGATTTTGCTATTAATTATGTAGATGAAGAAAATTTAGATGAAGATTTAGTTGTTAAGAAAGTAGATTTAGATCATTTAATTAATAAAGATGTTGTTGTAAAGCCAGAAATTAAAGTAGCAGTTATTTCTTATGAAAAAGAAGAAGCTTTTTTAGAAGCTTTGAAGCAATTACAGCAGACTTTAAATTAGATAGATTAGAGGGGGAAAAGTATGAGTTTTCAAATTATTACTTTAGGTTGTAAAGTTAATGCTTATGAAAGTGAATTTATGCTAGAGGAATTAAAACGCTCTGGCTATCTTTATGATGAAAAGAATCCTGATATTATTATTATTAATACTTGTAGTGTAACAAATATGTCAGATCGAAAATCACGAAAATTAGTTCATAAGGCTAGAAGAGAACATGAAAAAGCTATATTGGTTGTAGTTGGTTGTAGTGCTCAAAATCATCAAGAAGATTATCAAAAAATGGGAATTGATATTTTAATTGGGAATAAAAATAAGAGTAAAATTGTTACAATCATAGAAGATTATCTTTATACTCATAAGCCTTATGTTTATTTTACAAAAGAGCGTTCTTTAGATTTTGAAGATATGCAAGTAGATCATTTTACCACGCATACTAGAGCTTTTGTTAAAATTCAAGATGGATGTGATAATTTTTGTTCTTATTGCATTATTCCATATGTAAGAGGAAGTATTCGTTCTAAAGATTTTAATCAGGCTTTAAAAGAAGTTGAAACATTGGTTTTAAATGGACATAAAGAAATTGTTTTAACTGGTATTCATACAGGAAGCTATTATTCTTCAGGGCATGATTTAACAGATTTAATTGAAGCAATGGCGAAAATTAAAGGACTTTTTAGAATTCGTATTTCTAGTATTGAAATTACAGAATTAAATGAACGTTTTTTAAATTTACTTTGTAAGGAAAAGAAAATAGCGAATCATTTACATATTCCTTTGCAAAGTGGTAGTGATATTGTTTTAAAAAGAATGAATCGTAAATATGATACGAATTATTTTAGAGAAAAGATTCAAAAAATACGGGAAATTCGCCCTGATATTTCGATTACAACAGATTGTATTGTGGGACATCCCTATGAGACAGATGAATGTTTTTTAGAATATGTTAATTTTTGCAAAGAAATGAATTTTAGTAAGTTACATGTTTTTCCTTATTCTATTAGAACAGGGACTGCCTCAGCGGTTATGCCGCAAGTAGATGAAAAAATAAAAAAAGAAAGAGTTCAAACACTATTAATGGTTTCTCAAAAGTTAGAAGAAGAATATTTTAAAAAATTTATTAGAAAAGAAGTAGATGTTATTACTGAAGAGTATGAAGGAGAATATACAGTTGGTTTTTCTTCTAATTATATTAAAGTATATTTAAAAGGGGAATATAAGTTAAATCAAATTTATAAATGTCGAATTCTTTATCATGAAGGTACCAAGGTTTATGCTAGTATCACATCTTGTTTAAATGAACAAATAGGAGTATAATTAAAATGGTGAGGATCATGAATCAAAATTTTGAACAAAAACTGGCACATATGGCTCAGCAATTACATTCTGGTGAAGTGAAGGAATTAACATTTTTACAAAGAAAAATAGATACTGGAGATAAACAAATCGTTATAGCTCATCTTATTCAAGAACCGACTTTAACTGAAAAGTTTGAAAGAGAAGTTGCAGATATAGGCAAAGATAAAGTAATTCAACTTCCTTTTGTGGCTCATAAAGAAGGTGATTGTAAGACCGTGATTTCGGGTGTCATAGACCAAGAAAATATGAAAAGGGCTAAAAAGGGTGGCAAAAAGTTTCAAGTTATACGAAATTTTGTTGCTAAAAAAATAGAAGAGTGGAAAAAAGAAGTAGAACGATTGGGTGAAAAAGAAGATGATCTCGATCACATTTATCGGGATGATGAAGGTCGATATTATGAAATTATTGATGGAATCCCAACTTATTTGGATGATAGAGGATTTGATTATTATTTGAAGTATGATGAAAATGGAAATGAATATGCATGGATTAAGTTAACTGATGGAAGTATAGGAACTTTTTTAAATCCTGAAAGAACTTATATTCAAGTAGGAGATCATGCTTATTATTTTGATGGTACAATTCGTTATGATAAAGAAATTGATCTTTTTCCACACAGGTAAATTTAGGAGTAAGTAGTATGAATTACATCAAAGGAAAAATCAGAAATATTATTTATCAAAATAAAGATAACGGCTATGTAGTAGCTGTTTTTCGCATTAAGGAAACGAATGATGCAAAGATGGAGGAATATGTTTCTAAAACGGTTACTATTACGGGAACATTTTTAGAAATTAATAGTGAAGAGACTTTTATTTTATATGGAGAAGCTACAAGACATGAGCGATTTGGTTTTCAGTATCAAGTGAAGTCTTATGAAAAAGAAAAAATTAGTAGCGAAGATGCTTTAATTGAATTTTTATCTAGTTCTTTAATTAAAGGAAGTGGAGAAGTAACAGCAAAGAAAATAGTAAAATTTTTAGGGATGGATGCGATTGATAAGATTAAGAATGATGAATTTGCTTTAAGAGGAATTCCTAATTTAAGTGAGGCTAAGCAAAGGATGATTCGGGAATCATTATTAGAATATTCTGATGCTGATGATTCTTTATTAAAGTTAAAGGAGTTAGGTTTTAGTATACCTGAGGCTACAAGAATTTATAAAAAATATGGAGCTTCTACTAAATATATTATAGATTCTAATTTATATGTTTTGACAGAAATTATGGATTTTAATAAAGTAGATGCTATTTATAAAAGTAATCATGAAGAATTAGATAGAGTACGAATAAAAGCTTGTATGGTAGAGGCAATGAGAAGATTAAGTATCAATAATGGAGATACTTATTATAAGTCAGAGGAAATTAAAGATGCTTTAAAAAAAGAATTTGATTTGCTTTTAGATGAGATTGAATTTGAAGAGATTATGTATACTTTAGAAGAAGAAAATAAAGTGGTTTTAGAAGCAGGACTTTATTATTTAGTAGAATATTATGATGCAGAAGTTGCTATTACCGATCATTTATTCCAATTAAGCACTAATAGTACAACACCTTTTTATGATTTTGATCATGAAATTGCTTTATTAGAAGAAGAAAATAAAGTATATTATAATGAAGATCAAAGAAATGCGATTAAAAAAGCTTTAGAAAATAAAATTACTATTATTTCTGGAGGTCCTGGAACAGGAAAGACAACTATAATTAATGCTATTGTTAAATTATATATTAAAATGCATGATTTTTCACCAATGGAGGTTTTAGCAAATATTGCTCTTCTTGCTCCAACGGGAAGAGCTAGTAAGAAAATGTCTACTTCAACAGGTTTACCTGCTATGACTATTCACCGTTTTTTAAAGTGGAATAAAGATACTAATAATTTTGGTGTAAATGAATATCATAAAGCTCAAGAAAATTTAATTATTGTAGATGAAATGAGTATGATTGATATTTCCCTTTTTGATGCTCTTTTAAAGGGGATTAGAAGTAATGTTCAACTTGTTATGGTTGGAGATGTTTTTCAACTTCCTTCTGTAGGTCCTGGACTTGTTTTGAATGATTTAATTGCAAGTGATTTGTTTACTTTTTGTCCTTTAGAAAAGATTTATCGTCAAAGTGATAATTCCTATATTCCTTATTTGGCTTTAGAAATTAAAAATAAAGATTTATCTGAGGATTTTGTAAGTCAGAAAGATGATTATAATTTTTTAAATGTGGATGGAAAATATATTAAAGATATGATTAGAAAAATATGTATTATGAGTAAGGATAAAGGATTAAATGAAGAGGATATACAAATTCTTGCTCCTATGTATAAAGGGGAAAATGGTATTGATAATTTAAATATGATATTACAAGAATTATTTAATCCTAAAGATTCTAAAAAGGAAGAAATTCGTTATGGAGAGTTTATTTATCGTGAAGGTGATAAAGTCTTACAGTTACAAAATAATCCTGATAGTAATGTATTTAATGGAGATATTGGTTATATAAGGAAAATTAATTTGAAAACAGGAAAAAGTAAAGATACAATTATTATTGATTTTGAAGGGGTAAAAGTCTCATATACAAAAGAAGAGTTAAATCAAATTAAACATGCTTATGCAATTACTATTCATAAGAGTCAGGGAAGTGAATTTTCACATGTAATTTTACCTATTTCCAGAAGTTATTATAAAATGCTTTATAATAAACTTATTTATACAGGGGTTAGTAGAGCTAAAAAAAGTTTAGTAATTATTGGAGAGGCAAATGCTTTTATGATGGCTGTTAATAATGATTATGCATCATCTAGGAAAACAAATTTAAAAGAAAGATTGATGAATAAATTTAGAAGTACTTGTTCATAATAATATTGAGGTGTTGGATATGAAAAAATTAATGGCTGGCAGTTTAATTGCAATGGCGGCAGGAGCTGGAATGATGGCTTATGCTTTAAATAATAAGAATACAAAGAAAAAGGCAAGTTCGCTTGTAAATAATGCAATGGATATGGCTAATAATAAAATTAAGGCTATGAAATAGAGTATATCTCTATTTTTAATTTTACCAAAAATTGTTAGAAATCAGGTGGTATTTTTTATGAATTATGCTATTTTTTCGTATTCCTCTTTTGATATAAATTCACTAGAAGTAAATGATTTTATTTTTGAAAAGCAGAATCGTTTTTTGGAAGAAATTCAGTTAGAAGTGGAAAAGGGAAGTACTTATCATACTTTTTATGATACTTCTATGTATCAAGATATTATATCTGTTCATTTGGTATTATTCGTATATAGTGGAGGAGCTCATGATATAAGATTTGATCGTGTTTATTATTATGATATAAAAAATCATAAAGAAATTCTTTTAAAAGATATATTAGAGTATAACGAATCACTTTTAAATGAATTAAGTACTCTCTCTAAAGAATTTTTACTTGAGAAAAAACAAGATGTTATATTTGATGAAGAGGATATTTTAGAGGAAGGATTAGAAGCTACTTTCAATCATTTTCAATATTTAATGTTTGAAGAAGAAAATTTGAAAATTATTTTTCCTCCTTATCAAGTAGGGCCTTGGAGTAGTGGAGAAATTGATGTTTTAATCCCTTATTTTAAGATAGAAAAATACTTAAAGATATGTTAGAATAATACTGTTCACTCGTTAGAAAGGATTTTATGAAATTATCTTTAGAACAATTATTTTGTGTTCGTGGCGGTTTTTGTTTGACATGTTCTATTATTCATGTTTTTAAAAGAGTGATTACTTATTTTCATGTAAAACATTTAATGAAACATGTTTTTATTGATTAAATAAACCATAGGAAGCTTTGTAGAGCTTCCTTTTTTTAATAAAAAAATCAACTATATAAGTTGACTAATTTATTTTTTTAAAATAGTAAATATATCATCAGTTGATTTTAATGAGCTGTTCTCTTTTTTATGAAAGTTTGGTAATAAGTGAAGATGAAAATGTTTTACTTTTTGATCTTCTCCATAGTTTACTAATAAAGTAAGCGACTCGGCATTTAATTTTTGCATGATTTTTGGTCCTAAATCTTTAGCTATATCAAAAATATGGGATAGCATCTTTTCTGGTAGTTCTTGATAGTCTGTATAGTGCTCTTTAGGAATAATTAGTAAATGACCATTTACTGCGGGATTATTATCCATAAAAACCATGACTAAATTATCTTCAAATATTACTTTGCTAGGAATTGTTCCATTTACTATTTTACAAAAAATACAATCCATTTTAATCACCAACTCTATTATAACAGATTTAAAAAGATTATCCTATCTTTTTTAAATTATAGTACATTTTTAGGCTTTCTTGCATAGATTAAAATAGAGGAGGAATCAAATTGGCAAGTTTTAAAGAGATTGTTACCAAAGCGGTGATTGGTAAAGCAAAGAAAACAAGCGTATCTAAATTTTTTGTTACTCCTAATGAAAAACCAGATACGGTATTAGGGTGTTGGGTTATTAATCATACTTTTGAAGGTAAAAATCAAAATGGTGTAGTTTATATTTCTGGAGGATTTGATGTTAATGTTTGGTATTCATATAATAATGATACTAAAACAGCAGTAGCAACAGAACATTTTAGTTATGACGATAAAATGAATATTCGCTTAAAAGATGGAGCAGTTTTGACAGATGCATCAGAGATTATTGTTCGGAGTTTGACACAGCCTACAGTAACAGATGTTCAAGTGTTAAATGATAAAGTTAGTTTATCTATTGAAAAGGAACTTGGGGTAGAGATTGTAGGAAATACTATGATAAAAGTTAGTGTAGAAGATGAAGAGGATGATTATGATGTTATTGAGGATTTAGATCAAGAAGAGGATCAAGTAATTCAAGAAATAGATGAGGATTATTTAAAATAGTGTCAACTAAAAATGGTTGACACCTTATGTTTTTTGTGTTAGAATGTAGTAACAAAGGAGGAAAACTTTATGGCAGTTAAATTAAGACTTAAGAGAATGGGTGCTAAACAAAAACCATTTTATCGTATTGTAGCCGCTGATGCTAGAAGTCCAAGAGATGGTAGATTTATAGAAACTGTTGGTACTTATAATCCAATTAGTAAGCCTGCTTCTGTTTCTATAGACGAAGAAAAAGCATTAAAGTGGTTAAATAACGGAGCAATCCCTACTGATACAGTTCGTTCTATTCTTTCTAAAGAAGGAATTATGGCGAAGTACGCTCAAAATAAAAAAGTAGGTAAGTAGTATGGAAATTACAGAATTTGCTACTTATTTAATTCAGAATATTGTTAAGAATCCTGATTTAGTTCGTGTTCGTTCTTTTCAAGATGAAGACGCTACTATTTTGGAAATATTAGTTTCTAATGATGATATGGGAGCTGTGATTGGCAAAGGCGGTAAAAATGCTAAAGCGCTTCGAACAATTATTCTGGCTTATGCTTATGTGAATCATATTAAAAATGTTAAAGTTAACATTGATTCATTTTAAAAAATCCTGAATATGGATTTTTTTCTTTTATTTTTGGGATATTTTTGATATACTTAGAAAGAAAGTGGGTAATTGACATGAAAAAATTGGATGAGAAAGTAACCAAATCAATTTTAACTGGTATTCAACCATCTGGAGTTATAACACTTGGAAATTATATTGGTGCAATAAGACAAATGGTAAGAATGCAAGACTTGTTTAAATCTTATATTTTTATTGCGGATATGCATGCCATCACGGTTCCTCAGGATGCTAAGACTTTACACGAGAATATTCGTAGTTTAGTTGCTTTATATTTAGCATGTGGAATTGATCCAGATAAGAATATTATTTTTATTCAATCTGAAAATGAATATCATGCAAATATTTCTTGGCTTTTAGAATGTAATACACCTTTTGGAGAATTATCTAGAATGACACAATTTAAAGATAAAAGTAGTAAAAATGCTAATTTTTGTGCGGGATTATTTACGTATCCTGTTTTAATGGCAGCAGATATTTTGGCTTATGATGTAGATTATGTTCCTGTTGGTATTGATCAAAAGCAACATGTTGAATTGGCACGTAATATTGCTTTAAAATTTAATAAAAAATTTGGAGATACTTTTAAATTACCAGAAGCTTATATTACTGAATCTGGTACTAAAATTATGGATTTAATCACTCCTTCAAAAAAAATGAGTAAATCAAGTGAAAATCCAAAAGGGGTTATTCGGTTACTTGATGAAGTTGGTACTATTCAAAAAAAGATTATGGGAGCTACAACGGATAGTGGGTGTGTAGTTCGTTTTGATCCTGAAAATAAACCTGGAATTAGTAATTTAATTAATATCTGTGTTTCAATTACAGGAGAGAGTATTTCTGAAATTGAAACAAAATTTATTGGTAAAAATTATGGAGAATTTAAAAAGTATGTTGCTGATGTAGTTGTAAAAGAAATTGAGGGTATTCAAAAAAGATATAAGGAAATAATAAATAGTGATCGATTAGATCAAATTTTAGATGAAAATATTAGAATTACTAGAAAAATTGCCAAAAATAAATTTATAGATATGAAAAAGAAAATGGGGTTATATAAATAATTGACTTCATTTAAGCTTAATAGTATACTTGTTATAGTAAGAAAGTAGGGACATATGAAAAAAAGAATTATTAGTGCGATTGTTATGCTTATCATTGTAATACCAGTTATTTGGTATGGTGGAGATTTATTTCGATTAGGTGTTGGTATAGTAAGTATTTTAGCTTTAAAAGAGATGTTAGACTTAAAAAAAAGTCATCATGCATTTCCGATTTTTGTACAGTTAGTGGCAGTTATTTCACTTCTTTTGATTGTTTTAACAGAATATGATGGTTATTCTATTTTATTTGGAATAACGTACCGAGGAATAGCTATTTTGTTACTTAGTTTATTAGGATTATCTATTTTTTATGATGAAGATCAATATACTGCTACAGATGCTTTATTTTTGATTGGTTCTGTTATTTTATTAGGAACAGCTTTTAATGCTATGATTTTGGCAAGAGTTACAAGTTTATATCTATTTATTTATCTTCTATTAATTTTTATATTTACTGATACTTTTGCTATGTTTATGGGAATGTTATTTGGCAAGCATAAATTGATTCCTAAAGTTAGTCCTAAAAAAACAATAGAGGGAAGTGTACTTGGTTCTATTATTGGTACGACTGTTGCGGTTGTTTTTTATCATTTTTTAGTGGGAAGAGTTACATTAGGAATTGTTTTGGTTACTTTAATTTTATCAATCCTTGGACAAATTGGTGATTTAATGTTTAGTAAAATTAAAAGAGAAAATGGAATTAAAGATTTTAGTAATTTAATTCCTGGTCATGGAGGAATTTTAGATCGTTTAGATAGTACAATTGCCATTATGCTTGGATTCTTATTATTTTACGCAATTTTATAGGAGGATATTATGTGGTTTATTGTTTTAATATTATTAATATTTATTTTAGGATTAATCATTTTAGTTCATGAATTTGGACATTTTATTACTGCAAAAAAAGCAGGTGTTCATATTTATGAATTTTCTATAGGAATGGGTCCTCTTATTAAAACTCATGTTGGCAAAGATGGTATTTCATATAATATTCGTGCTTTACCTATTGGGGGATTTGTTTCTATGGCTGGGGAAGTATATGAAGATGATGATACAAAGAAAATAAAAAAAGAAGATTTTATGTGTAATAAGAAGTGGTGGCAAAGAATTATTATTTTAGCTGCAGGAGTTTTTAATAATTTTGTGCTTGCTATTTTAATTTTATTTGTTATGGCTCTTATTTGGGGAGCTAATAGTTTAGAACCTAAAGTTGGAACTGTACTTGAAGATTCAGCAGCCGAAAAAGGGGGATTAGAGACAGGGGATTTGATTTTATCTATTAATAATCACCATGTTTCTACTTGGGATCAAACTCAAATTGTACTTTATTTAAAAAACGACAGTAATATTTATCAATTTGAAGTATTAAGAGATGGAAAGACCATTACCTTAGAGTTAGAGCCTGATGTTACTAAAACAGAGGCAGGAGAAGAACAAAAGACTTTTGGTTTTGGAATTGAACAGACGGAAGAGCATGGCTTATGGGCAAGTATTAAATATGCTTTTGAGAGATTTTGGAGTTTAATTTCTACTATGTGGCTTACAGTTATTAATTTATTTACGGGGCAAATTTCTCTTAGTAGTTTATCTGGACCAGTTGGTATTTATCATGTAGTTGGTGAGAGTTTAGCAATGGGAGTTCAACAAATAGTTTATTTAATAGCTTTTTTAAGTATTAATGTTGGATTGATTAATATACTGCCTATACCAGCTTTTGATGGTGGTAGGATTTTATTTTTAATTATTGAAAAAATTAAAGGTAGTCCTATTAATTCTAAATTTGAAAATGCTTGTCATATGATTTTCTTCTTTCTTATTATTTTACTTATGATTTATATTACAGTATTTGATATTATAAGATTTACTTAGTAGTAAGTCTTTTTTTTATTGTACTTTTGTGATAGAATAAAAATGTGTCCCAATAGTTCAGCTGGATAGAATGTTAGCCTCCGACGCTAAAGATCGTGGGTTCGAATCCCGCTTGGGACACCAATTAGTCTATTTATCCCATTTTTATGGGTTTTTATTTGGTATATCGTTTTAGTTGGTAACTTTTTCTAAAAGATGTTATAATAGGGTAAAGCTTACTTTAGAGGTGAAGGGTATGTTTACAATTTTGATTGCTGAAGATGATACAGATATTTTAGAACTGTTAACTTTATATTTAGAAAATAATTCTTATAAAATTATACTTGCAAAAAATGGTTTAGAAGCATGGGAGATTTTTAAACAAAATAAAATTGATTTAATATTAGTTGATATTGTTATGCCAGAGATGAATGGGTATGAGCTTATTAAAAAAATTAGAAGTGAAAGTGAAGTTCCTATTATTGTAATGTCTGCTAAGAATCAAGACTCTGATCGTATATTAGGTTTGAATTTAGGAGCGGATCTTTATATTTCTAAGCCATTTAATCCTTTAGAAGTAGTCGCTTATATTCAAGCTATTCTTAGAAGAACAAAGCAATATCAGGAATATGATAAAAGTAAAGATCGAATTATTCATATTGGCAATTTATCTTTAGAATTAGATGAATATGTTTTGAAGAAAAATGGTCATTTAGTGCCTATGACAAGAGCAGAATTTAAGATTTTAGCAAAAATGATGCAACAGCCTAATCGGGTATTTACAAAGGCACAATTATATGAATGTATTCATGGTGAGTTTTTTGAGAATGATGCAAATACAATGATGGTTCATATTTCTAATATTCGTTCCAAAATTGAAGAAGATCCTAGTAATCCAAAATATGTTCTTACAGTTAGGGGGGTAGGTTATAAATTTGAAAACAAAGAATAAAAATAGTTTTGTTAAAATTTGTTTAATACAGTTCGTATTATGTTCTTTTTTACTGTTGGGGCTTTTTGTATTTGCTAATTCTATTTCTACAAAGCAATTAGAAAATAGTTTTCCTATTTTAGATGATTTTTTAATTTATGAGGATTATTTGAAGGAAGAGAGATATGATTTGATTCCGATAGAACAATTTTCAAATTGTGAGTTTGCAATTGTGAATCAAAAAGGTTTTTATTTATTTGCAACAGATTGGAATATTGAAAAGAATATTTCTGGGAAGCAGGTCCACTATATTAGTGATTATTATTCTAATGAGTATTATTATGTTTTAAATAAGAAAGATAAAAATGATAAGGTCTCTTCGGTTATATTTTTAAATTCTTATGATGAGGAATTAGAAACAGAAATGATTAAAGGATATGCTGAATTAGATGAAAATAACACTGTAATTAAGGGAGATATATTTCCTTTACATGAAGTGATTTCTGATCAAGATATTCGCTTGTTAAATGGAGTTTATGATGATACATATGGGATAGAAAAGTATGATTTTGTAACAGAATCTGGAAAAGAGAGATCTTTACTATTTTTATCTCCTATGATTTCAACTACTTATTATTCTACTTTATTAAGTGAAACTCAAACTTTTTGGATTATGGCTATATGTGTTATGGCAATTGTAATTTTTTTAGAAGCTTATTTTTTTAATCGCAGATTAAAAAAACCTTTTATTCAACTTTCAGGCGCAATTTCATCTTATCAAAAAGGAGAGAGCTTACCTATTGAACAAGAATATTTACCAGATGAATTTAGAAAAATTGTAGATAAATTTAATCAAGTTTTACAAAAATTAAATACTGCTGAAAAAGAAAAGACAGAAGTTTATTTAGAACGACAAAAAATTATAGCCAATGTAAGTCATGATTTAAAAACACCTTTAACTGTTATTAGTGGATATACAAAAGCTTTTTTAGATGGGGTTGTTCCTTTAGAAAAACAAGAAAAATATTATCAAACAATCTATCAAAAGGCTTTATATACAAGTGATTTGGTTGATACTTTGTTTGAATTTACACAGATGGAACATCCTGATTATAAATTACATTTAAAAAAAGTTGATTTTGGAGAATTTTGCAAAGAATATCTAGCTTGTAAGTATGATGAAATCCATTTTAAAAAATTTCATTTAAAAGTGGAAATTCCAGAGGATAAAGTGTTTTTAGAAATTGATCAAAAATTAATAAAGAGATTGTTTGAAAATTTAATTAATAATTCATTAGATCATAATCAAGAAGGAGTTACTATTTATTTTGAAATGCAAATAAAAAAAGAACAAATTTTATTATTTATTGGGGATAATGGAAAAGGAATATCTGAAGAAATAAGAAAAACAATATTTATGCCTTTTATTACTAGTAATGAAGCTAGAACTAGTGGAAAAGGTGTAGGATTAGGGATGTCTATTTCAAGAAAGATTGTAGAACTTCATCATGGATCTATTGAGCTTGCTAAGAAAGATAAATCTAAATATATGACGAAATTTGTAATTACTTTGCCAAGAAAATAATGATCCTATAGAAAAATTAAGGTTTTCTATAGGATTTTTATATGTTTATTTTGATACAATACTTGAAGAACGGAGTATATGTATGAATGTATTAGAATTTTTAGAGCAAATAAAGGATAAAGAACATAAGGGGGTATATGATGAATTTGGTTTCGCTAGTTATTTGGAAATTCAAAAATTTAGCGAACAAATTGGTTCATCTTTAGCTCAATATATCTCTATTAATATGCCTGTTGCTGTTTATATGGAAAAAAGTATCTTGGCTTTAGAAAGTTTCTTTGGTATTCTTTATGCGGGAGGATGTTATAGTTTTTTAAATCCTGAATTGCCAGATGAGAGATTAAAAAATATTATTACTGTTTTAGATGCAAAAGTGATTGTTACGAATGAAGATTTTTATAGTCAAGCTTTAACTTTGTTTCCAAATTTTAAAATCTTTAAAGTAGAAGAATTAAAAAGGGGCTTATGTAATTATGATATTCTTCAATTTATTCGTTCTAAAAAAATTGATATGGATCCTTTATATATTAATTTTACTTCTGGGTCTACTGGTGTTCCAAAGGGAGTTGTTGTTAATCATCATTCTGTTTTAGATTTTATCACTTACTTTACAGATATATTTCATATTACTGATGAAGATGTATTAGCAAATCAAGCACCGTTAGATTTTGATGTATCTGTAAAAGATATTTATTCAGCCTTAAAAGTAGGAGCTAATTTAGTACTTGTACCTAGAACATATTTTTCAAATCCAATGAAATTAATGGATATGCTAGTGGATTATAAGGTTACGACTATGATTTGGGCTGTGTCAGCTTTATGTTTAATTTCTACTTTTCACGGATTAGATTATAAACCATTAGATCATGTTAATAAGGTTTTATTTAGTGGAGAGGTTATGCCTATTAAACATTTAAAATCTTGGATGGATCATTTACCAAAGGCTACTTTTGTAAATTTATATGGTCCAACTGAAATTACATGTAATTGTACATATCATATTTTAGATCGTAAACGAGAATATGATAAAATACCAATTGGAAATAATTTTCCAAATGAAGATGTTTTTTTGTTAGGAAATCATGATGAAGTAGTAGATGAACCTTTAAAAGTTGGAGAAATTTGTGTGCGTAGTTCAGAACTTGCTTTAGGTTACTTTAATAATTGGGTGGAAACAAATAAAAGATTTGTTCAAAATCCTAAACAAAAATATTATCTTGATTTGATTTACCGAACAGGAGATTTAGGATATTATAACGAGCAAAAAGAATTATTTTTTAGTGGACGAAAAGATTTTCAAATTAAGTATATGGGACACCGAATTGAATTAGAAGAAATTGAAAGAGCAATTCATAATGTTATGGGAATTGAAAGATGCTGTGTTTTATTTTTAGAAGAAAAAAATCGATTAGTTGCTTTTTATGTTGGACAGATTAATGAAAGTGATGTTAGACAAAATTTAAAGGAACGTTTACCTATTTATATGCTTCCAACTAAATGGATTGTTATACCAAAGTTTCCCCTAACTAAAAATGGTAAAATTGATCGAAAGGCTTTAGAAAGGATGATTTGAAGTGGATGATAATATTTTTAAGCAAATTAAAGAATATACACCATGCTATTTACTAGATATAAATGAGATGCAAAGGAGAGTAAAATGGCTTCAAGAGAAGCTACCAAAAAAGGTGAAGTTATGTTTTGCTATGAAAGCAAATTCATTTTTAATCTCTGAACTTGATGAGTTTGTTTCACGCTTTGAGGTTTGTTCTTTTGGAGAATTTCAGATTTGTAAAGGACAAGATATTGATGCTAGAAAATTAGTTATTTCTGGTGTAAAAAAAGAAAAAGAAGAAATTTTAGAAATGATGGATTATCAATGTCAAATTTTTACAGTGGAATCTATGCAACAATTTTCTTTATTAAAAGACTGCTATCAAAATATAAAAATATTATTGCGTCTAAGTAGTGGCAATCAGTTTGGTATGAGTGAAGAAGATGTAGAAAAAATCATTTTGAATAGGGAAGAATATCCACATTTACAGATTGTTGGTTTAGAATATTTTTCAGGGACACAAAAAAGAAAGCGACAAATAGAAAAGGAATTAGAATATTTAGATTCTTATATACAAAGAATATTTGAAGTGTATCATTTTCAATTTGCTGAGTTAGAATATGGAGGAGGATTTCCTATTCAGTATTATGAGAATCAAGAAGATCAAGAAGAAGAATTTTTACAATGCTTTTATGATGCTGTTTGTAAAATGAAGTTTCAAGGAGAATTTATTTTAGAACTTGGAAGAAGTATCATAGCAAGCTCAGGAACTTATATTACGCAAGTTAAAGATATAAAAAGCAATCAAAATGGAAATTTTGCTATTGTAGATGGGGGAATGCATCAAATGGTATATTATGGTTCAGGATTAGCATTAAATCAACCGATTATGGAAATAAAGCCTTTGCGTAATCAAGACAAAAAAGATTTTAATATTTGTGGATCTTTGTGTACTATTAATGATTTTTTAGTGAAACATTTAGAAGCAGATTTAAGAGTAGGAGATTTTTTACTTTTTAAAAATACGGGTGCTTATTCTTTAACAGAAGGAATATCTTTATTTTTGAGTAGAGATCTACCTAGGGTATTTTTTTATAAAGATGGGCAAGTTAAATTAATTCGAGATAAAGTAGATACTTATGTATTTAATACTTATAGAAAGGAGGGATAGAAAATGGAGAGATTAATAGGTGTTTTAATGGAAGTTAATTCTGATGTTGATTATTATACAGTTACTAATTTGATTGATGGACATTATTTAGATTCTTTATCTATTTTATCTTTAGTAGCTCTATTAGAAGAAGAATATGACATTGAGATTCCAACAGTAGAGATTATACCTTCTAATTTTAATTCAGCACAAGCAATTTTAAAATTAGTGGAAAGATTAGAGGAGGAATAAAATTATGCAATATAGCAGTCCCGCATATTTTCTTGTTTTTCTTCCAATTATTTTAATTTTTTATAAAATTGTACCGAAAAGGGTAAGACCTAAAATATTATTATTCGCGAGCTTTTTGTTTATTTTTCTTCTCAGTAAAAGTCGAATTATTTTCTTAATTTTTTCAATTCTCAGTATTTATTTTTCAGCTTTACTTTTAAATAAGATGAAAGATAAAGCAATTATTAAACTTGAAAATATTAGTAAAGAAGAAAAGAAAGCATGGAAAAAGAAAGAAAAAAGAAAAGAAAGATTGGTTTTTCTTTTCTGTCTTCTTTTTAATTTAGGTATATTAATTGTTTTAAAATATTCTTTCTTTTTAGGAACTAATTTAAACCATTTTTTTGCGAGTTTGGATATCCCTTGGCAATTTTCTTTACCCAAATTTATTTTGCCAATTGGAATTTCTTTTTATACTTTACAAGCATTATCTTATTTGATTGATGTTTATCGAGATACGATTCGAGCTGATAAAAATGTTTTTCGTTTTGCTTTATTTGTTAGTTTTTTTCCTACTATTATGGAAGGACCAATATGTAGATATAATGAAATTGCGTATACTTTGTGGCAGGGAGAAGATTTAAATTATCGTAATATAACTTTTGGAGCACAAAGAATTTTATATGGATTAATGAAAAAAATGGTTATTGCAGACCGTTTAGATATTATTGTAAAGACTATTTTTAATCATTATACTTCTTATGATGGAGGTATTATTTTATTGGGAGCAATTTTGTATACCATTCAGTTGTATATGGATTTTTCAGGAGTAATGGATATTGTAATTGGCAGTGGGGAAATGTTTGGTATTCGTTTACCTGAGAATTTTAGACAACCTTTCTTTTCTAAAAATATTTCTGAATTTTGGATGCGTTGGCATATTACTTTGGGAAAATGGTTTAAAGATTATATTTTTTATCCGCTTTCTTTATCAAAAGGATTAAAAAAGCTTACAATGAAACTTAGAAAAGTTTTGGGCAATCATTTTGGACCTCTTGTTAGTGGAAGTGTAGCTTTATTTTGTGTGTGGTTATGTAATGGCTTGTGGCATGGAGCTGCTTGGACATATATTTTCTTTGGAATGTATCATTTTTGCTTTATTTTGCTTGAAAATATTACTGAACCACTCTTTTCTAAACTTTATCTAAAATTTCATGTTAATAAAAAAGGAAAACTTTATCTTTCTTTAGTAATCTTTAAGACTTGGATTATTATTGTAATTGGAGAAATGTTTTTTAGAGCTACTAGTCTAACGGCTGGGTTTGGTATGTTAAAAAAGATATTTACCGAATTTTCTTTCGCTTCCTTTAAGCATGGCTTTATTTATACATTAGGATTGAGTAAAGGAGATTTTATTATTGTCTTCTTGATTTTAATTTTAGTCTTTGTAATTAGTATTTTTAAAGAAAAGAAAATAGATGTGAGAGAAAAAATTGCTAGTTATCCTATTATGGTTAAATGGGCTATTTATTATGCATTGATTTTAATTATTATTATTTTTGGAGCTTATGGAGTTGGATATGCACCTGTAGATCCACTTTATGTTAATTTTTAGGAGGATATATATGAGTATAAAACAAATGATTGGAAGAGTATTTCTTTTTCACTTTATTTTGCTTCTTTTATTAGTATTTTTTTCATTTCTTTTTATTCCTAAAAATAATACCAAAGAAGCTGGAATGTATAATGTAAAAGCAAATGGTATATTAGGAGCGAAAGAAAATAGTATTGATGTTTTAATTATTGGAGATAGTGAAGCATATGCCAATATTTCTCCTTTAGATATGTATGAGGAATATGGGTTTACTACATATATTACAGGAACACCAGCTCAGCTTATTAATACTTCTTATGATTTTTTAAAAAAAGCTTTAAAAACACAAAAACCAAAAATAGTTATTTTAGAAGCATATAATATTTTTCGTGATGTATCAATAGAGAGAGTTGGAAAAAGCTTTGTTCAAGAATTTTTACCAGTGTTTTTTTATCATAATCGTTGGAAATCTTTGGGTTGGAGAGATTTTAATTTTCAAGTAAATTATACTTGGACTGATGAGTTAAAGGGATATAATTTTAGTAAAAAGCTTGTTCCTTCACAAAATGATAATTATATGCAAAAAAATAAGAAAAATAGTAAAATTTCTAGTATTAATATGTTTTATTTGGATGAGATTAGAAAACTTTGTGAAGAAGAAAATATCACCTTTATGCTTTTAAATACACCTAATTATAAGGGATGGAATTATACTCGCCATAAAGTAATTTTAGAATATGCTTCTAAATATCAAATTGATTATTTAGATATGAATATTTTGAATGATGAAATTAAAATTGATTGGATAAAAGATACTAGAGACAAAGGAGATCATTTAAACTATAGTGGAGCTTTAAAAGTAAGCAAATATTTAGGAGGTTATTTAACTTCTAAAATGGAATTATCTGATCATAGAGAGGATAAAAATTTTGCTTCATGGAATAAGGATTTACAAAAATTTAAGGAAAAATTGCAACTACGAAAGCAATCCCGTACTCCTTCTCATGACTAATAGAAAGTGAAAAATTTATGTTTTTTACTTTCTTTTTTATTGTGTTATGAAAGGAATAATAGGGAGATCCAGTTGATGTGTGTAATATTTCAATATCTGTCATTTTACAAAAATCTAGTCCTTCATTTAAAGATTTTAATAGGGCTTCTTTGGCAGCAAAGCAACCAGCGATCGTTTCAAGAGACATTTTTTTAGTTTTAAAATACTCTTGTTCTTTTTTGGTGAATATTTTAGAAAAGATGTTAGGGGATAAAATTTTTTTGATTCTTTTAATTTCAACTAGATCTACACCTGTATTTATTTTCATTTTTATTCCGTCCTTTGTAATTATTATTTTAGCATGTTTTTAATAAAAGCAAAAGAAATTTTAGATTTATGAATTTGGATAAAGGGTTAAAAATACTATACTTTTAAACAATTGTATGCTATGATATTTAATAGGTGATAAGATGTATAACTATATTATTGGGAAGATTACTTTACAAGAGAGTAATTATATTGTAGTAGAAGTTCAAGGAATTGGATATACGATTTTTGTTGCTAATCCTTTTAGTTTTGAACTTGATCAAGAAGTTAAAGTTTATTTATATAATCAAATTAGAGAAGATGAATATTCTTTATATGGTTTTAAAAGTGAAGATGAAAGAAATTTATTTTTGAAGTTAATTAATGTTAAAGGACTTGGCCCTAAGATGGCGCTACCTATGCTTGCTACAGGCAGTATTGCTGGAATTATTGATGCGATTGATCGAGAAAATATTTTATATTTAAAAAAGTTTCCTAAAATTGGAGATAAGCTTGCTAGACAAATTATTTTGGACTTAAAAGGAAAATTAGCTAATAAGAATGATGTTAATTTAAGTGGAGAGTTTGATGAACTTGTGAATGTATTAGAAAGTTTAGGATATAAAAATGCTGAAATTAAGAAAGTTCTTCCTAAAGTGAATGCTTCTTTAGAAATTGAAGCTCAAATAAAGGAAGCTTTAAAATTAATGTTGAGGTAAAGATTTAAATTAAGGAGGAATGGTTATGGATGATAATATTCTTGATGCTAAACAACATGATATTGATTCTTTTGAAGTTACTTTAAGACCTCAGAGTTTAAAAGAATATATTGGTCAAGAGGATATTAAAGAAAACTTAAAAGTTTTTATTGAAGCGGCTAAAATGAGAGATGAAGCATTGGATCATGTTTTATTATATGGTCCTCCTGGGCTTGGAAAAACAACTCTTGCTCATATTATTGCAAATGAGCTTGGTAGTAATATTAAGACAGCTAGTGGTCCAGCCTTAGAAAAAAGTGGTGATCTTGCGGCGGTTTTATCGACAATTGAACCTGGAGATGTTTTATTTATTGATGAAATACATAGAATGCCTAAATTTGTTGAAGAAATTCTTTATCCTGCTATGGAAGATTTTGAACTTGATATTATTATTGGGGCTGATGGAAAAAGTAGAAGTATTAAAATAGATCTTCCTCCTTTTACTTTAGTTGGAGCTACTACTAGAGCGGGAGATTTATCTAGTCCTCTTCGGGATCGTTTTGGTATTGTTGCAAAACTGAATTATTATAAAGATGAGGAACTAAAGCAAATTGTTAAAAGAACAGGAAGAGTTTTAAATATGGAAATTGAAGATGATGCTGCATTAGAAATTGCTAAAAGATGTCGGAAAACACCAAGAGTTGCGAATCGTTTATTTAAAAGAGTAAGAGATTTTGCTTTAGTTCAAGGTGAGGGTGTTATTAGTTATGATATCACTGCCAATAGTTTGAAAAAGTTACAAGTAGATGAGTATGGGTTAGATCAAATTGATATTGAATATTTGAATGCTTTGATTCATAAATTTGATGGTGGTCCTGTAGGTGTTGAGACTATTGCTACAGCAATTGGAGAAGAAGTTAGTACGATTGAAGATGTAGTAGAACCATTTTTGCTACAAGAGGGATTTATTAAAAGAACCCAAAGAGGAAGAATGGCAACAGATAAAGCTTATTTACATTTAAAAATTGTAAGACAAGGTACGCTTTTTTAGGAGAGATTAAGATGATTTTATATATAGTAAAGATTCAAGTGTTTCGTTTTTGAAAAAAATAAATTAAACGAAAGGAGACTATAATGAATTTAATTGATGGTAAATTAATAGCAAGTGAAATAAAAGAAAAGTTAAAAAAAGAAATAGAAATATTAAAAGAAAAGAATATTACACCAGGATTAGCGATTATCTTAGTAGGAAATGATGCTGCTAGTGAAATTTATGTAAGAAATAAAATTAAAACTTGTGAAGAGTTGGGAATTTTTTGTGAATTGTATCGTTTTTGTGAAAGTAATGAAGAAGAAGAAATTATAGAAAAAATTAAGGACTTGAATTATGATCAGAGATTTGATGGGATATTAATTCAAAGTCCTCTTCCTAAAAAGTTTTGTGAAGATAAAATTATTTCTTATGTTTCTTCTAAAAAGGATGTAGATGGGTTTGGAATTTATAATTTAGGTTCGCTACTTAGTAATGAAGAATATTTGATTGCTGCTACACCACTGGGAATATTAACAATGCTAGAACATGAACATATACCTATTTTGGGTAAGCATGTTGTAATGGTAGGAAGCAGTAAAATTGTGGGAAGGCCTATGGCAATATCTTTATTAAATAGAGGAGCGACAGTTACTATTGCTAATTCAAAAACCCAAAATTTAAAGGAAATTACTAAACAAGCTGATATTTTAATAGTGGCCATTGGACGAGCAAATTATATTACGGAAGAATATGTAAAAGATGGTGTAGTTGTAATTGATGTAGGTATTAATAGAGTAGATGGGAAATTATTTGGAGATGTTGATTTTAATAGTGTTTCTAAGAAAGCTAGTTATATTACACCTGTTCCAGGAGGTGTTGGGCCAATGACAATTGCTATGCTTTTAAATAATATTGTTGATCAAGCAAAAAGGAGAGATTTAGATGGATTTAAGGATTAAAGAAGCTTTAGAAAAAGAGAAGAAAAGACAACAAAATAATGTTGAACTTATCGCTTCTGAAAATTATGTTTCAAAAGATATATTAGAATTGCAAGGAAGTATTTTTACAAATAAATATGCAGAAGGATATTCGGGAAAAAGATATTATGGTGGTTGTGAAAATGTAGATACAGTAGAGGATTTAGCTATTTTGTACGTTACAAAGCTATTTGGTGCTAAATATGCGAATGTGCAACCCCATAGTGGTTCTAGTGCTAATATGGCAGTTTATCGAGCTTTATTAGAACCTCATGATAAAGTAATGGGACTTAATTTATCTCATGGGGGACATTTAACTCATGGTAATCCTGTTAATTTTAGTGGATTAGATTATGAGTTTGTGGCTTATAATTTAGATTCAGAAACAGAAAGATTAGATTATGAAGAAATACGAAGGTTAGCAATTAAAGAAAGACCACAAATGATTGTAGCAGGAGCTTCTGCTTATTCTCGCTTTATCGATTTTCAGAAGTTTAGTGAAATTGCTCATGAAGTTGGAGCTTATTTATTTGTAGATATGGCTCATATTGCGGGGTTAGTAGCAGCAGGGTTACATCAGAATCCTGTGGATTATGCTGATGTTGTAACATCTACGACACATAAAACTTTAAGAGGTCCAAGAGGAGGACTTATTTTAACTAATAATGAAGACATTATAAAAAAAATAAATAAAACTATTTTTCCTGGGATTCAAGGGGGACCTTTGATGCATGTTATTGCTGCCAAAGCAGAGTGCTTTTATGAAGCTTTACAGCCAGAATTTAAAATTTATCAAGAACAGGTAGTTAAAAATGCTAAAGTTTTGGCAAAAACATTACAAAATGATGGATTTAAGATTGTTTCAGGAGGTACTGATAATCATTTAATGCTTGTTGATGTAAAATCTTCACTTGGAATGACAGGAAAAGAAGCAGAAATGGTATTAGATGGGATTCATATTACGGTTAATAAAAATACAATTCCTAATGAAACTGAATCTCCGTTTAAAACTAGTGGCATTAGACTTGGAAGTCCTGCTATGACAACCCGTGGATTTAAAGAAAAAGAATTTGAGATGATCGGACATATTATAGCAAAAGCTTTAAAAAATAGGGATGATCAAGATGTTTTGAAAAAATTGGAGCAGGAAGTTTTAAATTTGACAGATAAATTTCCAATTTATGAATAGGTGAGAATAATGAGTAAAGGCAAATTGATTGTGATTGAAGGAACACTTTGTTCAGGAAAACAAACACAAACTGATATTTTAGTTGCTAATTTAAAAAAAATAGGGTATAAAGCTATTAGTTTTGGGTTTCCTAATTATGCTTCTCCAACTGGAAAAATTATAGGTGAAGCTTATTTAGGAAAACATAGTGAGTCTTATTTTCGAGAAGGAATAGAAAATGTAGATCCTAAAATATCTAGCCTTTACTATGCTGCTGATCGTGTTTATAATATAGATATTATAAAAAAATATTTAGATAATGATTATGTTGTAGTATTAAATCGATATGTAGAATCGAATATGGCTTTTCAAGGTGGAAAAATTAAAGACATCAAAGAAAGAAATATGATGTATGAATGGTTAGATAATTTGGAATTTGTTTTGCTAGGGTTACCTAGACCAGATTTAGTGTTGTTTTTGTATCTTCCTTATGAATATGTTTGTACATTAAAGGAAAAAAATGGTAAAATAGCTAATATTAATTTACTTCGGATGGCTGAAATAGCTTATTTAGAGCTTTCAACTATTTATGAGTATGAAAAAATTTTGTGTTTAAAGAATGATAAAATTAGAACAATTGAAGATATTTCTAAAGAAATATTAGAAAAAGTAAAAAAATTTTTAGAAACAGAGGTATAATATGAAGTTAAGTGATTTTGATTATGAACTTCCAGAAGAATTAATTGCTCAAACACCTATTCAAAATCGTGATCAATCAAGATTAATGATATTAAATAAAAATACAGGAGAGATAGAACATAAGCACTTTTATGATATTTTAGATGAATTAAATAAGGGAGATGTGTTGGTTTTAAATGATACTAAAGTAATACCAGCAAGAATTATTGGTACAAAAGAAGAAACAGGAGCAGTTATTGAACTTTTGCTTTTAAAAGATTTAGGAAGCAATATATGGGAGTGTTTATCTAGACCTGCTAAAAGATTAAAAGTGGGTACTATTATTTCTTTTTCAGATAAATTGAAGGCAGAAGTAATTGAGAAAAAAGAAGATGGAATTGTTCATGTAAAACTTATTTATACGGGGATTTTAATGGAGATTTTGGATCTCCTTGGCAGTATGCCTCTTCCTCCTTATATTCATGAAAAATTGCAAGATAAGAGTCGCTATCAAACTGTTTATGCTAAAAATATTGGCAGTGCAGCTGCACCTACAGCAGGTTTACATTTTACAAAGGAACTATTAGAAAAAATAAAGGATAAGGGTGTAGAAGTTTTATTTGTTACTCTTCATGTTGGCTTGGGGACCTTTAGACCAGTAGAAGTAGAAAACGTATTAGAACATCATATGCATAGTGAGTTTTACCAAATGTCTAAAATGGTAGCAGAACGTCTTAATTTAGCAAAACAAGAACATAGAAAAATTTATGCTGTGGGTACTACTTCGGTAAGAACTTTGGAGACAATTATTCATAAATATCATGAATTTAGAGAATGTAGTGGAAATACAGAAATTTTTATATATCCTGGATTTCAATTTCAAGCAATAGATGGTCTTATTACTAATTTTCATTTACCTAAATCCACTTTACTTATGTTAGTTAGTGCTTTATCTTCTAAAGAATATATTTTAAATGCTTATCGGGAAGCAATTAAAAATAGATATCGTTTCTTTTCTTTTGGAGATGCCATGTTTATCCGATAATAAAGAGTGATGAAAGTCATTCTTTTTTCTTTTTAAAAAAGTAATTCCAAGGTTTGACAAAATACGACATAGAAGTATGTTAAGATACTTTTATT
>URNW01000020.1 GCA_900549285.1 uncultured Mycoplasmatota bacterium
AAAAAGTATAATCTATTCTTATGAGATTTAATAGTTTCAAATTCTATACTTCCATTCTTCAATTTTATTCCTACTTTCTAAAATAAAATTAAAGATTTTTAACTATATTAAGTATATTAGAAAATACTCATAAAGTCAAGAAAAATTGGAATATTACATTAAAAATATTTTGGTAATAAATATTCATGAGAAAATAGCCTCGGTGATAATATGTATAAGAAAAGACTAAAATATTTAAGAGAAGAAATGGAATTAAAACAAGTAGAAATTTCTAAATTACTAGAATTTAAAGATAATGTTTATAGTCAATTTGAAAGAGAAGAAACAATTATCCCTATTAAACATCTTAATACTTTATGTAATTATTTTGATTGCTCTTTAGATTACATTTTTGAATTTACTGATACTAAAAAATATAAAAATATGAAAAAAGAAATAAATAAAGAAATATCAGGAAAACGCTTAAAAGAAATAAGAAAAGAATTAAATATTAAACAATATGAATTAGCTAATCTACTAAATGTAGATAATTCTATGCTATCTAAATACGAATTAGGAAAATATACGATTGCAACAACTTATTTATATCAAATATGTAAAAAATATAACATCTCTGCCGATTATCTTTTAGGTAAAATAGACAATCCCAAATACCTTAATAAATAGATATTTTTTATTTTAGTCATAGAAGTCAAAAAGCGTCGAATTTTATCGGACGCTTTTTCTTGAATTTTTAACCTATTCACTTTCATAATATAGTCCTGAGCATCGGGACTGGTATCTCCTCCTTTATACCTTATGGGGTTTTGGAAGACATAGAAAGGAGTTTTGATTAGTTAGTGAGGTTATTATCCAAACTTATAAATTGGTTTCAACCAAAAAAGACATCAACCATAATTATTGTTAAAAACAATATAACGGTTAATGTCTACCCAAACAAGTAGGCATTTAGACCTAATGCTCTACTAAATTAAGTATAAAACAATTACATAAAAAATACAATATACATTTAATTGACAAACAAAACACTATAAAAATGCTGTAATAGTTAAAAGTTCTAGACTTAAAACATCAGCATTATCTATTTAGGTTTCCCACTGATTAATCTTGTATCTTAATGCTTCTATATATAGCCTTAGCCAAATATTAAGTTTAAAAAGATATTGGGCGCACACCATTCGTGTTATTCACGTTAGGTGCATCAAGGTTGCCACTCGAATTCACACGGAACACACGAGCATAACTATTGCTACTACCAACATTAAAGTTATACAAAGACATACCTTCATTTATTAGATTAACCAAATAAAATTATACCATAAAGAATAGAATAATAGGTTATTTTTTCTCAATCGGATTCACATGAATAATAACTTTATATATTTTCTTAAATTTCTTAATTAATTCTTTCTCAATCGAATCAGCTATTTCATGCGAAGCAAAAGTACTTAAATTTCCATCTAAATCTATTGTTAAAACAACCACATACTTATACCCAACAGGAACCGTATAAAAATCTTCCACTTTCATAACTTGATTAAACTTTAAAACATAATCAATAATTAATTCTTTATCTTTTTTACTAATAGAAGCATCCATTAAAACTCTATAAGATTCAATCATAATACCAACACCAGTAAAAATAATATAAACAGAAGTAATAGCCCCAAAAATTCCATCAAAAAAATAATATCCAAAATATCCAAATATAACTGATATTAAAGTTCCACAAGTTAAAATCATATCATTTCTATGATCTTTCATATTGGCTTTAATTAAAATATTTTGATGTTTTATAAACATAGTTTTAGCATATAAATAAAGAAATAATTTTACTAAAATAGTAATAAAACAAACAATAACTAAATAAATAGAAAATTGAAAAGTATTTCCTTCAATAATAGTCATAATAGAACTAAAAAGGATTTTCATTCCAACTAAAATCATAAAAATACTAATAAACATAGAAAAAATATACTCTGCTTTCCCATGTCCAAAATTATGATCTTCATCACTAGGAATACCTGCTATTTTATTTCCAATATAAGACATAACAGAAGAAAAAATATCTCCAGCCGAATTAACAGCATCTGCCATCATTGCTTCACTATGACTAAATATTGCCATAATAAACTTAATAATAAGCAAAAATATATTTCCAATAATCCCTAAAAAGCTTACTTTTTTTGTGCTTTCATAACGATTCATCCTATCCCATCCTTTACTAAGTTACTATATTATATCAATAAATTTAACTTTTACCCACATATTTTTTAAATAAGAAAAAGACTACTAAAAGTAGCAGTTAATTTTCTTTATTTGAATCAACAAATATCGAAAAAGGTAAATAAACATTAACATAAGACTTTCATGTTCATAAATATCATTATTTATTAAAAAACGATCATAAATCGCAAGTTCGTCAATATAAGGAGCATAAGATAATAATAATACCAGGGACTGATGCACAAAGAATACTAAAATTAGTATAACTAATACTTAAAGAACTACGATTACTTTTAAGATCTCGAAAAAAAATCAACAATTCTCTTTTTCATTAATACCACTCACTTACTTCATTTAATTCCTTTCTAGGTCTTTTACTTGGAAAATGATCAGTATACCCTAGTGCTACTGCTGATATTAACTTTTTATCTAAAGCAAACTTATTTTTTAGTTCTTCTTCAATATTTAGGATATAACCAATCCACAAAGAAGCAACATCTAAATCTCTAGCCCTAAGTATCATATTTTCAATACAAGCCCCAACTGATACAATATTCATGATTTCTTCCGTAATATCAGCAAAAACAAGTATTAATACTTGAGACTCACGAATTACATTACTTGTTACTTGAGCAATATCTCCCATTTTACTCTGCAACAAATCGCCAATTTCTTTCTTTAACCCTTGATTTTCAATAACAATAAAATGCCATGGTTGCCTATTATGAGCAGAAGGCGATAATATTGCATAATTTAAAATATCTTCAACTATCTTCTGATCTAATTTTTTATCATTATAATGCCTAACACTTCTTCTTTCTTCCATTACTTGACTTAATTCCATAATTATACTCCCATACTCATAGTTTCAGGTAAAGTAGAACCACCATCAATAACAATCCCCTGACCTGTAATATAACTTGATTCATTGCTAGCTAAAAAAGCAGCAAGCTCTCCTATTTCTTCTGGCTCGGCAAGACGTTTCATAGGAATAGCCATAGCAATATCATCTATGACAGATGTAGGATTATTTTCATTGGACTCTTTAGCCATTTGATTCACCATAGGTGTTTTTACATATCCAGGCATAATAGCATTTACTCGAACATGTTCTGCTGCCACCTCAGCTGCCAAACTTTTAGTAAATCCTAAAACAGCAGCTTTACTTGTAGCATAAGCTACTTCTCCAGGATCAGCAACCATTGGTCCTGTAACACTAGATAAATTAACAATTGCTCCTCCATTTATTTTTAAAAGCGGTAAAAATGTGTGAGTAACCATCCATGTACCAACAATATTAATATCAAAATGAAAATCACGTAAATCCTCACTCATACTATCAAAACTAGCCAATTTACATACTCCAGCATTATTGACCAAAATATCTATACTACCATAATTATTTTTTACTTCACTATACACTGCATTAAGTACAGATTGTTTTCTAATATCAACCATATAACCATTAATCATACCTGGATACATGCCATTTAATTCCATAATAGTATCTCGAAGTTGATCAGACTGATCTAGAATAATTACTTTTGCTCCATACTTTAAAAATACATGAGCAATTCCTTTGCCTATTCCCATTGCTCCCCCAGTAATAATTGCTACTTTTCCATCTAATTTCATTATCATTTTACCTTTCTTAATACTATTTTAACATAATTTATAAAAATTAAATAGCACATTTCAAAAAAGTATGATATAATGTACAAAAAATATGGAGGGTTTTTATGAAAGAAAAAGAAACAACATTTTTTGATTATTACACACAAAAAAATATTACAACTACAATACCTATGGGTTCAAAATATGATTTCCTATTAGAAAGAAACGCTAACTACATGAATAACATTGCACTTTCTTTTGGAGATAGAAAAATCACTTATGAAGAAATGCACGAAAGGATAAACGAATATGCTAGAGCGTTATATCATCACGGTATACGAAAAGGTGATAAAATAGGAGTTTGCTTATTAAATTCACCTGAATCAGTATATGTTCTTTATGCGTTAGATATCATTGGAGCTGTCGTTATTGGATTAAGTCCAATGAATAATGAATATAAAATGAAAAGGGACATTGAGATGACAAAACCATCACGAATTATTACTGCCGATATTTTATACACTAACATAAAAAATTCATGTGATGCTTTACAAATTTCACCTATTTTATTTACTCCTGGAGAATCATTAAATAACACAGTCAAAAATGAATTTGATCCAACAAAACTACAAGATATTTATAATAGTGGTAAAAATAAGGACATGCCTCATGAAGAATATATTCCAAATACTTTAAACGATATCTTATTTACTGGAGGATCAACTGGAATTCATAAAGGAGTAGAACTTTCAAGTAATGGATTAAATGGAGTAGTAAAAGCAGTAGACTATGTATTTGATCTAGAGCCTGGAATGAAACACCTTGGCAACATTCCTTTTGGACACATGGTATTTGGAAGATTTGTAATGCATTATGCTTTATGCAAAAATTTAGAATTTGCTCTAACTTTAAATGCTTTGCCACAGCACTTTTTAGAAGAAATTATTAGAACTAAAAGTAATGGAGCAATGGGAGGACCAGTTCATTGGGACAACTTAGAAAATAACCCTTTACTTCCAAACAGTATTCCTTTCCTAATCCAAGCAGTAACGGGTGGAGAAATGCTAAAGCCTGAAAAAAGAAAAGAAATCATAAAAAATTTGAAGCTAGGTGGAAGCAAAGCTGAAATCAGTGATGGATTAGGTTTAACAGAAATGTGGGCACCAACCCATATTGGAATGGGAAAAAAGAATACACCAGAAACAATAGGTTTTGCAATTCCATTTGTTACTGCTAAAATAGTTGATCCTAAACAATTAGAAGGTTATATTCCTGGAACAAAAATAGATTTAAAAGAAGTAGAACTAGGGAAAAACGGGCTTCTATTAGTAAGTGGGCCAGGAATGATGTTGAAATATTATAACAATCCAGAAGAAACAAACAAAGTATTCTTCTATGATTTAGATGGTACAAAATATTATTGTACAGGTGATATGGTTACAAGAACTGGATTATACAATAAAGAATGTAAATTTTCAGGTAGGCAAAAACGTAATTTTGTTTGTGGAGTTGATAATATTTACCCTGAACAAATTGAAAAGTTACTAACAACAATTCCAGAAATAAAAGAAGCAATCATTACTAAAATTCCTGATAGTAAATATCAATTCTTACCAAAATATCATTTATGCTTAGCAAAAGAATGCGATTTAAAACAACTACAGCTTAAAATAGAAGCATTAATAGAAAGTACTTTAGGTGAGAGTGCTCTACCTGGATATATTGAATACACATATAAGCCTTTTCAAAGAACGGATAATGGCAAATTAAACTCTACGATCTTGCAAGATGAAGATTTAAGAGAATACAAAACAACAGGCTTAAAATTAATCAGAAAGGTTTATTAATTAAGCCTTTTTTATTGAAATAAAATATAGTTTATGATAAAATGAAAACAGAATAGGAGTGATATTATGGGACTATATTTTTCAATAAGCGGATTAATATTTATTATCATCTTAATGCACAACTTTTTTTCAAAAGAAAGAATTGACAATTTAGAAACAAAAATTTATAAATACATTTTATTAATTAGCACAGTAGGATTAACACTAGATATTATAACAAGTATTTTATATAATAATGGTATAAACTATGATAACATCTTTTATGTAATGGCTTCAAAATTAATATTCATTTACTTTATTATTTGGTTTTTACTATTCAGTTTTTACATAAAATCAATCAGCTTAACAAATACTGAAAAAAAAGAAGAAAAACTAAGTAAAACATTTTATATTTTTATTTTAATTTTTATTTTAATATCTCCATTTATTTTAATTTTACCTATAAATTATCAAATAATTAGAAACGTAATTATTCCTCAAGGTATACCTGTATTTTTAACCTACGGCATTTGTTTTTGCTTAATTCTGTATTTGCTATATACAACGATTAGATATCATAAAAATATTGCTAAAAATAAAATAAAACCACTATATGCTTTTGTAATTTTATTGATTATAAATTTTTTCATTCAAAGATTTTTTCCACAAGCATTTTTAATCAATTTTTTACTTTCATTAACAACAATTATCATGTACTTTACTATTGAAAATCCAGATGTAAAAATGATAAAAGCCCTAAATGCTGCTAAAGATCAAGCAGAAAAAGCTAATCGTGCCAAAACAGATTTCTTATCTAATATGTCTCATGAAATCAGAACTCCACTAAATGCTATAGTTGGCTTTAGTGAATGTATGCTAGATTCCAATGATTTAAAAGAAACAAAAGAGTATGCTGGTGATATTGTTGATGCATCTAAACAATTATTAGAAATTGTAAATGGAATATTAGATATTTCTAAAATAGAAGCCAATAAAGTTGAAATTATTCCGAAAAACTATAATCCAAGAGAAGTATTTGATGGATTAAGAAAACTTATACTTCCTCGAATTAAAGAAAAACCAATAGAGTTTAAAATGAACTTCTCACCTGATCTACCAGGTATTTTAAGAGGAGATGTATCCAAAGTAAAACAAGTAATTTTAAACATTCTAACCAATGCAGCAAAATATACTGATAAAGGTGAAATAATATTTAATGTAAATTGTATCAATCGATTAGATACCAAAACCTGTTTAATGTATATTTCTGTAAAAGATACAGGAAGAGGAATAAAAAAAGATAAACTAGAAACCATTTTTGGTAAATTTGAAAGAATTGATGAAGACAAAAATACGACAACCGAAGGAACAGGACTTGGACTAGCTATTACAAAAGGGCTTGTAGATTTAATGGGTGGACGAATTACCGTCTTTTCTAAATATGGTGAAGGATCAACATTTAGAGTTTATTTAGAACAAGAAATAATAAATATGGAAATTCCTCAAAAAGAGAATAATGATGATGAAGAAATAATTTATTATAACTATAATAATAAAAAGGTGTTAATCGTAGATGATTCAAAAATTAACTTAAAAGTTGCCGAAACTCTCATGAAACCTTACAATTTCAATATTGACACAGCCATAAATGGTTTAGAGGCCATAGAAAAAGTAAACAATCAAAAATACGACTTAATATTTATGGACATTATGATGCCTAAAATGAATGGGGTTGAAACCCTATATAAACTAAGAGAACATGAAGACTTTACAACTCCTGTCATTGCTTTAACTGCAGATGCAATTGAAGGAACAGATGAAAAATATTTAAATATGGGATTTAACAGTTATTTATCAAAACCAATTGATAGAAAACTTTTAAATAAAGTTATTAATAAATATTTAGGAGGTAAATAGGTTTATGGAAAAAGTAGAATTATTAGTTAATAACAATGTAGATGTAAAAGAAAGTTTAGAATTTTGGGGAGATATGGATTCTTATAATGAAAATTTATTAGAGTTTAAAAATTCTTTAAAAGAAAAAGTAAATAATTTAGAATATTATAAAAATGCAAAAGATTGTGCAAATTATGCTATTATAGCTCACAGCATGAAAAGTGAAGCAAAATATCTAGGATTCAAAAATGAATCTGAAATATTCTTATCACATGAATTAAAAGGAAAAGAAAATGATATAACTTACATTGAAAATAATTTTCAAGATATAGTTAATACAGTAAATAAAATTATTAATATACTAGATGAATATTTTAACAGTAATGATAAAAAAATAATATTAATTGCTGATGATTCCAATATTATTCTAAACTTTTTAGAAAAAAATATTAATACTAATTATAGTATCATAAAAGCTAAAAGTGGAAATGAAGCCATTGATGCTATTAAAAATAATAACTTATATGCGATTTTGCTTGATTTAAATATGCCAAATTTAAATGGATTTGACGTCCTAGAATTCTTAAAAGAGCAAAACTTAACAAATAAAATCCCCGTTGTTATTATAACTGGTGATGATACAAAAGAAACAATAAAAAAGGCCTTTAATTATGGGGTACTTGATGTTTTAAATAAACCATTCACAGAAGATAATATAAAAAGAGTCATCACTTCCATTAAAAATTTTTATGAAAGAGACAACATATGAAAAAAATAGAATTACATCTTCATTTAGATGGAAGTATTAGGCCAACAACAATTAGTGAGCTATTAAATATTAGTTTAGAAGAAGCAAAAAAACTTTCAATAACATCAGAAAAAACAAACTCATTAGAGGAATATCTAAATAAATTTGATATTCCTTTAAAAATCTTACAAACAAAAAATAATTTAACAAGAGTATCAAAAGAACTTGCAGAAGATTTACAAAAAGATAACGTTATTTATGCTGAAATTCGTTTTGCACCAAATAAACACTTAGAAAAAGGCTTAACTTTAGATGAAGTCATCACTTCTATATTAAATGGATTAAGAAAAGTACCATTGAAAACCAATTTAATATTATGTATGATGCGAGGCGACTCTTTTTCCAAAAATCTAGAAGTAATAAAATATGCTAAGAAATATTTAGGAAAAGGTGTAGTTGGAATAGACTTGGCTGGAAATGAATTTACTTATCCTGTTAATGAATATAAAAAACTATTTGATATAGCCAAAAAAGAAAATATTCCCTTCACCATTCACGCAGGAGAAGCAGATGGAGCTTTAAGCGTCATAAATGCTATCAATTTAGGTGCAAAAAGAATCGGTCATGGCGTGCGTGCAATTGAAAGTGATGAAGCCCTAAAGTTAATCAAAGAAAAAGACATAACTCTAGAAATATGTCCAAAAAGTAACATAGATACCAACATGTATAACAAACTAGAAGAACACCCTATCAAGAAACTGTTTGATAAAAAAATTAAAATAACGTTAAATACAGATAATCGAACTGTATCAAATATTACTTTAAATGAAACTTATGAAAAATTAAAAAACAGTTTTAAATTTACTGATGAAGATTTTATAATAATGAATAAAAATGCTATTCAAAGTGCCTTCATAAATGATTTTGAAAAAAAAGAATTAGAGAGCCTACTAATAAAGTGATTTAATAAATGCTTCAAATATTAAATCACTATTTTTATTTTTTAAAGATTCTGGGTGCCATTCTACTCCTAAAAAGAAATGTTTTTGTTTGTCTTCCACCGCTTCTATTACTCCATCTTCTGATCTAGCACTTACTTCTAAATTGGTACTAGAAATTGCCGTCTTATGCCTACTATTGACTAGTAAATCTTTTTTTTGCAAAATATCTGCAAGCAAAGTATTCTCTTTTATAATGACATGATGAGTATCATTGCTTTTTTTATTATGAAATAAAGAAACATTTATTTCTTCTCCCCTACCAAAACTAAGTGCCATAGTCTGCATACCAAGACAAATACCTAAGGTTGGAATATCATGTTGATACAAATAATTTACCAGCAAAAAATCATTAGCAAGGAAATGATCTCCTCCAGTTAAAACTACACCATTACACTCTTTTACCAAAGATAGAACTCTATTAAAATCTAAATAAATGGGCACTAAAATAATTTCTACTGGATATTTTAAAAATACATCCATAACATCTTTACGACAACCAACAAAAAATTTATCATTTTCTATAAAATCACGAATAACAATACCAATTTTTTTCATATTAAATTATATGAAAAAAATCTAAAATTATTTAGATTTTTTACTCTTTTCTTCTACTTCAAATTTATATAATGATAACCCTTTTTTAGTAAATAAATTAACTGCATAATATAAAGTAACAATCACAGCTAAAATAGTCCACACAATCCCAAATACACCAAGATTAGGTATAGCATAAAAAAATCCAAATAAGCTTAAACAAAATCCGCCCACAAAACTAATAAATGAAACTGGCTTTGATGGCTTCATAACAACCTTTTTCATTATCTATCCCTTTCATATTTAAGAATTTCACCACTAACTGCATCCACCTCATAATCATATTCAAAATAATTATAATAAAACTCAATTTCATAAGTAGCCATATGATAATCTCGATCCAATTCTACTTTACTGAATCTTACATCACTACTATTTAAACCAGCATGTTTTAAAACAATTTCTCTAGCTTTTTCAACACCTATATAATTATTTGTATTATTAGTATTATTTCCTCGCAAATAGTCTTCTTTATAGCTTACTATTTCTTTAGTTTCTACAGAAATACTAAGTTCATACTCTTTTTCAGCATCAAAAAAATAAACATCATACACAGTAATACCATTTTCACGATCAATACGAACCCTTGTAAAAGTAACCTCGGAACTAGTTTTACCAACTCTCTGTAAAGCAATACTTCTGGCTTCTTCTTCTGTCATTGAAATAGTATTATTTATATTTTGATTCATATCCACATTATCTCTAAGATCTTTTTCAAAATTTTGAACTCTACCACTGTTATAATTAACATCTATTTCATATTCATACAAAGCATCATAAAATTTTATCTCATATTCTCTATCTTCCCTATCTTTATTTATAGTTAAAATAGTAGCATTATCCCTATTTACATTAGCATATTGAAATGCTATTTCTTGAGCTTCAGCTTCCGTAATAGTTTCTTTAAAAATAAAAGTATAAATGACAACACCAATTAAAACTACAACCAAAATAACCGTAACAATAATTCCATAAACTTTCCAATTTTTCATTTAACACACTCCTTATTATCATTATAACAAAAGCAAAAAAAGAAGTAAATCTATTTTTCATATAACATTAGCACAACAATTTCTTCTATAATTTTCTTTCCAACTTTAATTGTTTAACTTCTTCTTTATCATGTTTATCAAGCCAAATAATATCACTAAATACAAGACTGCATTTTTGATATATTGCTTCTACTTCTGATTTCATTATATTAGATGTATACCAATTAAAATATTTTATATAATATTTACTATTCTTAAATCTTCTAATTCTTCCATCAATTATAAACAAATCTATAACTTCTTCTTCATTTGGAATAAAAGCTAATCTTTTAAAGCCAAATCTTTCTAGACTAATTACAGCATCTAATATTTCAACAGATTTCCAACTTGCTTTATATACATCATCCCGTTGTTCAATATAATCCATTAAATATGAGAGGACTTTAAATCCATCCGCTCTAGACATACCTTCTAGAAATTCAAAAGGTTTATATGGGCAATCAATCATTCCCATATGATTTGGATCGCGATTAATGTTATGATAATTTATATAATGCAAACGATAATATTTTTGTTTCCCAAGTTCATGATCTTCAAAAGTTGCATTAAAGTCAGCTTGTTCATTATATGTAATTTCTTCTTTAAATTCGTTAAAAAAAGCTTTTACTTTATCCTTAAAATTCATATTTGCCTCCTTTTCATTTAATGCTAAATATTATAACATAAAATTTAACTAATTATGATACTTTAAATAAGCTTCCGCATCTTCTTCAAAAATCAAAGCTTATATTATTTTAAATATAGCATCATAAGTTTCTAAAAAATCAAATTTTTAATATCATTAGCGTTAGACTTCATTTTTTATCAGTACATAATAGTTTCTATATTAATAAAATTTTGCTACTCAAACGCTATCTATTAATTTATTAACTACTAAAATCTCAATTACTCACAACAAAAATGAAGCCTTCAAGGGACTATTATAATTCGATTTATTTTGATTTAAAACCATAATATTTCTTCTATTTCCGCCCATATCACAATTTTTTAAATAAATTACTTGATAGACTAATCCAAAATAAATATCTCTCTCTTCCGCTCACATTCTCTTTTATAGCAATCAAAGTTTTATACCCAATATTTAAATACATTAATCGAATAAATTCAAACCCTGAAAATAGAATATACATGACATAATGACATTAAATTTTATAAAATAACTTTTCTAATCTATGTTGTAATTGATATAATGTAATATTACTATCTACTTCACCATTTAAATCCTTAACTGCTTGTAATAATATTTGTTTTTTAGATGGATTACTATTATTAGGAACTTCAATATTCGTTTCTTCTTCATATATTCCCAATGTACCATCTTCTTTTGTTTTAGAATAGTACGTTTTATTGGTTAAACTTGATTTAAATCTAACATCTTTAAAATGATGTCTATTTTTAGATAATTTTCTATTCTTTTCTGCTGTTTCTTCTTCTTTTACTTCTTCTTTAGTTGGCTTATATAAATAAAGTCTATCTTTAGTACCACTTATAATGGCAATATCTTCTAATAGTTCATAAGCATCTTCTGGAGATATTAAATAGAACTCTCTAACTCTTACTTTATCATTTATTGTATCAATACTTCTCAAGTCTGAGTTTAATTTATCAATTATTTTATGAAGAACTTTGTCAGCAGATTTAGTTTCTACATCATATGTAGCATATAATCTAAAAGCAAATGGAACAGCTTCTGAATTATTTAATCTATTTAATCTTTCTTCTACATTTCTTGAATATCCAATTTTAACATAATCTGGAAAAGATGGATTAGTTAATATATATATTTTACCTACTATATTATCACTCATTTATATAACCTCCTTTTAAGTAAATGATCTATTATATTATACCATAAATATTACTTATATTAACATATTAACGATACTAAACTTATATAAAATATATAGTATAATTTTTTAATATATATCAATATTCCATAATCCTAATTGACCTTTAATCTCTTTTTCAATATTAATATTTTAACTTCTAAGAATATCCAATTCTTTTTTCGTATCATATGCAATGTTGTTTTCATTAATTATTGCTTCATCTAACTCTAAACGTTCAACCAATTCAACTTCAACTATTATTTTTTTATAAGGAAAATCTAAATTTAAATTATTAAACTTTCCATATCCTTATCAATTCCAGATCCAGCGCGTATTAGTATTTTTCTGCGATAATTAATTTTCCATAATCTAAATTCATATTCTTTTATTCCTTCTGCTACTAATATAGATCATAGCTGTTTTAATATTAATACTTTCACTTATATCACCAAATTAATTATACTATATATAACTATTTTTATTAAAAAAATGATATAATATCATCAGGAGGGATAATATGTCTTTAAAAGAATACACTGAATTAATTAAAAATCAATCTTTATATCCACTTTTAGATATTGAGAAAATAATTGATCAATTATTTGCTATACAATTAGAATTTTTACACAACTATGGTGTGAATGATATTTTTTCTAATTCTAAATTTTATGAAATAATAATAGCTAATCAATTAAATCATAAACCCATCCCAGGACATTCGGGTTCTAGAGATGCTAAAGATAAAAATGGTAATCAATATGAATACAAACATTTTAAAGAAACAAGTTCAAATCATTCATGGACATTCAATGATTATTCAGATAATCTAATAAACCATATGAAAAATTATAAATTCATATTTGCACATATTAACGACAAAGATTATAAATATCCAGGTATTATGGATTGGTATTATGAAGTTGACGGTTATATAATTAGAGATTATTTAAAAGAAGCTACTAAAAAAATTAAAAACGCACGTAAGATGATAAACATTTCACCTAATCAATTAGAAAATTTAGGATGTAAAAAAAACTATGCTAATTTAGAAAAAGCAAAAAATTACACAGGTTTATTTGAAAAACAATTAGTAAATATTTCCCGTATTTCAGAAAGATTAGAAAAACTAACAAAAATAAATAAAATATTAACTAGTAACAAATTATATGAATTATTAGTTGCAATAAAATTAAATCATTATGTTAATCCAGAACAAGGTGGCCGTGAAGGAGCTCATGACGCAATTGATAAGGATATGAATACATATGAATATAAAGTTTATAAATCAAGAACATGGAATTTCCAAGATATATCTGAAGCAGTATTAAATAAATACAATTTAGATAAAAAAATCATTTTAGCTGTTGTAGATAAAACTAATTTAAAAGTTAAAGAAATATATGCTATAAGTCCAAAAGACGCTGTTCCTAAATTAAAAGAAAAACTACAAAAGAAAATTGATAACTTACTTAAAAAAGGTGGTATACTTCGTAGAAGACAAGTTAGTTTGTCTTTTACAGATATTAAAGCAATGCCTTCTTTTGAAATTTTATATATAGAAAATAAAAAAGAATAGTAATACCTTAATGCAGTTGTAATATAAATGTAGATATTAAAAAAGTATCTACATTTTTTGTTATAATAAAATAAAGGTGAGGATAAAATGGCAAGAAAAGATCAAAAATTTAAATATTGGACAGCTGATGAAAAATATAAAATAATTAAACCAGCATTAGAACTGGAGAAAAATACATGGGATATAACTAGAGAAACAAGATTAAATAATGGAATGATTAATAATTGAATTAAAGCATATCGTGAAAATGGAATTGAAGGATTAACTCCAAAAGAGAAACCAGGGAATCCATTATCTAAATATTCAAATAAGAAGAATTTAACTGAAACGGAACAACTTCAGTATGAAAATATGAAATTAAGAATTGAGAATGAACGATTAAAAAAAGGTTACCTAGTGAAAGGAGATGGTACAGTTGTAGTAATAGACAAGAAAAAGTTTTAGAATTCGAAATAGTAGAAATATTAATTAAAAAATTTTCAGTAAAATCGTTATGTGAAGTAATGAATATATCTAGAAGCGGCTATTATAAATGATTAAAAACAAAAGATATTTTAAATAGATATGAAATAAATAGAAGAGATTTAGAACCATTAATTAGAGACATTCATAAAAGGAAGCCAAGTTATGGATATCATAAAATAAATGCAGTTATTTTTAAAGAAACAAGATGGATTGTATCTGATAATCTAGTTCATAAAATATGTAAAATTTTAAAAATAAGAAGCAAAGATAGACACTATAGTATTTATAAAAAACCAGATGAAGAATCTATTAAATATCCTAATTTAATAAATAATAATTGGAAAACATCTACCCATTTGAAAAAATAACATCTGATACAACAATGATTTGGTTTAAAAAACAAAGATATGATTGGACCTATTATATTATATAGATGCATTTGACGATTCTACAATTGGTTCAGATGTAAAACCATTTTATCATGGAGTTAGTATGTCTAATCATAAAAATGCTTGATATAATCTGTTAAATAACAAAATAAAAAGAGGATATAAAAACCAAGAAACCATTTTTCACTCAGATCAAGGCATAATATATTCCTCGGTGGCATTTAATAATGCACATAAAGATTATAACATAACTAGGTCTATGTCGAGAATAGGAACACCAACAGATAATCCAATTATTGAATCAAAAAATGGTTGGCTAAAGAAAGAAATGTTTATTGATTTTAATCAAGAAGATTATGAAACAGTTGAGGATTATATATATCATAATTACCTGAGAAAGTTATGCTTTAAATTATAAAAGCCCAATTGAATATAGAACTCAACTGGAATTTATTAACACTTTTTATTGACATGCTCATAATACCTTAACTATTTTGTTTTTAATTGCCACATTCCTATTTCAGAATTCCATTTTAAAATATCGTTAAATATTTCCGTCAAATCTTTAAACTTACTTGATATCTCTGGTAATAAATTATTTCTTATAATGTATTCCAAAATTCCATTATCATATAATTCAGAAGTTGAAATAGAATCCTTATTTTTTAAAAGTTGTTCACATATATTTTTTATATCGTCTATATAAGAACTATTTAGTTGTAACTGACTTGGTTTAAATTTTTCTTTTTTAAAAATCAATAAAGACTCTCCATTCATTGTTCTTTTAGGATCTAATATTTTCTTTAATGTTTTTCGATTTTTTGTTATATGTATTGATGTTTGAAATATCAAATTATTTTTATTAAATATTTTAATTAAATCATTCCATACAGTTAAACTAGAATCATGAAAATATAAAAACATATACGCATCTTTTTTTAACATCCTAGAAATATTTTTAAAAGCATCATTCATTAAATTTATATAATCATCATAATCTTTTTTTCTATTTTTAGCATTAGTTATTACAATTTCACTATCATAATCAATATCATTTTCTAAAAATGCTTGATATAACTGCATATATTCAGAATATGGAACCTGTCCTAAATATGGTGGATCTGTAATTATTAAATCAACACTTTCATCTGGCAATTGATTTGGCTCTATATATTGAATACCTTTTTTAATTATCAATGACTTATTATTCTTTAAATCATTAAAATTAGAAACAAAACCATTTAGGTAATAATTATCATTAATATGCTTATAAGATTTTATATATGAATCTACACTATTACAAAATAATGAAACAACATTTCTTTCAATGCAATGCTTTACTGGAACCCACAATGGCCATTGGGAACTCATTTTAACATCAAGTATTTTACTTTTATGAATAATAGATGTATATATATATTTAAAAATATTATAGTTTTCTGAGCACTTTTCTTCTTCTATTATTTGTTTTATTTGATCTAAAATATAAAAACTTCTATTAGAAAATTTATCACTTATTTTTTCATTACTCTTAACCGCTATTCTACTGTTTTCAATTAATGAAATATTTTTAATTGATTTTATAATTCTTTCTTTCATAAATTCATCAATATCATACTCATCAGGATTTTTATGTAAATCTTTAGAATTACATGAACAATTATATATAATATCATTAATCTTTAACTCTGGCTTAGTATCATATATAATTTTTTTTATTACAGCTTTATTGTTATTACATATAGGACAATTAGTATAATAATTATTGTTTAAAGCTTTTATTTTTTCAACCAAATTATTTAATTCGATAATAGCTGAATCAGAAGGTCTATCCAATGATGTTTTACAAAGAAAAATTGGAACATCATTTATATCAACACCTACTGATTTAAGATTATACTTCTTATTTAGTGATTCAATTAAAGTTACTCCTGAACCCATAAAAGGATCCATAACCACATTACCATCATTAGTAAACAAATCTAGTATTAAATCAGTTACATTATAAGGTTTTTGCGACCAATATAAAATATTATTATATAATGGTGATTTATTTGTGGCCGTTATATTATTAAGTCCTTCTCTTAATTTATCAATTTGATTATTTTGATTGTTGTTAGTTTTCCTTTTTTGCTTTGGAACATATCCTAAAATTAAATATTCATATACTTTCTTTTGATTACTATTCCTATTATTACAATGTGCATAATTTTCTTTAAATATTTTAACCTCAGGAAAATATTCATTCATCTTATCAATTAAATCTTGAATATTCATTGTATATCTATTAGTAGCTTGTTTTTTGATATCTATAGGATATGCATAACTAAAACATAAGGTAATATTATTTTTACTTGCAAATTCAATAAGTTCTGTTAATTCTTCAAGTGATTTACTACGACTACTTATATTAGATTGATATCTATTATTAGCATATAATCCAGTTGTTAATTCACCATTTTTATATGTCATATTAGGATAAATATAATTAGTAACTGTTGTTAAAAGATGAAAATATCTTGAATATTGCATATCTGTATAAGGAGGATCTGCATAGATAAATCCTACGTTATTTATAATTTTTTCATTTTTTAGTAAATCCGTAAACTGACTATTAAAAGCTTCACCTTCCTCTGTTTCATCTTCCTTATCTATAAAATCATTTAGTTTATTAATAAATAAATTATATATATCTTTACTTCTAACTTCAAATAGTTTTTTTATGTTTTTTTCTTGACTTAAAGGTTGAGCCATATGTCCATCTTTTGAGAATGAAGCCTCTTTCATAGCATAATACAAACAGGTAAATAAAACACTTCTATCATCTTCTTTTTCCTGTTCAATAGCATATCTAATAGAATCTATTTGAATTGATTGCTTTAGTCCAAAATAAATACCAGAGTAATATAAGGTGAATAAACAAAATGGAATATTATTAATATTATTATTTAGTTCATTAATTGTTTTAATTTCTATATTATTAATTATAATTTTAAAACCATTTTTCCATATTTTAGGAAGATTATTGTTAAAATTAATAATTGACAAATCTTTATTACTTAAAAATAAATCTTCATCTTCTAACATACTATTATACACCAAACAAATTTCTTCTTTATTTTTTTTATAATTAGCTTTGATTTTTTTTAAATTAATTCTATGTGTTTTTTTCAAAAGTGTTCTACTTATATTGTAAGCATAATTTTCAACATCATTTGCATAAACTTTAAATCCATTGTTTTTATACATTTCAGCAACACAACCAGTACCAGTAAAAATATCTAGAATATATTTATTTTTCTCTATATATTTTAATGTATTATTATAAATAAAATCTAATAATCGCTTTTTGCTACCCGGATAATTCAAAATTGCTTTTTCATCCATGCGCATCACCTCCTGATTTATGGAATTATGGTTTTTGTGATAATTTAGAATAATCATATTTAACTTGAATTGATTTCAAATCATCTATAACCTCTTTTATATCATTTGCTATTTCTTCTTTCGTATATTTCTTATTTGTTACTTTTTCCATTTCAATTTTATGTTGAATATCAAATAATTTCGTACACACTTCTTTACATTGTTTTCTCTTTTGAGTGTCCCAATCTAATAAACATAATTCTGATTTTTGATATTCATCTAACTTTTCTTTTAATTCTCTATCAGACATACCTGCATATCTATCAACATTTAATGATTTAATTACACTTTTAAAACCACATGCTTCTAACAAGTTTTCCAAATTTAATTCTAATATATTAGCTATTTGATAAAGATCATCTAATTTGATCTTTTTTATTTTTCCATTAACAATATCATTTAAAGTGCTTCTACTTATTCCACTTAATCTAGCAAGTTCCCTTTGAGAAATACCTTTTTTATTTATTGTATTTAATAATAAATTTTGTAGTTTTTTCGAATTCATATCATCCCTACTTTCTTCTCAATTATACTTTTATTAATCCATTTTACCACTTTAAATTTAAAATGTCTATGTTTTCGGACAAAAAGTATTGACAAGTGAAGAAATTTATTTGAATTTCCGTTTACAATTCAAAACATAAAAATAAATTTCCACCAGCATAGCTGGTGGTTTTTCTGTTTCGCCTAAAAGGCTTTACTACTGGCTTCTACTGAAGTAGCCTGTT
>URNW01000021.1 GCA_900549285.1 uncultured Mycoplasmatota bacterium
ATAATATCCACCTTTGTTTTTCCATTCTACTACACTTAAAACTATATTTCATTACCTTCGACAAAACTTGTCAAAAGCAATCTTGCAATACATAATGTATTATTATATTACATATAAAATATACAATAATAATTAAGATTAGTCAATTATTTTGTTACTATTTACGTATTTAAAATCAAGAAAAAAGTGGCTATTTTACATAACCACATTCCTCACATAATACTGTTTTATTCTTATTAACCAACAAACTACCACATTTAGGACATACCTCTCCCGTTGGCTCATACCATGTAGCATACTTGCACTTAGGGAAATTACTACATCCATAAAACACTTTACCCTTTTTAGTTTTACGAGCAATAATATCATGATTACATTTAGGACATTTAGCTAAAACCGTAACTTCTTTCTCTTCTTTTTTTACATATTTACAAGTAGGATAATTGCTGCATGCAACAAATTCCCCATACTTCCCCTTACGAACAACTAAATCACTACCACACTCAGGGCAAACTTCTCCTGTTTTAACTGGTTCTTTTTTCTCCATCTCTTTAAAAGCTTTTTCTACCAATGGAGCAAATTCATCATAAAATTTTTGTAAAACTTCAACGTTATTAATTTTATGATCTGCAATTTCATCTAATTCTGTTTCCATATTAGCAGTATATTCTACATTCACAATATTACTAAAAAACTCTTGTAATTTATCTGTTGTTTCAAAACCGATTTCCGTTGGATAAAACTTTTTGTCTTCCAATCTTACATAATCTCTATCTAATATCGTTTTCATAATAGTAGCATAAGTACTAGGTCTACCAATGCCTAAACTTTCCATTTCCTTAATTAAACTTGCTTCAGTATATCTTAGAGCAGGCTTTGTAAAATGTTGAAACTTTTCTATTTTATCTGCAACAACCGTATTACTTTGATAATTTTTAAAATCAGGTAAAATCACATCTTCATTATCTTCATATTCACTATATACCTTTAAGTATCCATCAAACTTTAATACACTACCCGTTGCTTTAAACATATATCCATTATTTTCTAAATTAACAGTAGTTGCTAAAGTTTTAGCACTACTCATTAAATAAGCTAAAGAACGAATATAGATTAGGCGATACAACTTATATTCATCACTACTTAAATACTCTTTAATAGATTCTGGCGTACGCATAATACTAGTAGGTCTTATTGCTTCATGAGCATCTTGTGCCCCTTTAGGTTCTTTAGAAGCCTTTACGCTACCAACATATTCATTCCCATAATGATTTTTAATATAATTTTTTGTATCATTAACAAAAACATCTGAAAACCTTGTTGAATCTGTACGCATATAAGTAATCAAACCAACTGTTTCACTGCCAATATTCATACCTTCATATAATTTTTGAGCAATCTGCATGGTTTTACTAGAAGAAAAATTAAGACGATTCGCAGCCATTTGTTGTAAAGTAGAAGTACGAAAAGGATCTTTAGGTCTTTTTAACTTTTCTTTTTCTTCCACACTATCAATCTTAAAAGATAAAGATAATTCTTCTAATATTTTATTTGCTTCCTCTTCATTTTTTATCTCAATTTTTTGATTTCGATATTTTTCTAAGTTAGCTTTAAAAGTTTTAAAATCCGCTTCAATCGTCCAATATTCTTCTGGAACAAAAGCAAGTATTTCTCTTTCTCGATCAACAATTAATTTTAAAGCTACACTTTGAACACGTCCTGCACTCTTTCCGCCAGTTTTTCTTTGCATAAGTTTACTTAAACGGAATCCAATAATGCGATCTAACATTCTTCTAGTCTCTTGACTTTTTACTAAATCCATATCTATTTTTCTTGGATGTTGGATCGCATCAATCACAACATCTTTTGTAATTTCATTAAAAACTACTCTTTCTGACTTTTCTTCATCAAGACCAAGTTCATCATATAAATGCCAAGAAATTGCTTCTCCCTCACGGTCAGGGTCAGTTGCAAGTATAACTTTATCACTACTTTTAGCTAACTTTTTTAAAGCTTGAATATCTTTTCCTTTTCCTTTAATTGCCACATAATTAGGTTGAAAGCCATTTTCAATATCAATTCCTAAGCCATACTTACCAGTAGTTGCTAAATCTCTAATATGACCTTTACTAGAAACCACATGATAATTACTACCTAAATATTTTTCTATTGTTTTACTTTTAGCTGGAGACTCAACTATAACTAATTCACTCATAATATTTCCTTTCTTTATTCGGAAGTGGTATTACTATTTAATTTTTGATTTAAATAGCTAAAGTAATTTTTCTTAATCGCTAAATTACTCATCTCTAATTTTAAACGAACTGATGTATTAATTGCAAGTATTTCTTCTGTTGTATACACTTTTTTTGTACGATAACTCACTTGATTAGTACTAGCATTATAAAAAGCGACATCATTTTTCCAAGAGCCATCAGAAAATATTACTAAAGAATCATACTCAGAACTAAGAGCATCAAACCCCATATATAATCTAGAATCAAAATCTAACTGAAATAAATTAGCAATTGTAGGTAAAATATTCATATAACTAGTGTATTGAGTAAATTCCTTTGCTTCTAAACTAGTATTATAAATAATAAGTGGAACTTGATCTGCATTATTATCTAATGTAGCATCATAATCTAATTCTTGATTTAAAACTTCTGTTTCAATTGCATAAGGATAATGATCACCAAAAAGGACAATAACGGTATCATCTAAAATATCCCGTTCTTCTAAACCATCTAATAAAATTCCAATCGCATTATCTACTACTTTCAATTTAGACATATATCTTTTTAATTCTTGAGGATATTCTTCTGAAAACAAATCCATATACATATCACCATATTCACTAGAAACATTATAAGGCTGATGAGAAGAAACTGTGGTAATAAAACTCATAAAAGGTTGCTCTAAATCTTGACTATCTAGTACTTCTAAATATTTTTCCATTAATTCTTCATCACTAGCCCATGTATCATAAGCAGGATAACGATAACTAAAATCCAAATCCAATTTAATAGCATCATAAAATTGAGAACTCCCCATATTTTTATGAATCACATTCCGATCATAATACCAATCATAATAATCATGAAAGCTATTTGTTATATATCCTGTATCATTAAACAATCCAAAAATACTTTCAAAATAAGTATTTTTCTGATAAACATTCGCTGTACAATTATTATTAATAGAATACAAACTAATCATAGCACTCATCTCATTATTTCCCGTACTACAAATATTTCTAGGTGAATAATTATTACTAAAATGATAACCATTTTGAAGTAACTTTCCTATATTAGGATAATACTCTTCATTAAGCAAAATATCATTTCCTGACTCTACCATAATTACAATTAAATTCTTATCCTTTAATAATCCCGTATAATCATTAGTTGTACTAGTATGATTACTAATAAAATATTTATTTAAAGTATTATAATCATCATCTTTTTCATCTTCAATAATACCTAACCAAGTATCGTTATCAATAGTAGTATGTAAGCTTACTTCCGCTTGATTTTTTAACTCATTGGAATCAATTTCTATTTGATGTATTACTTTCCCTGGAAAAAAATATTCTTTTATATCTAATAAGCCAAACCCTATAAAGCCAAAATTACGAACTACCAAACTACTATTCGTAGGCTTTACAAATAGTTCATACGTACTATCAGCCTGAAATTGATCTTGCATAAAAGATACTTTTAATGTTCCATAATATAATCCACCCATAAAAATAAGAATAAAAATAGGAACAAATTTTCTTAAAATAAATTTTTTGGTAACAATTCTTTTAGGTAAATCCAAACTAATCTTTTTATCCACAAAAAGATTATACGCAAGATAAAAAACAAATGGGATTAAAAGAAAATAAAAAGACCAAGAAAAACTTTGAAAAAAATCTTTAATATACCCATCAACGGCACCAAGTTGACTACTAGTACTAATAGACGCGTATACTCCCAAATAATTATGAAACCCAAGTTGAGCTAAGCCATATATAGTTGCTATAAATGCCAAAAGAGTACCTATAATTTTAGAAATAATATTTGGTAAAAACGACAATATATACCCAAAAAATAAAGCAATAATATTAAGACCTAAAAAAATCCGAATACTTGCTACATCAAAAATAGGGATTCCATCAAGAATACGAAACAAGATTTCTAAAAAAATAAATAAAATAAGTAATAAAAAATAATTTTTAAAAATTCTATTCTGCCACAATTTCTTTAACTTCTTCACTTTTTCTCTCCTCTAAAATCAACTTAACTGGTTTATAACTCATCCGATATTCTTTAGTGATTCCATATTTCTTCATTAATTCTAAATGTTCTTTTGTTGGATATCCTTTATGTTTCTTATAGTGATATTCAGGATATTTTTGATCTAGATCATACATAATATGGTCTCTAGTTACTTTTGCAATTACACTAGCTGCTGCAATAGATAAAGATAAAGCATCTCCATGAATTATAGGTCTAGAGGGAATATCAATATCATTTAAGCTCATTGCATCACTAAGTATATACTCTGGCTTAATATCTAAATCATTTAAAGCAATATACATAGCTTTCCTACTAGCTTCTAAAATATTAATTCGATCAATTTCTAGGGCATCTACAATTCCTACTCCAATACTAACTGCTTCCTTCTGTAATATTTGATAAAAATTCTCCCTTTTCTTTTCTGATAGTTGTTTAGAATCATTAAGCCCCTCTAAATGATAATTTTTAGGTAAAATTACCGCAGCAGCGACAACAGGCCCTACTAAAGGCCCACGACCTGCTTCATCTACTCCAGCAATAAGTGTAATATTACGCTTATATAATTCTTTTTCATATTTAAGTAAATCAGATTTCACAGTCAAAAACAACTCCCTTAATCATTCCATTTTTAAGATCTGTAATAATATAATTACTAACTCTTTCATAATCGATATCATCACCTTTGCAAGCCCCTATTTTTTTGGCAATTGTACCATAAACATATTCAAAATCAAATCCCATTGGATTTGCATCTATTCCATACCGTTCTTTTAACTTATCGGGATAATATTTATTTAATTTATTTAAAATATGAACTGCTATTTCATTTTCATCTAATATTTCCGTTTTAATCGCTGAAAACGAAGCTAAATTTAAAGCAATTTCTTGCTGTTCTAATTTAGGCCATAAAATCCCTGGAGTATCTAAAAGTTGAATCCCATGTTTCGTATTAAGCCATACTAACCCCTTGGTTACTCCTGGCCGATTCCCCACTTCTGCTACTTTTCTTCCTACCATCCGATTAATAAGAGTAGATTTACCAACATTTGGAATACCTACCACCAAAACCCGAACATCTTTGACAAGTAAACCTTTATTTTCTCTTTTGCTCTGCATACTTTTTGCAAGCTCATGAGTTGTATTTACAATCTTCATAATATCTTCTTCTTGATTCAAATCAGCCAAAATAACTTTTGTTCCTAAATTCTCATAATATTTAACCCATTTTTCTGCCATTTCTAAATCAGTTAAATCTTCTTTCGTCATAATAAGAATTTTAGGCTTATTTCCAATAATATCATAAATATTCACAATCTTACTAGATTTAGGGATTCTACTATCTACAAGCTCATAAACAACATCTATATGTTTATACTCTCTTTGCATTAATCTCTTAGCTTTCGCCATATGTCCTGGATACCAATTAATATTTGTCATTTTATCACTTCCTTAAATATTTTCCTCAAGTTTCTTTTTCTCTTTATTCTCTAATTGTTTCTTTTCCCTTTCCAGTTTTTATTGGCTTGTTGATCTCAACAAGCCAATTTTCATTACCAGAAATACTATTATTTGCGGATATTATTGCTTTATCGATTACTTTTTTAAAATTTCTCCAATCTTTATATTCCAATACTTTTTGTAAATCACGAGCAAACCAATATTCATTTCCATATTCATCAATATGTTTTATGTTCTCAAAAGTTTTACTAATAGATTTTCATTCTAGCCTCCTTTTTAATATATAGAGGGAGTTTACCTTGCGGTATCATCTAAAAATTTTTACCCTATTTTTTAATTACTTATTTAGTTCATTTTTGCAGTTTATTAGAGAAAATGTGCAAGAACTAGATAATCGCAAGCTCTTTATTTATAAGAATTTCACAAAGGGATTTACTAAGTCAGTATCAAGCAATTAATATTTACCGTTTTATCCTTCCTTTTAAATATTTTCTTAACTATATACCAATTGTTTGTGCTTTATTAACCAATTCCTCATAATATCATCAGCTATCGTTAATGCTTGTTATATTAACTTTAATATTTTGAACTTCAATTATCTTATTCACTATACATTCACCTCTACTACCATTTTCATCATATCCCATTGCTATTTTAGCAAATGCTTATAAAGGTTTTATTTATAACAGTCTAGGATTTACCCACCATCAAAGAAAATATTATCAATTGAAATTAAATAATGAAGATGTAATTTAGAAGCAAAACTTCTAATTGCTTGCACAATCTTTTTTGTAAAATAATATTCCTGAAATTCCAAAATATCTAAAGACGCGTCAGTTATAAAATTAACTTTTAAAGTTTGATCTTCAACTTTTAACAAAATCTCTTCAATATGACCATATTGTCTATTCCCTACTACTTGTAACCCAGCATCACTAATTCTTGTTTTTTTAACATCTAATTTATCAGCTAAAATTAATGCTAAAGCAATCATATTATCTGTATCAAATTGATCACTATGAATTTTAATTGCTTCTAATACTAAATCCATATCATCAAATGAAATATGATGAACGGCAAAATAGTTTTTAGCAAACAAATAACTACGATACGCATGATCATCTTTACCAATATTTGCTCCAACATCATGCAATAAAGCTGCAATTTTAGCTTTATATATAAACTCTTTTGAAAAGGACAAAGACTCTAAAATTTGTTCTATCAAAAAAATAACATTCTTTACATGTAAAAAATCATGATAAGCCCATCCACCCATTTTGGCTTCATAATCCTTTACTTCCTGATACTGTTTTAAAATAATGGGATCATTTAACATAAAATAATATAGTTTTTCAACAGATTGTTCTGACATAAATTTACTCCACTTTACCTATTTTACTAAAAGGATACATAATAAAATTAGTAGTACCTTTAATTTCGCTTCTATCTATTTTCCCAAATATTCTACTATCCAAAGAAACAATTCGATTATCTCCTAAAATGAAATATTCATCTTCTCCTAAAGTAACAGGATCAATATTATAAGTAACACCTACTCCATAAGGATCATCTAATAATTCATCATTAATATATATTTCATTATTTTTAATCTCTACCGTTTCCCCAGGAAGACCAATGATCCTTTTAATTAAGTTATTTTGCTCACCATCTAATTTTAAAACAACAATATCAAAGCGATCAATAACTCCAAGCTTATTTAAAAGCATAATTTCATTTCCTTCTAATGTAGGATACATACTAGTTCCATTTACTTTAACTGGAGTAATAATAAAAGTACGAATAAATACCACTACAACAATAATTATAATATAAGGAATCAAATTTCTTATAAATTTCATGTTTCCCTCCATTTTACACATAGATTTATAGTATCACTTTTTCCCTATTTCTTCAATCTTTTTTATAAACTTTTCTACATAAAGGTTCTACACGAGAACCAGATCCTGATATTTTTAAATCTTTCAAATCCTCATCAATATGATATAATCTAATTCCATATTTTTTAGCTTCTTCTTTTGTCAATTCCTTAAAAGCAGGACAAGGTAAAATTGTTCCATCAAACTTAATATCTAACTTTTCTATGCCTGCTGTACACTTATGTTCATTATGAATTTGTAGAGGAATACCAATCCGAATATTGCCACTATAAAATGAAGATACTTCTTTTAGTCTTTCTAAAAAAGATTTTAATTCTTCATCTGTTAATTCTAAATCTTTTCTCCTAATTCTTCCTCTTCCTTGAGGAACAAATTTTAAAATACTAATATTAGGAATCTTAGCAATTTCTAATAATTCTAATATATCACCTATTTCATATTGATTTGGCTTCATTGGTATAAAATGAATATCAATATCTAACCCAACAAAAGAAGCATTTAAAATAGAATCATACATCATAATTTGTAATTCATTTCTTCTTCCCATTAAAAGAGTAGCAGTCTCTTCTTCATATCCTTGAAAGTCAAAAACAATTTTATCTAATCCTAAGCTTCTTAATCGAAACATATCTTCCTTAGAAATACAGCTAAAAGTTTTTGGGGTTAATAAACGTTCATAAAACAAAGAAACATTGCGAAGGAGTCTATCATTCCAAGGTTCATGTTCTCTTATTTCTTTTAATTTCAAATCTCTTTTTTTTTGATAATAAATTCTTTCTTGCAAACTTAAAAGATTACTATACTTTATACCACTTGTAAATAAAACTACTCTAATATTTTGCTCTTTGGCATATTTTATCATTTTAAAAAGATCAGGATGTAAAAAAGGTTCACCACCTGATAAAGATAATTCTTGAATTCCACCAGTTTCCATAAAATAATCAATAACTTTTTTAAACTTTTCAAAAGAAATAATTTTATTTTTATCCATACAAGAATTAGAAGAGCAAAACATACAATAATTAGGACATTTTTCTATAATTTCAAAACACAAATCTTTTACCATCCAAAATCACCCATAAAATTTATTATAACAAAAAAAAGAACTTGATAAAAGCTCTTAATTTCTTTCTTTAACGCGATATTCTTTACGCATACCCTTAATAAAGTTAAGTTTAGCACGTCTAACAAGACCTTTTTTAATTACAACAATCTTGTCAATAGTAGGTGCATTAACTGGAAAAATACGAGTTACTCCAATTCCACCTGATTTTTTTCTTACTGAAAAAGTCTCAGATACTCCACTACCTTTTCTAGCTACAACTAAGCCTTCAAAAGCTTGAATTCTCTCTTTCTTTCCTTCTTTAACCCATACATCAACACGTACTGTATCACCAACACGAAATTCTGGTATGTCGCGTCTAATATGACGTTCATTAATTTGATCAACTAAATTAGCCATATCTTAGCACATCCTTTCTAATTATATATTTAACCAACAATCATTATAAATTATAAGCGGATTGTTTTTTGGGTCAAAACGATTATACCATATAAATTATAAAATTACAAATATTTTTAATGAACACTTTTTAAAGTAACTTCATAAGCTCCGTTAGGACTTTCAACAGAAACAACCTCACCAGCTTTATGACCAATTACTGCTTTACCAATTGGTGATTCATTTGATATTTTATTATTAAATGGATCAGCTTCTAATGAACCAACAATCTTATATTCTTCAAAATCATCAGGTTCATATTCAATTACAATTGTTGAACCAACATTAGCTACATTCTTATCTTTATTATCAATAATTTCACAATGTTCTAATTTATATTCTAATTCTTTAATTCTACTTTCAAGTTGAGCTTGTTCATTTCTGGCTGCATCATAATCTGCATTTTCTGATAAATCTCCCAAAGAACGAGCGTATTTTAAAGAATTAATAACTTCTGGTCGTTTATTTAATTTCAGATCATTTAATTCTGCTTCTAACTCTAAATATCCTTCTGGAGTAAGAACAACAGTATTTTCCTTTTTCATTCATCTCACCTCATCAATTTTTTGTATCTACAAAAGGATACTACAAATAATCCTTTTTGTCAAATACTTTTAATCGCATCATAGTATTTTCAGGAACTTCTTTTAAAATAGGCAAATAAACAAGCATTCCTGGATGTCTAGCAACTTCTATCTCTTTATTTTCTTCATCATATATTTTATCTATTTTATAAGAGAACACTTCTATTCCAGGTCCAAAAAATTCCACAACATCTCCTACTTTAAAAAGATTCCTCTCCTCCACTAAAATCTTACCATTTTGGCATTTTTTTACAATTCCTAAAAAGTCTTGATTAGAAATTTCTTCTCTTCCTAAATAGTATTGTTCCTCATGGCTAGGCATTTTATCATAGAATTGAGGTTTTGATTCCCGATTTGCACAGCGATTAATAATATCATTAGAATAATATATGAGATCATCAGTTAAAGTATTACTTTTAATTTGATCAATTAAATGACGATATTCATAAATAACAGTTGCAATATAATAAACTGAACGCATCCTACCTTCTACCTTAAAAGAATTTACTCCAATATCCATCATATCTTTTAAATAAATAGACATATTAAGATCTTTTGGAGTCATACTAAAAGGTTTTTCTTCCTCATTAATCTTAAAGATCCACCGACAAATTTGGGCACAACCACCTCGATTAGAATCTCTATTAGTTGCTACATTAGAAAGAACACACTTCCCACTAAAGCTAGTACACATAGCTCCTTGAATAAAACATTCTAAATCAAGTCCTGTTTTTTCTTTAATATCCAAAATATCTTTTCTACAAGCCTCTCTTGCTAAAACAATTCTTTTAACACCCAAATTCTTATAAAACAATGCTGCTTCATAGTTTAAGGTACTAGCTTGAGTTGAAAGATGAATCTCTAAAGGAATTTTTTCTTCTCGAATCATTGTAATTACCGCTATATCACTTACAATAACTGCATCTACTTTTATTAAAGCAAGCTCCCACAAATAATTCTTTAATCCATCTAAATCCCTATTATGAAAAACAATATTCACTGTAACATAAACTTTTCTTTGATATTGATGAGCAAATAAAACCGCTTCTTTTAATTCTTCTTTACTAAAATTAATCGCATTCGCCCTTAAAGAATATTCATATCCGCCTATATAGACAGCATCAGCCCCATAAAGAAAAGCAATTTTAAGACGTTCTAAATTTCCAGCTGGAGCAAGTAATTCTATCATTTTTATCTCTCCTTTATTCTTACAATCGTTTCTTCTTTACTCAAATACTGATAAGGATATTCTTTTTCTTTTAATCCTTCATCATGGATAATACTTTTAATTTCTTTAACGCTTAAAAAAATAGAATTAATAAAATAAAACAAAACATGATTCTTATTTCGATATCTTAATCCATTAAAAGGAAGATCAGTATATAAAACCGTTCCATATTCATTTTCAACCATTTTAAATTGCTGCCTTAAATCATTTGTAATTACACTAAAAGAAGGCATATTAGTAGCAAAATGTTCATTATAATTTGTAATTAATTTTCTTCTTGAATACATAATATTCATATGCCCAAAAGTATAAATTACTAAAGGCTTAGATGCCTTATTTAAAATTTCATCTACTTCTTTTTCAGTAATATCTGTACTAACCACTACACTATCAACATATTCTAAATAACTATTAATACTAATATAATTGCAATTAAAATGATTTAAAAATAAAATCTTTGTCAAAGGAATTTCTTCTTCATTTAATACTTGTAATACTCCGATATCATCAAAAACAATTCCTTCTATATTAGAGGGTAATTGTTGAATAAAATCTTTAAAAAGTAAGATTCCATCATGATCAAGAAGACGATTAATAAATAAATAAGCATGAGGTACCTTTATTTCTTCGATTAAAAATGGTTCTAAAAATCCCACTGTAAAATCTTTCACAGGAAAAAGAAAAGTAATATTACTTTCTTCTTTTAACTCTTCTACCATTGTTTTATCAGAAACTAATAATAAATAATTATTTTTCATCTTTTTTTACACTCACTGAAAGGCCATCACCGACATCATAGAAATTAGTTTCAAATTCTTGATTATTTTTCAAAAATTCAATATAATCTTCAATTTTTTCCACTAAACCTCTTAAATTTTTAGACTCAATTTCCTTAGATTTTCCAACATGACCATGAAATTTTAAATTATCTGTAATAATTGTACCACCATCATTTAGAAAATATTTAAACTTTTCAAAAAACTTTATATATTGCCCTTTGGCAGCATCAATAAAAATCATATCATATTTAACACCCGTTAAATTAACATCTAAAGCATCCTGAAAAACAACATTTATTTTTTTCTCAAAATTACATTTCTTAACATTTTTAAGACATTCCATATAACGTGCTTCATCTCTTTCAATAGTTGTAACAACTACATCTTGATTAACACTGGCCATTAAAATAGTAGAGTAACCAATTGCACTGCCTATTTCTAATATATTTTTAATATTGTTTTTTTTAATATACTTCATAATAAAGGTAATTGAATCCTTTTCAATAATAGGAATGTTTTTAAGGGAGGCATATTCCTCCATCTCAAGTATAAGTTCTTTCATAATTCACCTCTTAATTAATTATATTCGTACCACAGTCCACTAGCCTTTAATTCATTAACTTTTGCTTCATGCTCTTGACCAGTCTTCATAAAATAAGTCTTTCCTGTTTTATCTGCTACAAAATAATAATAATCATGACTTTCTGGTTTCAAAACTGCTTCAATAGAATCTCTACTAGGAGAACAAATCGGACCAACAGGAAGTTTTCCTGCCATAGCTGCTGGTCTGGTATTATAGGCATTTACATCATTAATCTCACTCCAATATAAATCTCGTTCGCTAAAATCCACTTTAGCAGCATAATAAGTTGTTGCATCACTTCCTAAGCTCCATCCCGATTCTAAACGATTATAAAAAACACCAGCAACTCCAGCACGATCAAGACTATTAGATCCTTCTACTTCAACAATACTAGCCAGAGTTAAAAGCTCATGAATGCTATATTTACTAGCTTCTATTTCATCTTTATAATCCGTTAAAATATCATTCATACCATCTAACATTTTCTTCACTATATCTTTAACACTACTTCCTTGATAAAACTCATAAGTACTAGCAAATAAATACCCTTCTAAAGGATAGTAAATTTCTTTGTTCAAAATACTATCAGACAAAAACCAATATTCAGAAATTAAACTTTTAAGATATTCCTGATCAGAAAGCATGTTAATTACTTCATCTTGAGTTGAATCTGTAGATTTTGCTATTATATCAGCATAATAAGGAATTCTTTTTCCTTCTACAAAAGTTAAGCTAAACGTATTATTTTCTAAAATAATATCTCCTGTATGAAATTGATTTAATATTTCTTTTAAGCTCATATTCGTATGAAGTTCATAGTCCCCAGCCTGTAAATTAAGTTTATGATGAATTGCTACATAAATATACGCTGATATTTTACTTTTAATTAATCCTGCTTCATCTAATTTATCAATAATATCTGCTTTCCCCTCTCCACTAGATATATGAAAAGTTACAGTTTTATCCGTTTTAGAAGGAGCGGTAAGACCATAAAAATACAATAACACCATAATAAGAATAACAACCAAAATTACCCCAATAATAATGATGAACTTCTTTTTCATGATCTACCTCTATTCATTTGCCTCATCAATATTAGCCAGCAAATTTTCTATCAAATTCCACTCTTCATCAGTTTCAATATCCTGTAATTCTAAAGTTTCTCCATTTTTATCATATACAGCAGCATAAGTAACTATATTTCCCACTTCATCTTCACTATTATCAGTAAAAACAATATAGCTTTTTTTAGTTTCCTCTGAATCAAAGGTAAATAAAATCTCATACTCCACTGTCTTTCCTTGTTGATCTGTTACTGTAAAATAGCGTTTTTCTTCACTCATTTGTTTTCCTCCATCTTAATAAAAGTCTCCAAAATAATAACAGCCGCTACCCCATCAATTACTTTTTTTCTTTTTTTTCGACTAATGTCTGCTTCTAACAAAATATTTTCAGCTTCCGTAGTACTAAGACGTTCATCAACTAAATAGATAGGAATATCAATACTTTGCTCTAATAACTCTTTAAATAGTCGACTTCGTTTACTTGCAAATCCTTCACTTCCATTCATATTCTTAGGAAGTCCTAAAGCTATTTTAGATACTTTATACTCACTTAATATTTTTTTTAATTCTTCTAATGCTAATTCATATTGTTCATCAGGAAATCGAATTACCGTAAGCATACTAGCAATAATATGAGAGTTATCACTAATTGCTACTCCTAAAGTTCTAGTTCCCAAATCAAGTCCTAAATATCGCATAACTTCACCTACAAGTACAAATAATATTTTAACAAATTTCTCATAAAAAAACAACACTTACCTTTTGCAAGTTCCTCTCCAAACAACAATAGTTTCTCCGTTTTGATCTTCATCATAAGCATAACAAAGGCTACTATCTGAATTACAAACAGCTTCTTGACAATAATTCTCATCATACTCTAATTTTTCTTTTTTTGGCATCAAAAACCATAACAATACTATCTCTAGCCCAACTAATAAAATCATAAAAATTCCAAATTTTCTAATGGAAATCTCCCTATTCATTCAATCACCACCATATTTTAAAAATCATAAAAACTAGCAATAAAATAAAAGCACCCAAAAAAATAGCTTCATATAATTTCATTGTATTTTTCTTTTTTTCTTCTTTTTTCTCCATCTAAAAAACCTCTCTTCTACATTGTAACATAATTTAAAAAAGAAAAAAACCATATGATTTCTAATATTATTTAATTTTTTTTAAAAAAGATGTTAAATAAAATTCAACATTTCATTACTTCTTAAATTTAATTGTTGACACTTATATACAACAGTTAAACTTAAATATTATGCATACTTCATTTTTTTACTTTTCATTCCATCCTTCTAGCATATTTTTTTTATTTTATCTATCTAAAAAAACAAATTCCTTCCTTTTTAATTCCATTAAATATTTAAATTGGAGTATATATAATTCGCTACCAACAGACGAAAAATTAACCTTCTACAATTTAAAAGAACTCCTAATTTAATAGGAATTCTTTAATTTAAAAGATCTTAATTTTGAGTTTTATTTGATTTTATCTGAGCTTGAGCAGCAGCAAGCCTAGCAATAGGAACACGATATGGACTACAAGAAACATAATGAAGTCCTATATTGTTACAAAATTCAATACTTGCTGGATCCCCACCATGTTCACCACATATCCCTAAATGAATATCTGGTCTAGTCTTTCTTCCTCTTTCTACTGCAATTTTCATTAATTCTCCAACACCTTCAATATCAACTTTAGCGAAAGGATCACTTTCAAAAATTTGATTTTTATAATAATCATTCAAAAACTTTCCAGCATCATCTCTTGAAAAACCATAAGTAAGTTGAGTTAAATCATTTGTTCCAAATGAGAAAAACTGAGCATATTCAGCAATTTTATCAGCAGTAATTGCCGCTCTAGGAATCTCAATCATTGTTCCCACTTGATAAGTAATTGTACTATGATTTTCTTGAATTAAGCGATCTGCTTCTTCTACAATAACATCACGTACAAATTTTAATTCGGCAACATCTCCAACTAAAGGTACCATAATTTCTGGAGTTACATTTATTCCTTCTTTGCTTACATTAATAGCTGCTTCAATAACCGCTCTTGTTTGCATTCTAGCAATTTCTGGATAAGTAATCGCTAATCTACAACCTCTGTGTCCCATCATTGGATTAAATTCTTTTAAGGATTCAATACGTTTTTTTAAATCTTCAAAACTCATACCTAAACTTTTTGCTAGAGGCTTAATTTCTTCATCTGTATGAGGTAAAAATTCGTGTAAAGGTGGATCTAAATATCGAATAGTAACACTATAAGGAGCCATTGCTTTAAATAATTCTTCAAAATCACTTCTTTGATAAGGTAAAATTTCTTCTAAAGCTGCTACTCTTTGTTCAAGTGTTTCTGCTGCAATCATTTTGCGAAAACTAAATATTCTTGACTCTTCAAAAAACATGTGTTCAGTACGGCAAAGTCCAATCCCCTCTGCTCCAAATAAACGTGCTTGCTTAGCATCTCTAGGAGTATCGGCATTTGTTCTTATTTTAAGCCTTCTTACTTCATCAGCCCATGACATAAAAGTTTCAAAATCTCCACTAATACTTGGCTCTTCTGTCTTAATTAATCCATCATATACTTTACCTGTAGAACCATCTAAACTAATTTCGTCTCCCTCATGATAAACTTTACCATTTTTAGTTGTTAAAGTTTTAGCCTCTTCATCAATTATTAATTCTCCACAACCAGATACACAACAGCGTCCCATACCACGAGCTACAACTGCCGCATGACTCGTCATACCACCACGAATTGTTAAAATACCCTCAGCATGATTCATTCCTTCTATATCCTCTGGTGAAGTTTCTAATCGTACTAAAATCGTTTTTTCACCAGTTTTAGCATGTTCTGTAACATCTTCAGCTGTAAAATAAATTTTACCAGCTCCTGCACCTGGAGATGCTGCAAGACCCATAGCAATGACTTCTCCATTTCGTAAAGCTTCTTGATTAAACATAGGATGAAGTAGACTATCAAGTTGTTTTGGATCAACCTTTAATAAAGCTTCCTCTTTGGTAATTAATCCTTCTTTAACTAAATCTACCGCAATTTTTAAAGCCGCAGTTGCTGTTCTTTTACCATTTCTCGTTTGTAGCATAAATAATTTACCATCTTCAATTGTAAATTCCATATCTTGCATATCTTTATAATGTTGTTCAAGTGTCTTAGCAATATGAGCAAATTCTTTATAAACATCAGGCATAGTATTTTCTAATTGACTGATTGCCTCAGGCGTTCTAATTCCTGCCACTACATCTTCTCCTTGAGCATTCATTAAATACTCACCATAAAGCTTAGATGCTCCTGTTGCAGGATTTCTTGTAAATGCAACACCTGTACCTGATGTTTCTCCTCTATTCCCATAGACCATTTCCTGAACATTAACAGCTGTTCCCCAACTAGATGGAATATCATTCATTCTTCTATAATAAATAGCCCGATCATTATTCCAACTTCTAAATACAGCTGTAACAGCTTCTATTAATTGAACTTTAGGATCTTGAGGAAAATCTTCATTAGCTATTTCTTTATAAATTCTTTTAAATTCATTTGTTACTTCTACCATATCATCAGCAGTTAAATCTGTATCAAATTTGGCTTTTTTAGCAACTTTTATTTCATCTAAACGTCTTTCAAAACTTGATTTTGGATATCCTTTTACAACATCAGCAAACATTTGAATAAATCTGCGATAAGAATCATAAACAAATCTCTTATTATTAGTAATATTTGTAAATCCCTCTGCCACTTCATCATTCATACCCAAATTTAAAACGGTATCCATCATACCAGGCATACTAGCACGAGCTCCACTTCTTACACTAACAAGTAATGGATTTTTACTATCACCTAAAGTTTTACCAGTAATATTCTCTAATTCTTTAAGTTTAGCATAAATTTCCTCTTTTACAGCCTCATCAATCACTTCATGATCTTCATAATATTTGTTACAAGCTTCTGTTGTTACCGTAAACCCTCTTGGAACAGGAAGTCCAAGACCAGTCATCTCTGCTAAATTAGCACCTTTACCACCTAACAAATCTTTCATATCTTTATTACCTTCTGAGAAAAGGTAAACATACTTTTTTTCCATATATCCTCCTTCATTATGGTATAGCCCCATTATAACATGAGAAATTTTAAACCACAACGAAAGAGACAAACTTTGACAAAAGCTATACAAAAAAGAATAGCTATCTCTAACTATTCTGCTCCAACTACTACATATGGATTACTGCTTGTACCTGTTCCTGATAGTGTTACATCACTTGCTAAATTAATGACTGGTCGAATACCTGGTTCTCTATGATTAACGCGCAAAGCGCCAAAATAGCCGCTATCAAATATAGCAAACACATTAGCTGTTGCATCACCAAAAGCATATGGAGACATAGTCCAGTAGTATTCATTATTATATAGATAATATTTATAATTAGTACTTCCAGATTTTGCCCCAGCCATTAAAATTTCATCCGCGGTGATTAATCCTATTGGATTAGTTAAAGCATGATTCCCTTTACCACTTTCACTTACTGTATATAAATCGACATTATTACTACATTTTAAATTTGGTGTATTTTTCATTTGCACTCTTTCATATGCTGCATAATGAAGATAGTCTGGTTGACTACTCCACGAATATCCACTCATCATTTCTCTATCCACACAAAATCCTGCTTCTATACTGATTTGATCTGGATAATTTTTAAGATTATTATCATACCAATTGTCCATTTCTGTTTTAATTGAACTATTGAACGCATTTCCATGTTGTTGATTAATATTATACATGTATCCTACATATTCACTTCGATCAGAATTTGAATTAAATACTTTACTAACACCATTATTTATCATTGTACTACTTCCTGTTGTTACTGGTCCACTCTCTTCATCTCCTGAATAGATTAACCTAATAGATCCATCTCCATTGATTCTGATAATTCGCCAGTAGAATCCTGCAAATTTTATCCAGTTATTGGTTACTGCTCCTCTAAAGTAATAACTTTCTCCCCAGTCATCTTCGGCTTTATATAATCCTTCATCTGTTGTTGCTATATTTCCAAAATTTGGTGTTCCTTCATTTACTTTA
>URNW01000022.1 GCA_900549285.1 uncultured Mycoplasmatota bacterium
ACGGTGAGGGAAAAGACTAACCCAGAAGGAGACTATCAACGGTTAAATCGATTTGTTCAAGCTTATAACAGAAAATGCTTACAAGAGGAATTAGCGCTCGGTAGAGCTGCGCAAGCAAAATTACAGCAACAACATATTCGGAATGTGAAGGTGCGAAATGCCTTTTTAGGTACGATGGCAGTAGTAGGATTTTATGTAATCGTTACAGCCGCGTTTGTAAAAGGGGCAGAAAAAGCAATGGCTAGAGATGGCTATATTCCACCAGAACCAGCGTCATCTTCATCGACTGCTACCGAAAAAACCAGCGACGAAGTATTAGAAGAAATGATAAACGCAGCAGCCGCTTCAGTTCCCGAAGAAGAACAATCAAAAACACTGTAAATTTATTTCTTTTGGTGTCGAGAAATGGAAAGAGAATAGAACCTCTTTCCATTTTTCGTTGTAAAATAGCCGAAAATTTGGGCTTGCAAAAATCACTTGGGGGGGGGCAATGTTGTCAACTTAAGAAAAAGACAAGAAAAAAGAGAAAAGACATGAAAATGGATTCTTTTCTCTTTTTGATTTCAAATAAAATGAGAACTCGATATAATATTATTATCACCATATAAGATAAGGAGTTCTCAATATGGATCATATCACAAATAATACTCATTTGAAAATACAAAATGCAAAAAATATAAAAAATTTATTTCAAAATGTCTTAAACAAACTAGAAGAGGAACAATGGATTCGCAACTATATCAACGAAGAAACCGCATTTACTCGCAAAAGAATTCTTACTTCTTCCGTTGTTGTCAAATTGTTGTTCGCTCGTGTCTTTCTTTCTCTTTCTTGTTTTCTCTGTTTTCAATTTTCAAGTTCAAAAAATAGAATCACAAAACAAGCTTTTTCGAAAGCGAGAAAACAAATCTCTCATCTTCTCTTTCAACAATTGAATTCTGATTTGATTCAAGAGTTTTATCAATCCTTTCGTTTGAACCGGTTCCAAAATAAATATCTTCTCTTTGCAATCGATGGTACTACCCTTGAAATACCAAATACGAAACATTTAAGAGAAATCTTTGGTCATACCCAAGGACAAAAAGGAGCCAAGCAAATTGCTCGAGCAAGTGCCAGTTGTATTTATGATGTTTGGAATCATCTTATAGTCTCTTCTCGTATCGATTGCTATTCTACTTCGGAAAGAGAAATGGCGATCGAGATGATGGATGAAATTAGAGAGAAAGAATGTTTCCTAGGAAAAGAGCTTCTTTACTTGATGGACCGCGGTTATTATTCGTTTTCTCTATTAACTTATTTCCTTTCGAATCATCAGAAGTTTTTATTTCGTGTGAAAAAAAGTGTTTTACAAAAGTATTTTAAACAAACAAGATCGGAAGACATTGTAAAGGAAGTAGATCTTACTAGATTATGTCCCAAGGGAAAAGAAAAAGAGTTAGAAAAACTAGGAAACAAAACGTTAATAACCTTAAGATTTACGAAAGTGTTATTAAGTACTGGAGAAGAAGAATATCTTCTATCTAATGTAGAGGATATTCCTTTGGAAGAATTAAAACAACTCTACTTCCAACGATGGAACATAGAAGAAAACTATAAATTTTTAAAACACAAAATGGATCTTGAAAATTTTTCTGGTAAAACAAAGAATACGGTTTTACAAGATTTTTATAGTGCCATTATCAATGCCAATATACAACAACTGATTGCTCAATGTGTAAAAAAGAAAGAAACGAAGAAGGGAACTCCTTATCAAGTGAATCAAAATTTACTAGTCGGTTTTTATCGAAGAGAAATTGCTGGGAATATTCTTAAACGAAAGTCCCTACTGCTTCATCGAATTTCAAAAATCATTCGACTATTATCCGATATTCCCTTGGTAACGCCTCCTCCCAATCGTTCCTTTCCTCGGAATATCAATGATCGGGTCCGAGCCAATCTTCATTTTTCTAATTATCGACCTTCTTAGGGACTTTGTCAATAATTTAGACAGTTTTTATAGAGGGTATTATAGATTTTTAATGTTTTTTTCAAATTCATCCGGAGATAAATACCCGATAGAAGAATGAATTCGAATCGGATTATAAAACCCCTCTATATAATCGAAAATAGCCCTATAAGCATCCTCATAAGTATACAAGTTCTTTTGATATAAATATTCTTTTTTTAAAGAAGCATGAAAAGACTCTTGAGCAGCATTTTCATCACAGGAATGATTGAAAGAAGTATAACTAAAAACAATATGATTTTTCAACAGAAAGTCTCTATACTGTTTTGAACGCATTTGAGAACCTTTATCAGAATGAGCAATTAACCCAGGAAGAGGTTTTCTTTCTTTTATCGCTTTCTTTAAAACAAAAATTAATTTGTCTGCTTTTTGGTCTTCAAATAAACCCCAAGCCACTACTTTTTTAGAGAAATAGTCAATATAGCTGATAAGGAAAAAAGTACCTTCATTTATTGTTTTAATATAAGTAATATCCGTAGTCCAAACTTGATTGATATGGGTTATTTCAAGGTTTTTCATCAGATTGACAATGAAAGGTTTTTCCTTATCACAAATACCAGATTTTTTTTGAGGAAACTTAGAAGAAACAATGCTTCTAATACCAAGTCTTCTCATAGCAAGAGAGACTTTCGAAACAGAACAAATAAAACCTTTTCTATTCAGTATAACCGTTATTTTAGGAGCACCATAAATACCTTTCGAATCAGCATAAATAGAAATGATTTCGTTGTAAAAAACAACTAATTTTTCTTCTCTTCTCTTACTATAATGTAACCAGTAAAGATAAGATGATTTATTTATCGATAAAGCATTACAAATAGAGGATAACGAATAAGAGGAAGAAAGAAATTCAATGCTTTGATAGATACTTATTCCTTTTTTGCTAATAAAGAAATCGTTTTTTTTAGTATTTCATTATCTCTTTGTAAGGAAGCAATTTTTCTTTTTAGATCATCGATTATTTGGGCTTGAGATTTATAGTCGGCATCAAAGCAGCGATTGTCTTTGTGATAAGCAGTAATCCATTTCTCGACGGTTTTCAAAGGAATATCAAATTGTTCCGCAGTCCGGATAGTGGAATGATTTTCATTAACGATTAAGTTAACGATCATCGATTTAAAATTATTATCATACTTTCTTGGCATAATATCACGACCTTTCTTTTATTATATACCCTTATTGCATAGGTCAAGAGAAAGTGGACAATTATTTCACATAATAAGTATTTTTATATTGAATAGGAGTCAAATAGTTTAAAGCAGCTTGAGGTCTTTCGTGATTAAAATAATGAATATATCGTTCCATTGATTGGTAAATATCATAGGAATTGGTAATTTTAAAATCAATAAATAGTTCTTCTTTTAACCAACCATTGATTGCTTCCATGGCACCATTTTCTGTTGGTTTACCTGGTTTAGAAGTAGAATGTATGATATGATATAGGTATAAAGATTCATTGAATCTTTTGGAACAGTATACGGAACCTTGGTCGGAGTGTAGAATCATATCGAGGTGCTGATACTGTTTGTTTTTTTCTTCGATCACTTTGGCCAATCCAATGTGATAAGAAGAAGGATCGCCTTTTTTGTTAGTTAAGTAATAAGCAATGATTTCATTGTTAAATAAATCCATGTAAAGGGTTAATTCATAATAATGTTTGTTGACCCAAAAAGCAGTCATATCAGAAACGACGATTTGGAAAGGTCTTAAAGGATTCAATTCGGCTAAAATGTAATTAGGGAAATTCTTTTGTTCACGGTTTTTCTCTTTTCTTTTACCATAACGTTTTACATGTTTGGATTGAGATTTGATATGTAAAAATTTACATATTTGATGGGCATAATTGTCACTATATACAACACCTAAATCGAGTTTGATTTTGGCATTTAACCAACGATAACCATGAGAAGGATAGTTTTGGTGATAGTCCTCAAATAGTCTACAAGCATCCATTCGATTGATTTCACGAGTGGAAGGGTTACCTCTTCGAGAGAGCCATTGATAAAACCCAGATCGATTGATCTTCATAACGAAACAAAGAGAACGAATGGAATACTTGTTGGATAAGTCAAAAATCACTTCATATTCTCTTTGGAGAAAGTAATGAATACCTTTTCTTCCATACCACCTTCTTTCACCGTGTAACCTTTTTTTAAGCGAGCAATCTCAATATCTTTCTTCATAATTTCTTTTTTCAAATCTTCCAAAGACAAATCGTCATAGTCTTCGTTTGTAACAGGAGAAATTGGTTTGTAATCGAAGGAAGAAGATTCCGTAGAATCGAAACAATGAGGATCCTTATAAAAAGCAGTAATCCATTTTTCTAATGTTTTAAGAGGAATATGATATTCATGAGCCATTTTGATGGTAGATTTGCCATTGAGACAAACTTCGGTACAAAGTTTTCTTTTTAAATCAATACAATAAACAGAATTCATAAAACACACCTTTCTTTTCTTATCAATATTGTATAGAAAATAGTATCACTTGTATAGATCAATAAAATTCTTGTCTAGTTACCCCCTCTTGTGGTCCACTTTAAGTTTACCACTGCAAATCAATCAGTGCAAAATTGTTGTCCAAATTTTTCGCTTGCAAAAAAGCTTGGGGGGGGGGTATACTTATTTATATCTTCTTAAAAAATAAACTATATGTTATAATGAATTAGAGGTTTACTATGAAGAAATTAGACATTATATATGAAGATAAAGATATTTTAGTTGTTAATAAACCTGCTAAAATATTAACTGTAAGTGATGGAATTAAGGAAAATACTTTATATAGTATGGCAAGAGAATATGTTAAGAAAAAGCATAAAAGTAATAAAATATTTATTGTTCATAGATTAGATAAAGATACATCAGGAGTTTTAGTCTTTGCTAAATCAGAACAAATAAAAAAAGAATTGCAAACAAATTGGAATAGGGTAGCAAGAAGAGAGTATCTTGGCATATTAGAGGGAGTATTAAAAGAAAATCAGGGAGTAATAAGAAATTATTTACTAGAATCTTCCACGCATACAGTATATGTCTCAAAAAATAAGAAAGGAGACTATGCAAAGACAAAATATGAAGTAATAAAAAGAACAAAGGAAAATACCGTAGTAAAAATTGAAATTAAAACAGGAAAAAAACATCAAATAAGGGTTGGGTTTGCCAATTTAGGTTATCCTCTAATAGGAGATAAAAAATATAAAAGTAAAACAAATCCTATAAAAAGATTAGGGCTTCACGCGACTAAGTTAACCTTAAAACGAAATGAAAAAGAACAGGAATTTTATGCAAAAGTACCTAAAGAATTTGAACGTTTCATAAATTTTAATAAAAAGTAATTTACGAAAGTATAAAAAACATGTTAAAATAAACAAGATAGAAAGGAAGTTTATATGTTAAAAGTAGAAAATGTAACCAAATATTATGGCAATAATTTAGCCGTTGATGATTTATCATTTACTATTAATAATGGTGAAATATTTGGCTTATTAGGAGTAAATGGAGCAGGAAAAACAACAACGTTTAGAATGATTATGAGTTTACTCGAACCCACTAAAGGAAAAATTACCTTAAATGGAAAAAAAGTAGGATATGATATATGTGAGCATATTGGCTTTTTAACAGAAGAACGTAGTTTAATGACAAAGTTAACTGTAAAAGAACAAGTAATATATTATGCGACATTAAAAGGAATGAAGGAAAAAGAAATATTAGCTAAATTGGATTATTGGTTAGATCGTTTTGGGGTAAGTGAATATAAAGAGCGTAAAATAAAAGAATTATCAAAAGGAAATCAACAAAAAATTCAATTTATTACAGCGATTATTCATGAACCAGATTTATTAGTTTTAGATGAGCCTTTTACAGGATTAGATCCCATCAATGTAGAATTATTTATGAGTGTAATCCGTGAATTTAAAGAAAAAGGAAAAATGATTTTATTTTCATCTCACCGAATGGAACATGTAGAATTATTTTGTGAAAAACTAGTTATTTTATTAAAAGGAAAAACGGTTTTAAGTGGTTCATTAAAAGAAATTAAGAAGAATTATCGTAAGAAAGTAATTAGAATTAATGGTAATGTAGATATAGAGAAATTAAAAAAGACAAAAGGAGTTTTGGAAGTAGAAAAAGAAGCTTTAGATTTAATTGTAAAAATTGAAAGTGATGATTTTGTTGATGAAGTATTTAAAGTAGTAAAAGAGGGAAGTGATATCACAAAGTTTGTGGTAGAAGATGCCTCTTTAAATGAAATATTTGTGAGTTTGGTTGGTGAAGCATATGAAAAATAAATTTAAGTATTTAATAAAATATAGTTTAAAAAAGAAAATTGACACCAAATGGTTTAAAGTCGTAAATGTTTTATTGCTATTATTAATAGTTTTTTTAGTTAATATGGATTATCTAATTAATTTATTTGGTGGTGATTTTGAAAATAAAGAAAAGATTTATGTTGTAGACGAAACAAATTCATTTGAAACATTTAAAAATTATTTTAATGCTTTATCTGAAGAACTAGATACAGGAGAATATGAAATCATTTTAGATCAAGATATTTTAGATCAAAAAGAAGAAATAAAAGATGAAGTAGTAGTAGTTTTAAAACCATCTAAAACAGAATATTTAACAGGAGAGATAGTATCTTATGATACTGTTTCTAGAACGACTTATGAAATAATACTAAATTCTTTAAATGCTGTTAAAAGTGAACTAGTTTTAAATTCTAGTGGTTTAACACCTGAGGAAATAACATCTTTATCTAGTCCTGTTAATGTAACAGAAACAATTTTAAATGAAGATGCCAAAGATAATCAAACCAAAGAAAATTTAAGTGCCATTGTAACAACCGTTTTAATTGTTCCATTCTTTATTTTAATTATCACAATGGTTCAAATGTTAGGAGCAGAAATTAATGATGAAAAAACTAGTAGAGGAATGGAAATTATTATTTCTTCTGTACCAGCTAAAACCCATTTTTTATCTAAAGTATTAGCAGCTTTATCTTATGTATTAATTCAAGGAGCTTTATTATTGCTTTATTCAGGAATTGCCATGCTAATAAGATCAATTCTAGCAAGTGGGGTAGCTTCAACAGCAGGAATAGGAAGTGCATTTAGTGAGATTATAAAAACTTTAAGTGCTGCAGGAGTATTTTCTTTATTAGCTAAAGGAAGTGTTGTATTAGTAATACTATTTGTAGTGAGCTTTGTTGCTTATGCTATAGTAGCAGCAACACTTGCCAGTATGACAACAAATATTGAAGATTTCCAACAATTACAAACGCCTCTTATGATTATTATGTTAGTAGGGTATTATGTAGCTTTAATGGCAGTAATGTTTGATGGCTCTATTTTTATTAATATTTTAGCTTATATTCCGTTATTGTCAGTTATGATTGCTCCAACTTTATATTTAATGGGAGAGATGACTTTAATTTCTTTAATAGGGACAACTCTTATTACAACAGTTGTAACGTATTTCTTATATAAATATGGTCTTAGAATATATAAAGTAGGAATACTAAATTATTCATCTAGCAAATTATGGAAAAAGATGTTTAAGTCATTGCAAAATAAAGAAAAATAAAAAAGTGTTTATGAACGCTTTTTTATTTTTTCTTCAATTTTTTTAACGTATCTTTAATCATTTTAACTTCAATATTTTTAATTTGATACCATCCAAATTCAGTCATTTTCTGATAAAGATTATGTTGTAATTTTAGTGTTTCTTCTAAACCAAAATGTAGAGCATCATGAACCTTTTTATTTGTTGATTCAAGAGTTCCATGAACATAAACTTCCGTATTGCTTTTAAGTAAAAGTAATACATTTTCCATCAATAATTGATCATTCATGCTATCTCTTCCTCCAGTAAATTCATAAGTTTTTCAGCAATGGCTTGATGCTTTTTAAATTCTTGCTTCATAAAGGCTTGTAAATTTTTATTTTCTAATAGTGAAATAATTTCTGTAATAATTAGACCAACATTCTGTTCATGATTAATTGCATCTTCCACATATGCTAATTCTTTTTGTGTCATTTAAAATTCCTCCTTGTTATTAATATGAACAGGATTAAAAATATTAAACCCCAAATAAATAAAAAAAGCAGATTTCATCATATCTGCTTATTGATTATAAGTATTTACTAAATTAGTAAAAATAGTTTGTAAATTTTTAAGACCTATTTCGTCTTTTGCTTCGCATCTCATAGTGATATTTGGTCCAGTGTTACTAGCACGTACTAAAGCCCAACCTGTAGAAAAATTAACTCGAACACCATCTATAGTATTTAAAGACCACTTTTGTAATTCACAAAATTCTTTGATTTTTTTAATAACCTCAAATTTCTGTTCATCAGAAGATGGAAATTTAATTTCAGGAGTACTATAATATTTAGGAATATCTAAGAGAAGTTCACTTAGACTTTTATTTGTTTTACTCATAATTTCCAATAATCTTAATCCAGCATAAATACCACTGCCAACATCAGCAATTTTATCCCTAAAATAAAAGTGTCCTGAATATTCCCCGCCAAAAGGTAAATTATCTTCCTTAACTTTAGCTTGAGTATAACTAGCACCTGTTCTATAAATAAAAGGAGTACCACCCAATCTTTTTATTTCATCTTCTAAAGCTTTAGAACATTTTACATCAAATAAGAAAGTTTTATTTTTAACATTATTAATAATATCCCGAATAATTAAAATCATAAAATGATCACTAGGAACCATTTCTCCTAATTCATTAACAATACCAAGACGATCACCATCACCATCAAAAGCAATACCCACATCCGCTTTTTTAGCTAAAACATTTTTTTTAAGTGCTTCTAAATTTTGCTCTACATTTGGATCGGGATGATGATTAGGGAAATTCCCATCACTTTCTTCAAAAAGAATTTCAAAATCTACATTGATTTTTTCAAATATTTTTCTAGCAACAATAGAAGTAGTACCATTTCCAAGGTCGATAATCACTTTTCTTTTTCTTCTTCCAAATTGTACACCATACCTTAAATATTCAACATATTTTTCTGTAATATTCCCACTAGAAACAGTTCCATTTCCACTTAAAAATTTTCCCGCAAACGTATAATTTTTAAAATCTTCAATCATTTCTCCACGGGCATTAGCAAGATTATCAAAAGAAAATTTAAAACCATTATCATCTTTGGGATTATGACTAGCTGTAACCATGATTCCAAAAAGATTATGAATAAAACGAGCGTAATAATGCATAGGAGTAGTAGTAAGCCCATAATTATAAACATTAAGGCCGCTATCCGTTATTCCTTTTGTAAGATAAGCCGCTAAAGCAGGAGAAGAAATACGATTATCATAAGAGACAATACAAGTAGTTTGATTTAATTTTTCTCTTAAATAGCTGCCATAACTTCTTCCTATAGTATATGCAACAGTCTCATTAATTTCTGTGGGATAAACCCCTCTAATATCATACTCTCTAAATATATTTGGATTCATATATAACCTCTTTCTATGTTTTTAATGATATCATAAAAAGCAATTAAATTCAATTGCCTATTCCTAACTATTATGATATAATATTAGAGATTTATATTTTGGTGTGAAAGTAGGGATACTAGAATGAATGAAGAAATGTTAAAGACATCATTATTAGAGATGATTAAAGAAGCAGATAATTTACCAGAAAGTGAATTAGAAATTGTTCCAGGAACAAGATTTAGAGTAAAAAAAGGAAGAGTAGATGAATATAAAGCAAATGCAAGATTCTACTATCAATTAACAAAGAACGCAGAAATAAAAGATGAGCAATATCTAAGAGAAGTATATTATGAATTATCAGATGAATTAGCTCATGAGCAGAAAGAACACATTTTTTCTAAAGCATATGATTTATACGATTTAGGAAAAGAAGAAACAGATAGATTAGCTAAATTAAATGAAGCGCTTGCTAAAAATAAAAAACAATTAGAAGAATATAAAAGTAGGGAAGAATCCTTAAAAAAAGATAGTCAAACAAATACAAATCTTTGGGTGGAAGCAAATAAAGTCCAAACAGAAAGACAAGAATTAGAAAATACAATCACATATTTAAATAATTTGATTTTAAAAACAACGGTGGAATTAAAAGATAAAGTAAATAATGAAGTAAAAAAGATAACTGCCCAAGAAATGGAATATTTAAGAAATCAAATAACAACAGTCAATAAAGGAGTTACAACTAGTTGGGGAATTGATGGTCATAATATTTTAAAAAGTGATGAAGAATATTATAATAATCTATGGTATTTATCAAATATCTTAAATAATGTAAAAGATAACTTACCTTTAATTAATGTGGGAAATGCTATTTGGGTAAATCATGAACAATTAGCATCTGCTCAAGAATTAGTATCTAAAATTGATTATTTAAGATTAGTAAAAAAAGAAGATGCACAAGCATTAAATCAAAAACCAAATGATAAATTAATCGCTGAAATATCAAAAGAATTAGACTATTTAAGAGCTGAAAATACTTCTACATCAAAATTAGAATATGATCGTTTAACTGAAATTTTAAAATACCTAAATGCCGCAAATAATAATGAATTTGCTTTAACTCCAGTATGGAATATAGCTTATGTAAATGGACCAGATAGAGAAGCTTTTACTAATCTTTTAAAAGAGTCATCATTTTTTCAAAAATATAATCCTGATTTAAAATTAATAAAAAAGAATCAAGAGTTGATTTTAGAGCTAAAAAAATATGTTAGCGAATTAGAGGAAAACTATAATAAAAAAGTAAGAGAAAGTAATGTAAATGTTCCTGGTATTAATTATCAAAATCATATTATTCTAGAAAGTGATAAAAAAGAATTAGAAAATGTTTTAGCAGTAATTTCAATTTTAGAAAATGCCAAAGAAAATTTAACTGAATTAAGTGTAGGAGGAAGTGTTCCATCTAGCTTGATTCCAGGATACAAAAAATTAATTAGTAATATTAAATACTTTACACCTAAAAAGGAAGTATATTCTTTAGAATCTAATAAAGAATTAGCAAAAGAAATAAAACTAATGATGGATAATTTAAATCCTGAAAATGAACAAAAACATAATTTATTAGCTGAAATGTATGACATTTTAACCAATGTAGATTTAAATAAAAAAGTAATAAATTTATCAGGAAATTTTGAAGGAATTATTCTTAATGAAGAATCTGGCAAAAAATTTCAACAAATTGTTGAGGATATTGATCGCTTAGATAAGAAGCAAGAAACCATTTTAACAATTGATTTAGCTGAAAAAAATCAAGAAAAGATAGCTGAAATTGAAAAAGAAATACAATCTCTTTTTAATATTTTTAGCAAAGTCGCTCCTGAGCATCAAAAAGAGTATGAGCTTTTAGAAAACTTAATTAATTTATTATCTATGAAAGTTCCTGATAGCGAAATAAAAGAAGTAAATAATGTTACAATAAGTAAGGAAAAAGAAGAAGAGTATCTAAAAATATTGTCTGATTTAGAAAAATTAAGAAATCCAATCCAAGAAGAAGTAAATTTTATTGGTGCAGGTGCTATTCAAAATAAAAAAGATACACTAAAATGGGTAGAAGAAAATAGTGATCTTTTAAAAAGTAGTGAAGAAGTTATTAAATCTCTCCAAGAACAAATAAATATATTAGAAAATGCGAAAATAAAAGAGGATGCCTTATATTTATTGCCAGAGCAAATAGAATTGTATAACAAGATGGAAGCAGAGTTGCCAATTAAACATACGGCAGAGAATGAAGAATTAATTAGTAGTCTTGAAAAAGAGCTACAAGAAAGTTCCCATCAAATAAATCCTAAAAAATATGATTTATTAGTAAAAAAATTAGACTTATTAAAACGTTCAGAAGGAGCGTATACAGATACTATAAAAGTTAAAGATGCATATATACCACTTAGAAATGCAAGAGAATATAGTCAGTTTTGTGATGATTTAGAGCAAATAGAAGAAAAAAACATAAATGAAGAAACCAATTCAGAAAAAATAGAAGAACAAAGAAAATCTTCAGAACCCGAATCAACTAAAGATTCTAAAATTGGAAATATCAAGAAAAAATTAGTAACATCCATTAGAAAAGCCAAAAAATTAGAATGGTGGAAAAAACATAAGAATATTATAATAGGAATAGGTTTAACTATTTTATTAGTATCATCACTAAGTTCATTAATTCCAACTATTCTTTATACAAATGGTTGTCTAGCAGCTGCGATCCCAGGATTAGCTCCAGGAATCAATGCTATAAATGTAAGTATTATAAATGCTCTTGGAATACCTCTTGGAAGCTTAAACTTTAGTGTGGCTTCTGCTAATTTAGGAGGGGCATTATTGAATAGTTTACTAAACTTAGGGGTAATTGGTGGAAGTGCGTTTGGAATAAAAGAAGTATATAAACAATATAGAAAAGAAAATAGCGCAACTCTTTCTGATCCAAACGAAAAATCTTTAACTGAAAAAGTTAAAAAATTGGGGTCAGACCTAATTTCTAAAACAAAAGAGCTTAGCAATACTTTATCGGATAAAGCAGCAGAGTTTACAAAGAATCTAGCAACTCAACTAGATGGTAACAATATGGCCTTAGAGCATGATTTACTAGATTTAAGAGTAAAAGTTGATCCATTTATCATGAAAGATGAAAATAGCGAAGATAAAAAAACGAAAGAACGAATTGATCAGAGATATGAAGATTTAAAAAAGGAGCAAGAAGAAAAGCCTCTATCTGTCGAAGGTGAAGTAATAGGCGAGCCTCCAGTTTCTTTAGAAGAAGAAAAAAGGAAGCAAATGGCATCTCAAACCATAGATGTTCCATATAGTTCAGTAGTTCTTCCTAGTGATGAGGAAATAGTAGAAGCACTAGAAGAAAATTTAGGAAGAGGGAAATAATGAATAAAGAGGATATAATTACATTAGAAGATAATGTAGAATATATGATACTAGATATAGCAAGTATTAATCAGGATAAATATTTATATTGTGTAGAAATTGATAAGGAAGAAATGCCTAAACAAGAATATAAATATTTTAAAGAAGTAAATGATTCTGGTAACATATATGTTGAAGAGGTAGAAGAAAAAAATATAATAGATGCTATATCAGCTATATTTACCGCCAATCATTTAAGTAGTTTAAAAAATGATGAACAAGACGATTAAAAGAATCTTTTTTATAGAGAGCTAATGGTAGGTGAAAATTAGTAAAAAATCTTTTAATAAATCACTTGGGAGTTGAATATTTGAATAAAGTAAAATATTCCGTAGACTTTTGCGTTAAAAAGAAGAGTTATAAAAAAAGGTGGTACCGCGAATCATATTCGCCCTTTGGTGCTACCTTTTTTGTGTTTAGAAAGGAAAAAAGAAATGAAAGAATTTAAAAGTTTAGATAAAAGAGAGATATATGAGGTTGAGAGTGATATTTTAAAGAAATGGAATGGAGTAGAAGGAATATATAAGAAAACCCTAGAAGCACATAAGAATGATCCTAAATTTGTTTTTTATGATGGACCAGCATTTGCTAATGGTCATCCAGGCTTACATCATATGATAGCTAAAAATTTAAAAGATATTATTTGTAAATATCATACTATGAAAGGACATTATGTATTAAGAAAAGTAGGATGGGATACTCATGGCCTTCCTATTGAAAACCATGTTGAAAAGAAATTAAATCTTCATAACAAAAAAGAAATAGAAGCTTTTGGAATCGAAAATTTTAATAATGAATGTCGCAAAAGCGTAAGAGAAAATGAAGATACCTTTACTGATTTAACAAATAAAATGGGACAATTCATTGATGTAGAAAATCCTTATTTAACTTACAAAAATGAATATATTGAAACAGAGTGGTGGATTTTAAAGAAATATTATGAAGAAGGTCTATTCTATGAAGGAAATCGTGTAACTCCATATTGTCCAAGATGTGGAACAGGTCTTGCTACTCATGAAGTGGCTCAAGGATATGAAGACATGAGTGTAGATACTGTATATGTTCCAATGAAAGTAAAAGAAAGAGAAAACACATACTTCTTGGTTTGGACAACAACACCATGGACATTACTTGCAAATGTAGCTTTATGTGTAAATCCAGAAGTTGAATATAGTGAAGTAATAGTTGGAGAAAATCATTTTATATTAGCAAGTGCTTTAGTATCCACCTTATTTGAAGATGCTAATATAGTGAAAACTTATTTAGGAAAAGAATTAGAATATATGGAATATGAACAATTAATTCCAGAATTAAAGCCAGATAGAAAAGCTTTTTATGTAACATGTGCTGATTATGTAACAACAGTAGATGGAACAGGTATTGTTCATATAGCTCCTGCTTACGGTGCGGATGATTTTGAAGTAGCTAAAAAATACGATTTACCAATCTTAAATCCAGTAGGAAAAGATGGTTGCTATATAGAAGGACCATGGAAAGGAATATTAGTATTTGATGCAGATAAAGAAGTTATTTCTTATTTAAAAGAAAATGATAAATTATTTAAGAAACAGAGAATGACTCATAATTATCCTCATTGTTGGAGATGTCATAGTCCGCTTTTATATTATACATTACCAAGTTATTATATAGCTGTTACAAAATATAAAGATAAAATTATTGAAGCAAATAAAAAAGTAAATTGGTATCCAGCTTATGTTGGAGAAAAAAGATTTGGTAATTGGTTAGAAAATTTAAAAGATTGGGCTGTATCAAGAAGTAGATATTGGGGAACCCCAATTCCTTATTGGACATGTAGTTGTGGATATACTCATATGATTGGATCTATTAAAGAATTAAAAGAACTTGCAACAACTGAAATTAAAGATGAAGAACTAGATTTACATAGACCCTATATTGATGAGATTAAAATTACTTGCCCAAAATGTGGTAAAGAAATGGAGAGAATCAAAGATGTTTTAGATTGTTGGTTTGATTCAGGATCAATGCCTTTTGCTCAGTATCATTATCCTTTTGAAAACAAAGAATTATTTGCAAGTCAATTTCCAGCTGATTTCATATGTGAAGGAATTGATCAAACAAGGGGTTGGTTTTATACTCTTTTGGTAATCTCAACTTTTGTAAAAGGTGTAAGCCCATATAAAAATGTTTTAGTAAATGATTTATTATTAGATGCAGAAGGAAAAAAGATGAGTAAATCAAGAGGAAATATTGTAGAACCATTTACAACAATGAAAAAATATGGAGCAGATACGGTAAGATTTTATCTTCCATATGTTTCACCTGTATGGACACCACTTAAATTTAACGAAGAAGGATTAAAAGAAGTATATTCTAAATTCTTCAATCCTCTACGGAATACTTATAATTTCTTTGCTATGTATGCAAATACAGATAACATTGATATTGAAAAATGCAATGTACCATATAAAGAAAGGGAAGAAATTGATTTATGGTTAATCTCTAAATATCATAACTTATTAAAATATGTAACAGAATCCTTTGAAGAATATGATTTATTCAAAGTAGTAAGAGCCATAACCAATTTTGTTTCTGAAGATTTATCTAATTGGTATATCAGAAGAAATAGAAATCGTTTCTGGGGAAGTGAACTGAATAATTCTAAAAAGAGCGTGTATATCACAACCTATGAGATTTTAGTAGGGTTAGCTAAAATGACTGCTCCAATCATACCTTTCTTGAGTGAAGAGTTATACCAAAATTTAACAGAAGAAGAGTCAGTTCATTTAGCTAGTTATCCAGAGTATGATGAAACATTAATTGATAATAACCTAGAAGAGAAAATGGATACAGTAAGAGAACTAATAAGCATTGGTAGAAATGTTCGTGAAGAGGTAAAAATAAAGGTAAGAGAACCGCTAAGTGAATGTTTACTAGATGGAAGATTAGCCACTTTAATTGGTAATTTAAAAGATTTAATATTAGAAGAACTAAATGTGAAAGATGTAGTATTTGTTGATGATTTAAGTAAATATATGAATTATCAAGTAAAACCAAACTTCAAGACTTCTGGTCCAATCTTTGGAGCAGATGTAAAACTTTTTGCTAATTATCTAACAAATATTTCTCATGAAGAATTAAATAAAATAAATAATCATGAAAAGATAACCATAAAAATAAATGAAAAAGAATATACGATTGATGAAACATATTTAGATATTAGAATTAGTGCCAAAGAAGGCTATAATGCTGGAATGGGAAATAATCTATTTGTGATATTAAATACTTATCGTAGTAAAGAATTAATATTAGAAGGTGTTGCCAGAGAATTTATCTCTAAAGTTCAAAATATCCGTAAAACTGAAGATTATAATGTAATTGATCGAATTATAATCAGTTATAATGGTGATGAAGAAATTAAAAAAGCTGTAGAAATGTTTATGGATTATATTAAAAGTGAAACACTAGCGATAGAAGTTATTTATGATGCATCAATAAAAAATACTTTAGATTTAAATGGCCATGCAGCTAATATTATAACTAAGAAGGCTGAATAGAATGTTATTTCTTGAATATCCGAAATGTAGTACTTGTAAAAAAGCTAAAAAGTTTTTAGATGAAAATAACTTGTCTTATATAGATCGTCATATCATTTTAAATAATCCAACTAAAGAAGAATTAAAAGAATGGATTACTAAATCAGGAAGAGATATTAAAACATTTTTAAATACTAGTGGTAATTTATATAAAGAACTGAATTTAAAGGATAAATTAAATACTATGTCAGAAGAAGAAATATTAGATTTACTAGCATCTAATGGGTTGCTTATAAAACGCCCTTTATTAATCAAAGATGATATAATTTTAAGTGGCTTTAAAGAAAAACTTTGGCAGGAACTATTAATATAACTATCGAAAAAAATCGATAGTTTTCTTTTTATCTAGCAATTATCAAGTGCTTCTCTTCATATAAATAGTTGTAGCATAAAGAAAGGAGAAAAAATATGAATTTAAATGAATTAAAAATAACTGGGAATAATAAAATTCATCTAACCGACTCATTAGAAACATCATTATTAAGTTTTAAATTAACTTTAACAGAAAGTGCTATCATACCTGATAATAATAAATTCATGATTTATGTTTCAAAAGAAGAAAATGAAACAAACAATAGAAAAACTTATGAATTTAATTTAAAGGAAAAATTAACATTGGCAGATGAATTTATATTAGAACCAATTATAAAAAATAATAAAATTGAATTAAAAGGAAAAGTAAAAAGAAATAACGGAAATGAAGAAGAATTAGAATATCAAAATATAGATTTATTTGAAGGAGAAAATTATATTTATACGAATTATGAATTTGCTACTATAGATGTAATCTATCCTAAAAATATCGAATTAGTAAAATATTATTTAAACAATGTTTTATATAGTTTAAATAATGAAAATAAAATTTTAAGTTTAGATGATATTTATTTTAAAGATGCTTTTACTAAAACAGATGATTTAATTGATGCCAACCTAAATAATTTAAATATCAATTGTCTTACTTCTAATAATAATAAATTCCATTTAGATAGTGATGGAAATTTAACAGTAAATAGCTTAACAACAAGTGTTAGTACATCCATTACCAATTTTGATGAGATCTATCCTATTGGCTCCGTTTATATGAGTGTAAATAATACAAACCCATCCAATTTATTTGGAGGGTCATGGGAACAAATAACAGGCTATTATTTATATGCTGGCAATACAAATGAAACAGGAGGTAGTAATATTTCAGGAGCATCTACAGGTGAAACAGGTGCTACATTCTTAACATTAGATCAAATTCCAAGTCACACCCACTATATTCCATCTTTAAGTGGAAGTACAACTAGTAATGGTGATCATATTCATAATATAGGAGCAGATTTTGATGGTGGAGCAGCCTCAGCTCGTTATACTGTTCACTCTAAAGGTCCAACAGGAGCGGGATATTTAAAACCGACAAGTCAAGCAGGATCTCATAGTCATAGTCTTACTACTAATGCTAGTAATACAGGTACATCTGGAAACAATAATTCTCATACCCACTCTTTAAATAATCACACGCATAGTATAAATCCACCATTTTATAGTTTGTTTGTCTTTAAAAGAATTGCTTAAAAAACATCATTTTGAAGTGATATGATAAAAGTAGACAAAGAGAAAAACACTCTAGTCTAC
>URNW01000023.1 GCA_900549285.1 uncultured Mycoplasmatota bacterium
TCCTATTCCTATTATTATGATTGCTATTAATACTATTACTATATATTTTATTTTCCCTTTCATAACCATACACTTCCTATTGATAAATTCTCAATCTTATATAGAAATTATAATATTCCCTATATTTAAAGTCAAGAAAAATGTCGCCTATATGCCTAATTTGTTTTTTTAACTTATTTACCATGAGAGAATATTTTTGGTGAGAAATAATGAATACTTATAATTTTGAATTGGATTTTTCCAGAATTAAAGATTTGAGAGCTAAAAATAACGTTTCTCAAAACACTATTGCTACATACCTAGATATTAATCAATCTACCTATTCTAAATTTGAGCTAAACAAAGCAACCATTCCAATTGAAATATTAAATAAGTTAGCTAATTATTATCACGTTTCTCTTGATTATTTATTAAAGATAAGCGACGATTTAGGTAGTGGTATTATTTGGAAAGATCTAGATAGAAAACTAGTTGGTGAAAATTTAAAAAAACTTAGAAAAGAAAAAAAGTTATACCAAGAAACCTTAGCACAAGAAATTGGAACAAGCCATTCTTTAATTAGTGAATATGAAAGTGGTAAAAAATTAGTATCGCTTACTTATGGATATGCTATATGTAAAAAATATGATATATCCTTAGATTGGCTTTATGGCAAGAAAAAATAGTTCATATTGGTTTTGAACTATTTTTCATTTCTTTCTATTTCTTTATATATTAAATAATCTTCTATTTTTCCAGATTTTTGAAATTTTTTCCATGCTTCTTTTTTATTCATGTTTCTCAGCCTTTCTATTTTCATTATGGGCTAACATGAATTTTTTTATTCACTAAAAATCTAAAAATCCTAATTCTTTAATATAACGCTCTTTATCTTTCCAATTTTTTATTGTTTTTACAAATAATTCTAAATACACTTTTTTTCCTAACATATTCTCCAATTCAATCCTGGCTTTGGTTCCTACTTCTTTTAGTCTTTCCCCTTTTTTACCAATAATTATCTTTTTAATCGTGTCTCTATCTACAATAATATCTACATTAATATTAATAATATCTTTTTTTTCTTCATAATAAGAAGTATGACATGTTAGACTATGAGGAATTTCTTCAAGTGTTACATCAAATAGTTTTTCTCTTACTATTTCACTAATCATAAAATATTTACTATTACTTGTTTTCATATTGTCAGGAAAATATTTGACGTCATCTTTTAAATACTTTTTTATTACTTCTATTAATCTTGTTACATTATCTTTTGTTAAAGCTGATACAGGTACTATTTCCGCAAAAGGATATAAATCTTTATATTCTGTTATATTATATAAAATATCTTCATTGCTTATTTTATCAATTTTATTTAAAACTAATATTACAGGAGAATCTGTCTTTTTTAATACATCCATAATAAATTTATCCCCTGCTCCGAGTCCAGTAGAAGCATCTACTACAAATAAAAGGCAATCTATATCTTTTACTAAAGAAATTGCTTGTTTATTGGTTATTTTTCCTAGTTTATTCATAGGTTTTATAATTCCTGGTGTATCCATGAATACAATCTGATAATCCTTTTCATTATAAATACCTTGAATGATATTTCTAGTTGTTCCTGCCACTTTACTCGTAATGGCAACTTTTTCATTAATTAATGTATTTAATAGTGTGGATTTTCCTACATTTGGTCGTCCTATTAAGCTTACAAAACCACTTCTCATAAAACCTCCTATAACATTTTAAATAATTCTAAAAAATATGGTCCAAAAACAAATAAACTAATTACAATAGAAACAATAGACATTACAAAACTAGCTGCTGAACCACAATCCTTTGCAATTTTAGCTAAAGGATGGATTTCTGTTGTTGTTAAATCTACTGCTGCTTCTATGGCTGTATTTATTAATTCTAAGGCTAAAATGATCCCTAAAGCAATAAAAATAATTGCCCATTCTGATAATTTAATTTGAAAAATTACTCCTAAAATAATTGCTAATAGAACTGCAAAACCATGAATCCATAAGCTTTGTTCATAGCGATATGCATAAAATAATCCATCTAAGGAATATTTTATGCTTTTTATAAAACGCATTGGTCCATAAACTTTAACCTTTTCTCTTTCAAATTTTTCTTTTTTATCTTGTGATTCCTGCTTCATTTAATATCAACTCCTGTAATCCAAACATTATTTTTTCCTCTTCTTCATTCATATGATCATACCCTAGTAAATGAAGTAGACCATGAACTGTTAAAAAGCTTAATTCTCTTTTTATACTATGACCATATATAGTTGCCTGTTCTTCCATTTTAGGAATACATATATAGATATCTCCCAATATTCGTATATCATTTTTAATATGATCTTCTTTATCCTCTAATGCAAAAGATATTACATCAGTTACTCGATCTATTCCTCGATATTCTTTATTTATTCTCTCTATTTCCTTTAAATCGACAAATATTATTCCAAAATAAGCATTCTTCACCTTTTCATGTTTTAGTACTCTTTTAATCACATCATCTAAATAATCATAATTAAAGTTTACTTTTACTAAATCATTTATTTCATAGGTATTTTTCATATTATATTTACTCCCATCCTGCTAAGTAAATATAATACCATAATTGCTAAAATAATTAAACACAAAATATTATATATAATGTCTTTAGCAAAAATTCCTGGTAAATATTTTTTAATCGCATTTAAAGCTACATAAATTAAAAATCCTATAATCGCTCCTAGAGAATTTAAAATAATATCATCTATATCAAAACTTCTACCAATACATAATTGAACTGACTCTACTGTTGCAGATGTTATTACACTTACTATTAAAATAGTAAGAATTTTTTTAGGTTTAATATAAGTTGATATCAAATAACCAAAAGGAATAAAAATGACTATATTACCCACTACATTCATCCAAAAAGCAGGAGATCCTATCTCATATCTAAATATTTCTGTAAAGGGTACTAGGTTGTATCCTCTTACAGTATTTAATTCTGATCTTGTTAATAGTTCATATAACAATAAAATATAGATAATAAATAAAAGATTAGAGAATTCTTTATAAAATACAAATTTTTCATTATTATTACGAATAGCCGCTATTCGTACAACAGCAATTACTACTAAAAAAATCGTTAACATGGGCCACATATTATCAATAGACTCTGTTAGTATGTTCATTATGTTCTTCATCATTGGTATCACTCCTAGTATCAAAGTACTCTTTTATTCCTATTTGTTCTTTTACAGCAATAAACATATCTATATATATATTATTATTTTTTAGTTCTTTTTGCAAGACTTTTTCATCAATAATACTTTCAAATTTATTTAGTTTTAACTTTAATTTTTCTTCTATTAATTCTTTTAATTTACTTATGGCCTCCTCCTCTTTATAATTATATATTTTACTTTCTATCTCGTATTCTTTTTGAAGATAAACTTCTATACCAAAAAGGCGAAATAATAAAATATTTTCGACTCTTTTCTCTTTATTTATCCGACTTTTTAAGAGTACTGTTTCTTTAGAATTATTTTTTATCATAAGATTATATCGCATTTTACCAGTATCCTCATAAATTTCTTCTGTTAAAGGAATATTTGCACTTACTTTATACCATACCTCAGCATAAACTTCCCCTGCAGCACATACATTTTCTTTTATTTCGTCATTTAATTTAATACTTCCATTTATTAAAACTTCTCCTTTGGTAACATAATCATTTATACTTACTTCCGTTACGCCTTTTGTTGTTTTAATGCTTCGAATGATTCCAGATTTGCTAGCAACAATATGACATGTACTATAATCTTTTTCATAATTATTGATAATTCTTTCTTCTACTCGTACATTTATAATCATTCCTTCTACTTCTATTTCTATCCATTCAATTTGATTACGATATTCTTCTTTGATACTATTTAATATACTTTCATACTCTTCATAGCTTTTTTTAAAGCTAAAAGTTGTAACTCCCTTTTCCTCTAGAGAATTTAAAATTAATTCTCTTAATTGACTATTTTCATGAATGACATTTATTTTCACTATTACATTCGATAAAATTAAAAAAACAATGCTCGCAAAGATAATTCCTATTATTATCAAATTATTTTTCTTTAATTCTTTTTTTAATTTATATATTCCTGTTTCATCTAGAATTTCAACTTTATAGCTGATTAAATATTTTTTTATCTTTTTTAAATCTTTATCTAATATCTTAAATTTTAAATATTCTTCTTCATATTGAATTTCTTTTATATCTACATCAAGTCTATTTAATTTTAATAAGCAATCTGTTTTCTTTAAGGTTTTTATGCGAACTAGAATATATCTTTTCATCTTACAAACCTCATATTATTAATTATTCCCTTAATTAATATTTCATTTTTATCCATATTTCTAACAACTAGATTCTCTCCTTCAATCTTTAATATAAATTCTTTTAATTTTAATTCAATATAAGTATCGCTTAAACTTAATAAATCTATATAACAGTAAACATGTAAGCAGTTATTAAAAAGATCTATATAATATTCTTGATCATATAAAAAGTTTTGTAGGTTTTTTATCATTCGCATAAATTTCACCCCTATCATTTTATGCAAAAGGACAATTAAAAAAACCTAATTATATAGGTTTATTCTCTTAGATAATGTTCTTCTTTCTTTTTTGGTATTTGCTAGTTTTATAGCAATTTCAATATAGGCTTTTTTACTAAATACTTCATAAATACTACAGAATTTATCTATCACACATACTATTACACTTTCACGATATTTTGGAGGTGTAAAGGTAAGTGGAAACATATGCTTAGATATAATATCTGCTTCAATTCGATTAATATTATAATCACGTCTTGCGTTAAATAAAGCAATAGATGGATGAATACGACCATGTAAGCCCATATCTTTGGTTGGTTTATATTTGGCATGCCAATCATATAGGAAATAATCATGTAATAATGCTCCTCTTATTAATTCTTTCTCATGAACTTTTATCTTAAAAAATTTACATAGACGATAAGAAAAATAAGCAACCGCTATGCTATGTAATAAACATGTAGTATTTCCATGTTGAATAAAACGATTCATTTTTAAGTACTTTTTCTTATTCATTATTTCTTCTAAATAACTTTTAAATACTAAATCTTCTATAATTCTATTTTTTATTTTCATGATGCTTCTCCCTATATAATCTTTATTAAATACTAATATAAAATAATATCTATGTCAAGATTCTTTTTTAATCTTACTTTTTAATGATCATTATGGCGTTATAAATTACTTTAATAGATGATCAGAATACTATATATTGGTTATGATATAATTTATTAATCACTTTTATCTATTAGAACATACTGAATATTATTGGTTTATTTTTTTCTCTATTAGCAAATTAAGCCATTTCTTCAACATAACTACCTGTTTTAGTAAATACTTTTTAAAACAAAAAAAGCTTTAATCGCTTTTTATTTTGCTTTAAATGTATCTTTTGTATTGTAATAATACTCACAAGCACTAATGATTGATAAAATGGTAGCAATAATAATAAGAGCATATCCCACATTAATTCCTATTAACTCAAATGGTAGATTATAGAACATAGTTAAAGCCATTCCTATCATCATACACATAGTTTTTGCTTTGCCTGTAAAAGAGGCTGCAACTACTTTTCCTTTTTTACCACTAGCCATTTTAAAAGAATCTACAAAAATATCTCTAGTAATAATAATTACTGGTATAGCAATACTAATAAAGCCATCATAAGCTAAAATGATGAGTAGGCCATTTACTAGTACTTTATCCGCTATAGCATCCATTACTTTTCCAAAATCAGTAACTAGGTTCCTACTTCTTGCAATGTGGCCATCTAAAAAGTCTGTTAAGGCTGCTAAAACAAATAATACTCCTGCAATAATGTATTTTAAATCTACAACAATTTTACCTGCTACATTAAAGGTTGGAAAATTAATACCTAGATTGTACCATGGTATTATTAGCATTATTAATATCACTATGGCAGTTATAATTCTTCCGATTGTTAATTTGTTTGGTAAATTCATAATATCCTCCTAAAACTTTACATAACCAATTTCATTGGTTACATGATTATCAATCGTAATTTGCTTTATGCTCCATACAATTGCTAATATCACTAATAAAAATATCACAACATAAATTCCTACATAATAAGCATTATTATGCTTTCTAGGCTTTCTAGTGTAGGGACTAGATATTTTGTCAGTTTCTTCTTTTGCTTCTTTTTTAGCAATTTTTTCAATTGCTTTTACAGGTATTTTAGAGGTATATTCAAACATATATTCATTAAATTCATCTATTAATTTATCACTATCTAAGCCTAAATATTTAGCATAACTATTAATATATTCTTTCAATTCAAATATATCTTTAAAACAACCTATTTTTCCTTCTTCAATATTTAATAAAAAATTAGCATTGATATTTAAATCATCACTTGCCTCTTCAATGCTTACCCCTGATGCTTCTCGAGTCGCTTTTAGCGTACTCCCTATACTATCCAAGGTTCTCTTCACTCCTTCTTTTTTAATAAAAAATAATATTCATAAGCCATGTTCTGTTCCCTTTCGGGCGACAAATATTTATCTTCTAGTTATACTAGATCCTTACGCCATTTTTTTCTTTTGTAAGAACTCTCCTACCATATTTTGGATTTCTCACTCGTGGGGTTTACCGCGTTCCATTTCTGCCGTTTCCAGCTTGTACGTTACTATGGCACTTTATGAGATACTCCTTCATGAGCAATCGCTTTTAGAAGTTTTTCTCGCCGTTAGCTTTAAGCTACCTTAGGTTATTTTTTCCCTAAGCACGAACACTACAGCCATCACAGGTCTGTGTGAGCATGGACTTTCCTCTACATATTAAAAATTATGCAGCATTTGTCCGAATATTATTATTCATATTTTCCGAATACAACTTTTTCTAATTGACTAATTCTTCTTAGCAAATCAACATTACTAGTTCCACTATTATTAGATGATTCACTTGCTACTAATTGTTCCCTTAAAGAACGAATTTCAGCTTTTAACTTACTGTTATCTTCTGTTAAATCTCTAATTTCCTTTTCATTCCTTTTGATAATGTTGATAAACTCTGTATAGTCTCTAATTACCATATCTAGGTATTTATCTACCTCTTGAGGGCGATATCCTCTAGCATCAATTTTAAACTCCTTATCTAATATTTCTTGAGGAGTTAAATAAATTTTATCACTATACACTTTATCACATCCTTAACACATTTTTATTATAATATTTTTTTAGGTATTTTGTCAATGTCTTTCCCTCTCTTGTCAAATAATGTAAATATTTTCCTTTATTATATTTTAATTTTAAGGATTCAAGCACTGTAAAAATATTGTATAACTAAAAAAAGAGCAAATTAGCTCCTCTAAATTTTTACACTTAGTTTTTACTATATTTCGTACGGTGTTTTAGATGTGCCATTTCCACTTTTTATTGTTACATCATTAGCAATATTAATTACTGGACGGACACCCCATGTGCTACCTACACCATATTCCAAGAGACCACCAGATGATGATATCCCAAATATAACCGCATTAGAGGCATAATAGGGAGTCATAGTCCAATAAAACTTGTCTGTATTTAGATAATAATTTGGATTATTTTGCCCGTATACTCCTCCCGCCATAGCTACTTCATCTGCTGTAATGAGTCCTATTGGATTAGATAATGCTTTATTTCCTTTACTACTTCCACTTACCGTATATAGATCACTACTATTCTTACATTTTAAATTTGGGCTTTTATTACTTATCAGTCTAATATATCCTCCATAGTATGTAGTTGTTGTTCCTGTTCCTCCTGAACCATTACTGCTTGATGAATTTGTACTTGGCTCCCGATCTCCACAGAATCCCGCCTCTTTACTGATTTTATCAGCATGACTTGTTAGATTACTGTTATACCAATTATCCAATACTCCTTTAATTGTACTACTATTTCCAAGTCCATGCACTTGATTACTTGCATACATGTATCCTACATACATATTATCATTGTATGAACTATTAAATGCACTTGTGCTTATTTGTGTGCTTGTTCCAGTTGTAGCCGTACTTGTTCCATTATAGATTAATCTAATAGATCCGTCTCCATTGATCCTTATAATTCGCCAATAGTATCCTGCAAATTTGACCCAGTTATTACCCACTGCCCCTCTAAAATAGTAACTTTCTCCCCAGTCATCCTCTGTTTTATATACTCCTTCATTCGTTGTTGCTACCTGACTAAAATCTGGTGTTCCACTTTTAATTTGATTGTCTCTTTTGATGGCATCTGCTAATAATATTTTTTGCTCATCAAAATACAAGTAACATTTTGTTCCTTTCGTAGTCAGAGGTCTTATAGTTAAATTTTTAGTATTCATATCATAAGTGATCGTTATATCTTGTTTTTCTTCCCCTATTTTGCAATAGCTTTTCTCTTCATTTAGAGTATATCCTGCTGGTATTTGATCTACTTTGGTGTAACTACTACCATCTTCAATATATACACCTATTAAGTTGTTTTCTTTTAAAGAATTAGCACTAATTAAATTGGTTTCATTGTTGGTATCCTTTAATTTAAGATACCCCCCCCCCAACTACTATTAATAGTGCTGTTGAGAGGATTATTACTTTTCTTTTCATTTCTTTTCTCCTCTATTCTATTATTATTTATACCATATTGTTGAGTTTTTTTCAATAGATTTTGATGTCAAAATTAGTTGTCAATCAATAGTAAAATAAACTTGCAAAGTAGATATTTTTAGTTATTTATAGTATAATTAATTAAGGTGAAGTGCATGAAGTATCCTAATAACATCAAAAAAAAATATAAGAGAGAAATTAATTATAAGAATCGAGGAATGGATTTAGAAAGTTTAATTAATGAAGCTTGTAAATATTACTTAGAGCGTGATATTGCTATTATTTATAAGAAGCCTACTCCTATTGGAGTTGTAGATGTTGATTATAAAAATGGAGCTGTCATTAATAAAGCTTATTTTAAAGAGCCCTCTACTTTAGATTATAATGGGATATATAAAGGAAAATATATTGAATTTGATGCTAAGGAGTGTCAATCGAAAACTAGTTTTCCACTTAGTAATATTCATGATCACCAAATTAAACATATTGATAATATTATTAGACATGGAGGAATTGCTTTCTTAATTATTAGTATGAATGGACAATATTATTTATTTAAAGGAAATGATTTGTTAGATTTTATAAAGAATAATACACGAAAAAGTATTCCCTACTCTATAATAGAAGAAATTGGATATTTATTAAAAGTAAATTATAATATTGGTATTGATTATATAAAAGGAATAGAAAAAGCTTATGAAGGAGTTGGTTATTTTGAAAATACCAAAGATTAAAATTAAAAAGAAAGTGAATCATAGCAAAAAAGCAGTTAAAGAGAAGAAACGAGGTAGTAAGAAAAATACTATTTTAATTATTTTAATAAGTATGGGTATTGTTATTGCATCTGCGATTTTAGCTTTTGCTTTATATATTATTATTACTTCACCAGATTTTGTAGTTGAAGAATTATATACTAAAGAGCCAACTGTTTTATATGATAAAAATGGAGATGAACTTACTAGAATTGGTAAAGAAAATGTAGAATTAGTTACTTATAGTGATTTACCACAAGTACTAGTTGATGCTTTAATAGCAACAGAAGATTCTAGATTCTTCCAACATAATGGTTTTGATGCTGCAAGATTTTTTAAAGCTAGTTTAGGTCAACTTGCTGGTAAAAATGCTGGTGGTGCTTCTACTTTATCTATGCAAGTTATAAAGAATACTTATACAGATGCTACAAAAACAGATGGAATAGAAGGTATTATTCGTAAGTTTACAGATATTTATATGGCTGTATTTAAATTAGAGGCATCTTATACAAAAGAGGAAATTATTGAATTTTATTTAAATAGTCAGTGGTTAGGTAGAGGTACTACTAATTATGCTTCTATTAATGGAGTTGAACAAGCTAGTCAATATTACTTTGGTAAATCAGTTTCTGATTTAACTTTATCAGAAGCTAGTCTACTGGTTGGTATGTTTAATGCTCCAGATGCTTATAATCCTTATAAATCTCCTGAACTTGCTAGTGAAAGACGGTCAACAGTATTAAGCTTAATGGTTAGACATGGTTATATTACAGAAGAAGAAAAAGAAATGGCTGAAAATGTTCCTGTTCAAAGTTTACTTGCAGATCGTTCTCAAGAAACAAGCGATTCTTTTCAAGCATTTATTGATTTTGTTTTAATGCAAGTTCAAGAAGAAACAGGCGATAATCCTTATAATACATCCATGGAAATTTATACTACTTTAGATCCAGATATTCAAAGCGTTTTAACACAAATAGAAAATGAAGAAATTTATGAGTTTGCTAATGATGTTGTACAGTTTGGTATGGCTGTTACTAGTACGGAAGATGGATCAGTATTAGCAATATCTGGCGGTAGAGATTATGCTGTACAAGGAACTAATAGAGGTGTAGGAAAAAAATATAGAGGAATAGCTAGACAACCAGGTTCAGCGGCTAAAATAATATTTGACTATGGACCATATGTAGAATATTTAAATGGCTCTTCTGGTACTTTGTTCTTAGATGAAGCTTGGAATTATACTAAAGGTGGAAGTGTTGTAAATGCTGATAGAAAATATTGGGGAGAAATTACAATGCGTAGAGCTTTAGTTAATTCAAGAAACGTTCCTGCTATTCAAGCTTTTCAACAAGTAGAAAATGAAGTTGGATTAGATAAAATTGCTGAGTTTGCACATGGCTTAGGAATTGATTATGGAGAAAATTTATATGAATCGGCTGGATTAGGCGGATTTGATGGTACTGATCCTCTTTCTATGTCTGCTGCTTATGCTGCATTTGGTCGTGGTGGCATTTATATTGAGCCTTATTCTTTCACAAAAGTTGTTTATTCAGAAACAGAAGAAGTTTATACACATCCTGTTGTTAAAAATCGTGTTATGAGTGAAGAAACTGCATATATTATTACTGACATTTTAGTTGATGCTGGTATTGGTGGTATTGGTGGTAATATTGGAGCAAGTAGCAGTAAACAAATAGCAGCTAAAGGTGGTACTTCTACTATTGATAAAGCTAGTGCTCAAGCAAATGGCATTCCATCAAGTGCTACTCCAAATCACTGGAATATCACTTATTCCCCAGAATATTCTATTGCTTTATGGTATGGTTATGATAAGAATAGTCAAGGTTATTTAACTAGTAGTACAGGTATGTCGGCTCGTAAAGCAATTATGAGAGCTGCTGCTACTAGAATTTATACTAAAAAATCTCAATTTCAAAAGCCTTCTGGAGTTGTATCTGCTACAGTTGAGTTAGGAACATACCCTCTTCAACTTGCTAGTGAACATACACCAAGTAATTTAAAAGTTACTGAATTATTTAAATCAGGATATGAACCTACAGAGGTTTCAAGTAGATTTGATACTTTAAAAGATCCTACTAATGGTAAAGCTACATATGATGGTTCAACTATTAAAATTACTTGGGATGCAATTGAAACGCCTGATGCAATTAATCCTAGTTATTTAGAAGAATATTTTAATGGATATTTCAGTAATTCTTATAGTCAATACGCTCAAAAATATTATCAAGCAAGAATTGACTATAATAATGCTAACATTGGAACAATTGGATATCAAGTTTACTTAAAAGATGCTAGTGGGAATTTAGTTAGTCTTGGATATACAACAAACAATTATTATACTTATACTGCTACTCCTGGAACAGAATATACTTTTGTTATTAAATCTGCTTATAGTATTTTTAAAAATAATATGAGTCCTGGTTTAACTATAAGTGCGAAAACAAATATGGATAGTAATATTGAAGATATGGTAGATCCAGATAAACCTAATACATCTAATAAGCCATCTGGTGGTAATACAGGATTAGAATAGAGTTCGTTTATGACGAATTCTTTTTTATTGAAAAGCAAACTATAATTTCATAGTTTGCTTTAATCTTTTAATTACTTTTTTCTCAATTCTTGATATATAACTTTGAGATATTCCTAATTTTTCTGCTACTTCTTTTTGAGTGTATTCCTCAGTATTATTTAGTCCATATCTTAATGTCATAATCTCTTTTTCACGTTTATCTAATGATTTGATCTCTTTTGTTAATAGTTCTTTATTTAAGCTTTTTTCATATTCATTAGGAACAAAGTCTATTTCTGTTCCTAAAATATCTTCTAAATGTAATTCGTTTCCTTCTGAATCATAGTTTAAAGCATCTTCAAAACTAATTTCTCCCCTTCTTTTTTTATTTTTTCGTAAAAACATTAAAATTTCATTTGAAATACAACGAGATGCGTAAGTTGCTAATTTAATATTTTTATCTAATTTATAAGTATTAATTCCTTTAATTAAACCTATTGAACCAATACTTACTAAGTCTTCCACATCATAACCAGTATTTTCATATTTTTTAGCTAGAAATACTACTAATCTTAAATTATGTTCTATTAATTTATTTTTTGCTATTATATCTCCTTTCCCTGCTTTTATAATACAATCTCTTTCTTCTTTTTCCTCTAATGGGGGTGGTAATTTATCAGTTGATCCTATAAAGAAACATTCATTGTATTTATCTCTTAACCATGATAGTATTTTATTTAACATATTTCCTCCAATATTTTATAATTTAATAAACAATCAATTCCATTTAACTTAAATGTTTGTTCACTTAATCCTATTAAATAATTCGATAATCTTTTATTATTTATCACAATATATTCAGGTTTAATACATTCTAATAATCCGTGATAATTTAAAGCGTTATATGGAACATACATAGGACTTCTAATTTTAATATTATCCTTTAACTTCTTTTTATTTAATAATATGATTGGTTTATTGGTAATGGGATCTACTAATTTATTTCCAGTATCTAAAAAAGCAGTAATATTTAACTCTTGTTGATTATTAAAAACTATCTTTATTTTATAATAATAATTTTTAATTTCTTTTACTACCTTTAAGCTTTTCATAAATATATATAAAATAAAGGGTGCTAATAAAAGAAGAATTAAATCATTTATCTTATTAAATTCTACATTTAAATAATAAACAAATCCTCCTAATATAATGCTAACCATATAAAGATATATTATATTATAAAAAGTATATTTTATATTTTTATAACCAAACGCTATTAATACCATTATTATTCCTAAGATTATTTTTAATATTGTAAATAAAATACTATTTATAGGAATAAATAAACTGAATAATGTTACTTCACCAAATAAAGATGCTAATATTAATTTATAAACCTTGCTATATCTTTTTAAGGCTATATTTATTGTTAAAAGTAGTAAAAAATCAAATAAAAAATTAATAGTCATTAATAAGTCAATATATATGATCATAGAATCACCAGTATGATTATATAACAACCTATTTAAAAAAATTGTCAAATAAAAACTATCATCTTCATTTTGATGATAATTTTTACATTATATTCTTTCATACCAATAATTCCCTTTTATTCCATTATTAGGATAAGTATTACTATAAGATGATGTTTCTGTATTGATATACTCTCCTTTTGTTTTTTCTATTGTATATTTTGTCCATCCATAATCCCCAACATCTCTATTACGTCCAAAACTAAAGGTTGCATAAGACCCTTTATAAGTTAACTTGCTACTATATAAAGCTAGACCAATTTGATAATATGTATCACTGTATACATATTCTCCCTCTTTTTCTACACTAACCATAACATATGATCCATATCCTATTGAAATTGTGTCTGAAAGTTGATCATCATTATCATAATAATTTTTCATATCTACAAATCTAAAATATTTTAAATCTGTATTATAAGTAGTTGAGCCTCGAAAACGACCATCTACAATTTCTGGTTTAACATACTTTGTAAAAGCAATATAGGCGTTTGTAACTGGAACAGTATATGTTGAATCATCATTGGTTGCTGGTACAAACTCTTCTTTACTTGCGTAAGCTATAGAGTACTTTTTCCAATGATATAACACCGTTGTTATTACATTTGTTGTTACTTCACTAGATACATTCCCCGCTTTATCTACTACTTGTACTTTGATACTATAACTT
>URNW01000024.1 GCA_900549285.1 uncultured Mycoplasmatota bacterium
GTAGTGATACAAGTAAATGTGAAGAAACAAATGGAATTTATGAGAGTGTAGATGACTGGGGGACAAGTTATTATTATAGAGGTGCGGTCAATAATAACTGGGTCAAATTTGCAGGATTTTACTGGAGAATTATAAGAATCAATGGAGATGGAAGTATCCGAATGATTTATAATGGAACAAGTACAAATACAACAGTAACAAGTACAATGATCAATAGTTCGAAAGCATTTAATCCAAGTTATAACCGAAGTGAATATGTTGGGTATATGTACACGACAAACCAACAACATGGAAATACAACAAATAGTCCAATAAAAGATGTAGTAGATAGCTGGTATAGTAGTAATTTAGCAAGTTATGCTGATAAGGTAAGTACAGAGGCAGGATTTTGTGGAGATAGAAACATGGCAAGCGGATCCTCATGGAGTAGTACTCCAAGTAGTACTATCTATTATGCAGCAAGAGAAAGATTATTTACAAATAAGACACCAACATTAAAATGTAGTAATAGTAATGATTTATATACAACCTCATCAAGTAGTAAAGGAAATAAAGCATTATCTAATTCAGTAGGACTCATTACAGCAGATGAAGTATCAATGGCAGGAGGAGTATACGGTCAAACTAATCAAAGTTATTACCTATATAATAATCAATATTATTGGACGATGTCTCCATTTTTCTTTGATGGCTTTGCTGTCGTGTTCGGTGTGTTTTCGAATGGCAGCCTCATCGACGCGAACGTGAGTAACTCTACTCCGAGTGTGCGCCCAGTTATTAATATAGCTAACAACGTGACAATAAAATCTGGTGATGGCACTAGTGATAACCCTTACATTGTAATTTGAAATTGAATTTATCTTGCCTATGTCGCTTAATCCTTTACACATGGGCAAGTATAATACATTTAATGAGTGAAGCCTAACACAACTTCACTCTAATTTTTTGCAAAAAAAATCGAAGCTGCCCCCTGAAGACAGCTTCTTAAAAGAATAAAAAGGGGTTGACTAGTGTGATACTAGCACCAATTCGCCTTGTTAAGTGAATTGGTGATTGTTATATTAAAGGATAAACCGAATTTTGTCAACTACTTTTTATGAATTTTTAAAAAAATTTTTAAATTAATTTACAAAGGGAGTTTAGTTTGTTAAAATTGTAATGGTAGGTGTTAAAGATGATTATAAAAAAACCATATGCCTTTATTATAAAACATTTTAGATTAATTCATTTATTATTATTAATACCAATGTTTTTTTTAGTAACTCAAACAAAAGAAATTATTACTTTTTTTAGTGAATATGTAGCCAATGATTATACTTTAGCATCATCAACAGATGTTTTATCATCACTAGCAAGCAATTATATTAATATATTCATGTATATAGCAGTTATCATTATTATGGTAGTTCTAATTTTTTTATCAATTGTGTTACAGCGGAAGGAAAAACCAACAAAATTTTATAATATTAGTATAGTTTATTATTTAGTATTTTTTATCTTAATTACAGTAAGCTTTACGATTTTTAAAGCAATAGAAAATGATACTTTAGATCCTGTCTTTGCTAGATTAATTAGAGATTTATCAATGTTAATACATTATAGTCAATATATTTTTATAATCTATACAGGAATTAGAGGAATTGGTTTTAATATTAAGAAGTTTGATTTTAAAAGTGATTTGTCTGAATTAGAAATTAGTAATGAAGATAGTGAAGAAGTAGAGTTTTTAATTGGAATTGATTCTGATAAAGCTAAAAGAACAATACGACGCTTTTTTAGAGAGACAAAATATTACTATAAAGAGAATAAATTTATCTTTATTGTAATTTTTATCATTTTAATTGGTGTAGCAGGAACTCTTTTATATATGAATAAAGAAGTATATCAAAGAGTATATAAAGAAAATGATAGTATAGCATCAGGATATTTAAATTTTAAAATCAAAGATAGTTTTATTTCTAATCTAAGTCAAAATGGAAAAGTATTAAATAAAGATAAATATTATGTAATCTTGCAGCTTGAAATAACAAACCGCTATCGTGAAGATCATGAATTCAATTATATTAATTTAGAATTAACGATAAATAATAAATATGTTTTACCAAACTTATCGATTGCTAATTATTTTACAGATTACGGAACTCCATATAGTGGTACATATATAAAAGGAAATACAAGTAATGATTATATTTTAGTTTATGAAATTGATAAAACTTTAATTAACCAAGATTTTCTTATAACGGTATACTCTCATTATGATGGTAGTGTAGGGGGAATTGGCACTGTAAATAATCGAATTAGTTTAGATCCTACCTTAATTAGTGAAAAAATTAATTCGACTAATGTTTCTTTAGGAACCAATATTAATTTATCTAATACTAATTTAGGAAATTCTAAATTTACTCTTTTAGACTATGAATTTACAAATCGATATGAATATACCTATAATTATTGTGTAAATACTGATAAATGTATTCCTTCAACTGGTATCATTTCGATTGATTATACATCAGATGGAACGAATAAAACTCTTCTAGTACTAGATTATGACTTAATAATAGATGAAAAGATTCCTTATATGAATATAAGAAAATCATTTAAATCAGTATTTGAAGATTATACTGAAATTGTTTATCAATTAAATGGTAAGACATATACATCCAAAGTAACTTTAGCAAATCCATCTTCATATAATGAAAAAGCGATTATAAAAGTTCCCAATGAAATCCAAAATGCTGATCAAATAGAGTTTGTTTTAACCATAAGAAATATGTCTTATCGTATAAGATTAACCTAAATAAAATTGACAATTATTTACAATTTTGATATGATAACCATAATTTCATTAAGGGGTGATGGGTTATGGAAAATAAAAATAAAAGAAAAGCAAATCACACAGAGATTTATGAAGAACTATTAAAAGAAGCTAAAAAGCGATTTAATGAGCAAGACATGCTTCTAATAAAGAAAGCTTATTTAATGGCTAAAGATTTACATAGAGGTCAAAAACGGAATAGTGGTGAGCCGTATATAATTCATCCTGTTTATGTAGCATATATTCTTTTAACAGAAATGCATCTTTATGATGCTGATACTATTGTTGCTTCCCTTCTTCATGACACCATGGAAGACTGTGGAATTAGTTTTGAATTTTTAGCCAAGCACTTTAATTTAAATGTAGCAAGATTAGTAGAAGGTGTAAGCAAACTAAAAGATCCTAATTTTTTAACCAAAGAAGAAAAAGAGGATTATAATAATTATTTGTTATTAAAAAGTATTTTAGATGATTATCGAGAAATATATATTAAATTAGCGGATCGATTACATAATATGAGAACACTAGATTATAAAACAGAAAGTAAAAGAAGAGAAAAAAGTGCTGAAACTTTAAGATTTTTTGTACCTCTAGCAATTCATGTAGGAGCAAGTATAGTCAAAAATGAATTGGCAGATATTTCTTTTAAATATTTAAGCAAAAGAAATTATCAAGAAATAAAAGGGATGCAAGAAGATTATTTAATTAAGCATCTTCCCGTTATAGAAGAAATATTAGGATATTTAAAATTTTTATTATATGATTCTGAAAAAATTCTTGATGTTCGTCCTCATATTATGAATAGTTTTGCTATTTATCAAGCACTAATCAATAACAAAAAGATCTCCTTATTACCCAATTTAATTTCTTTTGATATTACAGTGAATCATGAAGAAGAAATAAGATTGATCGAAGAAAAAATAAAAAGTAAATTTAATGTGATGGCAGAATATACGAAAGATTTTATAAAAAATCCTAGAAACAATGGATATCAAGCTTTACATTTATCTATTAAAGGTCATAAAGGTATCCCATATCAAGTTCGCATTTTTACATCTCAAATGGCTTTAGTAAATAGTTATGGATTCTCTGCTTTACTTCAAATTTATCCCAATAAAACAATTGAAGAAATACAAGAAGAATTAATAAAAGATAATAGATTTTTTCAAGTATTAAGTAAAAATTCTCAACTTTACGATAAACCTTTTGATTTAATTGATAAATCCGTAAGAGAATTACTTTCTGATAAAATAAAAGTATATGTAGCAAATGGAGCTGAATATTATTTACCAGCTACTTCAACTGTAGCAGATTTAGCAGATAAAATTCATTCTAAATTAAAATACGAAGGAATAGGAGCTTTAGTAAACGGCGTAGAAGTAAGTTTAAGTTTTCCTCTAAAAGAAAACGATCAAGTAATCATTTTAACAAAAGATTATTCGTCAAAGCATCTTGATCAAAAGTCGCCTCAAGAACGTATTTTAAAAAAATAAAACATTCCAATAAACTTGGAATTTTTTTGTTAATATCTTGAAAAACAACTAAAATTAAAGTATAATTAAAGAAAATAGTAGGAGGAAACTATGAGGAAAATTATTGCAAGTTTAGATATAGGAACTAGTTCAATTAAACTTATAGTTGGTGAGTTCATTAAAAATCGCCTCAATATTTTATGTACCTCTGAAGTCCCTAGTAAAGGAATGAAAAAAGGGTTAGTGTATTATCGTGAAGAATTAATACCTGTTTTAAAAGAAACTTTTCATAAAGCCGAAGAAATGCTAGGAATTCCTGTAAAAGAAGTAGTATTATCTATTCCAGCCTATTATACAGAGGCCCAAATGTCAGAAGGAACAAGTACAATAACCAATGAAGATCATGTAGTAACTTATCAAGATTTAATACGAGCAATGCATGCCGCTAGCTATAACAAAATAGGAGAAGATGAAGAATTAATCTCCATTCTACCTACCACTTATAAAGTGGATAATGATATTGTGAGAAATCCAATTAATATGATAGGAAATAAACTATCTATAAAAGCAGTATTAATAACTGCTCCTAAAAGTAATGTAATAGATTTTTTAAAAATACTAGAAACGATAGGAATAAAAGTAGTAGATGTTGTAACATCTTCTTTAGGAGATTATGCTTGCAATCGTATTAAGGACTCAGAAAATAAAGTAGGAGCCTTAATCAATATAGGTGAAGAAACAACTACTGTATCTATTTTTAATAAAGGAATATTAACAAGAGCTGAAGTAATTGAACTTGGTGGAGCAAATATTGATAATGATATAGCATATATATATAAAATAACGAAAAAAGATGCTAAAGAATTAAAGGAGAAAATTGGTCTTGCGTGTACAGATATGGCAAGAAGTGAAGAAAAAGTAACTTTAACTGATCGATTAGGGGAAAGCATTTTAATCAATCAAAAAGATTTAAGTGAAATTATTGAAAGTAGATTAAAAGAAATATTAGATTTATCAAAAAAGCAAATAAACTTATTAACAAAACGAGAAATTGAGTATATAATTGTAACAGGAGGATCTAGTGAAATAGGAGATTTTCATAATTTACTCGATAAAGTCTTTACTAAACCCTCTATTCTTGGTAAAATAGATACTGTAGGAGCTAGAAATAATAAATTTAGTACTGCATTAGGAACCATTAAATATTATAATGGTAGATTAAAATTAAAAAATAAAGAATATTCCGTATTTAATTTAGATGAACTAGAAATATTAAGCGGAGTTCATAAAAAAGTAAGTATAAATGAAAATTCCATATTAGGAAAATTATTTGGATATTTTTTTGATAGTTAAGGAGAGTGCAATATGAACGGTTTAGAAATGGATCAAATAGCTAAAATCAAAGTCGTTGGTGTTGGCGGTGGGGGAAATAATGCCGTTAATAGAATGATTGAAGAAGGAGTAAAAGGTGTCGAATTTATAGTAGTAAATACTGATTTACAAGTTCTAAATGCATCAAAATGTGAAAATAAAATTCAAATTGGAGCTACAATTACTGAAGGCTTAGGAGCAGGAGCAAATCCTGAAATAGGAAGAGCTGCAGCAATAGAATCAAAAGTAGATTTAGAAGAAGCAATTAAAGGAGCAGATATGGTCTTTGTTGCTTGTGGTATGGGTGGAGGAACTGGTACTGGTGCCGCACCTGTCATTGCTGAGATCGCTCAAGAATCAGGAGCTCTAACAGTAGGTATTGTAACCAAACCATTCCGTTTTGAAGGAAAAAGAAGAATGGAAAATGCTTTATTAGGACTTGAAGAATTAAAGAAAAATGTTGATACGCTAATAGTAATACCAAATGATAAGTTACGCGACATCATTGATCGTAACACTTCATTTAAAGATGCCTTTAAAGAAGTAGATAATGTCCTTCACCGTGGTGTTCAATCAATATCTGATTTAATTGCTGTTACAGGAATCATTAACTTGGACTTTGCTGATGTTAAAACAGTAATGCAAAAATCAGGAACTGCAATTATAGGAATTGGATGCAATGCTGGAGAAAATAGAGCAATAGAAGCAGCTAGACAAGCAGTAGCAAATTCTTTATTAGAGGCAACGATTGAAGGAGCAACAAACGCAATTGTCAATGTTACAGGTGGTTCTAATTTAACATTATTTGAAATTGAAGATGCGGTAGAAACAGTTCGTGCTGCTGCAAATAATGATGTTAATATTATTTTTGGAGCAATTCAGAATGATAATTTAACAGATGAAGTCATTGTAACTGTTATTGCAACAGGTTTTGAAAATGAAGGAGAAACAGATGAGATGTTATTTAGCGATAATACTCAAATGCCAAGACGTCGTCCTCAAGTAGAAAATTTAGATGATGAGTATGATATTCCTCCGTTTTTAAGAAATAAGGACAATAGATTTTAAAGAGTGATGAAATCATTCTTTTTTAATTGTAATCATATCCCAATTTTGCTATACTGTTAATGGTGAGTAGTAATGAATGTATTAATAATACCAAGCTGGTATCCCAACGGTAAAGATATGTTAATGGGCGTTTATCATAAAGAATTTTGTGAATCATTAATAAATTATCAAAATATAAAAGCAAATATGTTATTTATTGAAAGAGAAAGATTAAATAATCCAATCAAATATTTATTGATGAAAAAGGATTATATAATAAAAGAAAATGGCTATAAGACGTATGTAAAAAGAATGCTAAATGTAGAGAAAATTAATTTTGATTTACAGATAAAACACTATGTAAAAGCATTAGAAAAAGCTTTTAAAAAGTATTTAAAAGAAAATCCTAAACCTGATATCCTCCATGCTGAGGTTACGATACCTGCTGGTTATGCTACATGTGTTTTAGGCAAAAAATATAATATTCCTGTAATAGTTACAGAACATGCTTCTTATTATAAAGATTTTTTTAAGGGAAAAAATAAAAAATATACAGAATATGTATTAAAACATGCTTATTATACATCTGTAAGTAAATACATGTTAAAGGATTTACCAGCTTATGTAACAAAGAAAAAAGTAATTCCTAATTTAGTAGATACAGAAATTTTTAAACAAAAACGAAAAAAAATAAAAGGATTACGTCTTGTTAGTGTTTGTGCTTTTCGTAAAGGAAAAAGAATAGAAGATTTACTTTCAGCTTTAAGAGTACTGATTGATAAATATAAAATGAAAGATGTTTTTTTAACAATTGTTGGTAATGGCTATTTAAAGGAATTTTATGAAAAGAAATGTCAGGAATTAAGCTTAGAAAACTATGTAAACTTTGTTGGGAGAAAATCCAAAAAAGAAATAGCTCAAATATTAAATGAGAATAACATATTTGTAATTACTAGTACAACTGAAACGTTTTGTATTCCTGGAATAGAGGCATTAGCAAGTGGTATGCCTGTTGTATCTACAAAATGTTTTGGACCAGAGGAATATATAGATGAGAAAAATGGCAAACTAGTGGAAGTAGGAAATATTGCAGAAATATCATCAGCAATAGTAAATGTCTATGAAAATATTGATCAATATGATATAAATTATTTAAGAAACACTGCAGATCAATATTCAGCTAAAAATGTAACAGAAAAAGCTTTAGAAATTTATCAAGAAATGATTAGAAAGGATTAAAGTATGAGTATTGTAAGTTATGCCTTAAAAGGAAATTTGAAGAATTTTAATCAAAAAATAAATGAATTAGCCAAAAAGGAAAATCGTAGTTCCTTCCAATTAAAACTAAATTTTTTAAATTGTTTTCGTTTAATTGGATGTGGTTATAGTGATTACTTAAATTATGAATTATATAACAAAAGCAAAAAAGAAGTATTAGAATATGCCTCAATTAAAGATCAAGATAAATTCTATGAAATAGTAAGTCCTTCTCAATATAAAACTTTTTTCACTATTAAAACCAATTTTTTAAGGAATTTTAAGAAATATATTAATAGAGATTTCTTTGATCAAGGAACCTTAGAAGAACTAAAATTATTTTTAAAAAAACATGAATATTTTATGATTAAACCATATGATGGTCTAGGTGGGGCAGGAGTAGAAAAAATTTATACAAAGGACATTAAAGATATTGAAGAATTTTACGAAAAATTAAAAAGAGAACATTTATTTTTAGAAGAGTATGTTGTGCAACACTCTAAAATAAATGCCATATGTGATAATAGTGTAAATACAATAAGAATAATGACTTTTAGTTATAATGGAAAAAGTGAAATATTATTTGCTTGCATGCGTTTTGGAAATGGAAGTGCTAATGTAGATAATTTTCACAAAGGTGGAATGGCTTGTTTAATTGATTTAGATACAGGAAAATTAATAGGAGAAGCTTTTAATAAAAAACTAGAATTTTTTAAAGAACATCCTAAGTCTAAAATAAAATTTGATGGTTTTGAAATTCCAAACTGGGATAAAGTAAAAAAATTAGTTTTAGAAGCAGCTTTAGTAAATAAAGAAATCCATGTTGTTGGTTGGGATGTTGCTGTAACTGAAGATGGGGCAACTTTCATTGAAGGAAATAGGCGTCCAGGATTTGATTTAGTTCAAGTATTATCTAAAAGAGGTAGAAAAGACATCATGCGGCATTGTCTAGATAAAATAAACGAAAAAGAACATACCCATTATAAAATTTAGTCAAAAGAGCGATTTTATCTTACTTTTATATGGATTAACGAATAATTTTTTTGTATAATAGGAATAGGTGACATAGATGATATATTTAGATTATAGTGCAACAACACCAATTGGCTTTGAAGTACTAGATACGTATAATAAAACAAGTAAAGATTTTTTTGGGAATCCCAACTCTCTTCATGAATTAGGAGTAAAATCCAAAAATTTAATGAATAGTGCAACAAAACAAATAGCTGAAATACTGAACGTAAATACCTCAGAACTAACCTATACAGGTGGAGCAACAATGGCTAATAATATGGCTTTAATAGGCATTGCAATGCATAATCATAAGAAAGGAAAACATATAATTGTCTCAAAATTAGAGCATCCCTCTATTTATGCTATATGCAATTATTTAGAGGGACTAGGCTTTGAAATAAGTTATGTAGAAAATGATGAAGAGGGGCTAATAGATTTTGAAAATTTAAAAAAATTAATACGAAGTGATACTATTTTAGTAAGCATTTGTGCTGTAAATAGTGAACTAGGAATTAGGCAACCTTTAAAAATGATAAGGCAAATTATCAAAAAAGAAAATCCAAATACTGTATTTCATTCTGATATGACTCAGGCAATAGGGAAAGTAAGTATTAGTATGCATGATGTAGATTTAGCAACTCTTACGGCACATAAAATATATGGCCCTAAAGGGATAGGACTATTATATAAAAGTAATAATATTGGAATTACTCCAATTTTATATGGTTCGGGAAAAGAAAATATGTTAAATCCAGGAACTCCAGCTCTACCTTTAATTGTAGCTTTTTCTAAAGCTATAAGATTAGCTACTACTGATATTGAAAAAAGAGAAAGATTTATAGAGAGATTAAACTTAAAAATTGTAGATGCTCTAAAAAAATATAATGGAGTAATGATTAATAAAACAAAATATAGTATTCCTCATATATTAAATATTAGTTTAAGAAATATCAAAGCTGAAACATTTCTTCATGCTCTAGAAGAATATGAAATTTATATAAGCTCTAATACTGCTTGTTCAAGTGCAGCTTTATCTAGTAGTGTTATAGCAGTTTATAACGATAAAGTAAGAGCATCTTCTACATTAAGAATTAGCTTATCACACTTAACTACAACAGATGAAGTAAATAAATTTATTCATTATTTTGAAGAAATTTATCGTAAATTAAGCGGACTACATAATTAAAAGTAGTCTTTTAATTTACAAAAAATAATTTTTTCAGTATAATAAACATGTGATGTTTATGGAAAAAGTTATATTAATTAAATATGGTGAACTATCAACAAAAAAAGAAAATATTAATTTCTTTTTAAAAAAGTTAAAAGAAAATATTCTTTTGACTTTAAAGGATTTAGAAGTAACAGTAGATTATGATTTAGGAAGAATGTTTATTCATACTATGAATAATGATGAAGAAGTAGTAAAAAGAGTAACCCATATTTTTGGAATACATGAAATAGATAAAGGCTATATAATAGATTCTACTGATTTTGAAACAATAAAAAGGGAAGTATTAAACTTATTACGAGAAAAAGAATTTAAAACATTTAAGGTAGAAAGTAAAAGAAGTAATAAAAAGTTAAATACAACCAGTGTTGAATTAAGTAAAAATTTAGGTGCCTATATTTTAAAAAATATAAAAGATTTAAAAGTAGATGTAAAAAATCCTGATATTTTAGTAAATGTCGAATACAGAATTCACAACACTTTAGTTTATTTTGAAAAAATAAAAGGAGTAGGAGGATATCCTGTAGGAACCCTAGGAAAAGGCTTACTAATGTTAAGTGGAGGAATAGATTCTCCAGTAGCAGGTTACTTAGCTATGAAGCGTGGAGTAAAGATAGAAGCAATTTACTTTGAAAGTCCACCTCATACTAGTATAGAAGCTAAAAATAAAGTAATAAGTTTAGCTAAAAAATTGGCAAAATATAATAATGATATTACGTTACATATAATTAATTTTACAGAAATACAAGAAAGTATCTATAAAAATATACCTCATGAGTATTTAATAACTATTATGCGTCGTATGATGTATCGAATTAGTGCCATTATATCTAGTAGAAGAAATGCTAAAATACTAATTAATGGAGAATCTATTGGGCAAGTAGCTAGTCAAACCCTAACGAGTATGAATGCAATAAATGAAGTAGTAAGTATTCCTGTAATTAGACCTCTAGCATGTTTTGATAAATTAGATATTATTGATATAGCTAAAAAGATAGATACTTATGAAACAAGTATTTTACCATTTGAAGATTGCTGTACAATATTTGTTCCCAAACATCCAGTAATTAACCCTCTAAAAGAGAAATGCCATGAATATGAAGAATTGATCCCATATAAAGAACTAATTTTTGAAGCCGTAAAAAAACATGAAATAATTAAAATTTCCTCAACAGAAAAAGAATCAGAGTTCAAAGATTTATTATAATAAAATAAAAAACTACAAGTATATAATAGTAATGTATTTCTTGTAGTTTTTTATTAATTCCTGAATAAAGATAGAAGGATTATCTTTAGGTACAAACAAATAACAATAATTTTTAGTTCGTGTAAGTCCTACATAAAATAACCTTCTTTCTTCTTCAAAAGGATAAATATCATAATGCTTGATAACATATTTTAAAATGTGATCTTCTTTTATTTTAGTAGGAAGAGAATAAATATCATTTGTTAAATTAATCATTAAAACATTATCTTCTTCAAGTCCTTTGGCTTTATGGATTGTTTTATAATAAATATTAGCATTATGATAAATAATTTGATGATTATTAAATTGTAAGTGCTTACTTAAAACCTGATAAATATCAGCATTATTTCTACCTAAAATCATTAAATTATCAGAGTTTATTCTATTTAAAAGTCGATAAAAATCTTCTTTTTTATTTTTATAATAACAAATGATAATTGGTTTAGGTATGTTTTTATTAGATTTTAATTTTTTCTTCACTTGTCTTGGATTTTTCATAATAAACGATCCAGCTACATGAATTAATTCTTTACTATTGCGATAAGTATTTGTAAGATAAAGTTTTTTAGCTGGCTTAAAATGTTTTTGAAAATCTAAGAAATTATTTAAATCACATCCAGAAAAACGATAGATAGATTGAAAATCATCACCCACAACTGTAACATAGGCTTTAGTTTGTAATCGTATTGCTTGCACCAAATTTTCACGAACTAGCGAAGTATCTTGATATTCATCTACAATAATATATTGATATTTCTTATTGATTCCTTTTTCTTTAACTATTTTAGTGGCTAAATAAATCATATCATCAAAATCAATAAGTCCAGATGCTTGTTTCTCTACTAAATACATTTCATATATTTTAATTATTATGCGTAAAAAAGCTTGATCTTTTTTCTTAGCTTTATTTAAAATATCTAAAAAATAAGCATAATCATAATAATTAGCAATAAAAAGTCTAATAAAACGAGCAATAACTTTTTTATAATGTTTAAATTCTTCATTATCCATATAATTTTGATCTAAAAATATTTTTCTAAAATAAGTAGGGGAAATACTAACCAATATTTCTTCAATAGTGTATTCTAATAAGTCATCAGAAGCAATAGAATAATTAATATGTTGTTCTTTTAATATTTCTAAAGAAAGTTTATGAAATGTATAAACCTTAATATATTGCTTAATTTCCTTTTTAATTTTTTCTTCTAGACTTTGAGCAGCATTATTGGTAAAAGTAATACATAATATATTTTCTAAAGGAATATGCTTATAAAAAACTAAGTATTTAATTTTTCCAACCATTGTTGTGCTTTTTCCCGCACCAGCTCCAGCAATAATAATGGTGTTACAATTGCTTTTTAAAGCTGCTTTTGTTTGCTCTTTATCAAGTTCATATCCTAAAACATCTAGCTTCATTTAAACTCCGTTCATCATTAAAAATATACTAATTAAACTTCTTCATACTAATTCTCTCTAAAGAGTAAAAAGTAAGAATTATTTGGCAGATACTAGATCAAATGCTCAAGTATTTATTATGAATGATGTTATATAAAAAAGCAAGAAAAAGCGTTCGACATATTTCAACAATTATGACATCTATATCAAAAATAAAAAATACCTATTTTAGGTATTTAGGTTCATCAATTTTTCCTAAGAGGTAATCAGCACTAACAGAAAATTTCTTACAAAATTCATAAAGAAAAGAAGTAGGAATAATAGTTTTTCCTTGCTCATATCTACACCATACTGAATGATCAATATTAAGGAAATTTCCAACCATAACTTGAGTATACTTGTTTTCTTTTCTAACCTCTTTAAGTCTAAAACGTAATATTTCTGAATTAAAAGTTAAATGAGAAATACTATACTTTCTTTTGTTAGTAAAGCCAAAAATAAAATCAATTGAAATATCGAAGTAATCACAAAAGTTAATTAAATTTTTTAAAGTGATAGTATCATGACCTTCCTCATTCATAGCATAAGTACCAATGGATATATTTAAAATGTTAGAAATATCTTTTTGTAATAAATTGTTTTCTTCTCTTAATTCCCTCATTTTCTCAAATTTCATCTTTATCACCAAAATTATTCTAACAATAATATTGTTAAAAAAAGTTTTACACAGGGAAATAACACATTTTTCTTGACTTTTAAACTAGCTATATTTATAATTTAACTATAAGCTAGGAAAGTTATCATAGATATATGAT
>URNW01000025.1 GCA_900549285.1 uncultured Mycoplasmatota bacterium
TTATCATATTCCGGCGTTCAATGGTGCTTTTTTACCAATGGTTAAGCTATTGGAAGCGGTAGACGGTCGTGTTCCCAATTTTGCAGGTATTAAATATACTTTTGAGAGTATGTATGAATATAACCAATGTCGTTTATATAAAAATGGAAAATTCGATATGCTGCATGGACAGGATGAGACAATTCTTCCTTGTCTGGCTATGGGAGGCGCTCAAGGTGGCATTGGAGGAACAACTAATTATAACGGTAAAGAATTGGTCGGTATTATTGAGGCTTGGGAGGCAGGTGATATAGAAACTGCTCGCGAACGCCAAAACTTCTCACAAGAAGTAATAAACGTGATTTGTCATTTCCGTGGGAATATTGTCGGCGGAAAACGTATCATGAAGTTGATAGGGCTTGATTTGGGCAAGAACCGTACTCCGTTTCAGAATATGACAGATGAGGAAGAAGCGCAGATGAAAGCGGAACTTGAAGCTATTCATTTTTTTGACCGATGCAATAAATTTTAAAAACGCATAGCATGAATACAACAGAATATTTGAGTAAGTGGGCTATATCATATAAAGACGATATAATAAATAATATTATGCCGTTTTGGATGAAGTATGGGTTAGATAGAGAACATGGAGGGGTGTATACATGCGTTAATCGTGACGGTAGTTTGATAGATACTACCAAGTCGGTTTGGTTTCAGGGACGTTTTGGATTTATAGCTGCATATGCATATAATAATATAGAAAAGAATCCTCAATGGCTGGCAGCCTCAAAAAGTTGTATTGATTTTATCGAAGCACATTGTTTTGATACGGACGGACATATGTTTTTTGAAGTTACAGAAGACGGAAAGCCCTTGCGTAAACGCCGTTATGTGTTTTCTGAAGGTTTTGCTGCAATAGCAATGGCTGAGTATGCATTAGCAACAGGTGAAAAAGAATATGCGAAAAAAGCTTTGGATATATTTAAACGTACCTTGCATTTCCTGAATACTCCGGGATTTCTTGAGCCAAAATATTTGCCTACTCTGCCTTCAAGAGGTCATTCTATAACAATGATCTTGATTAACACGGCTTCTCGTATCCGTATGGTTATTGATGATCCGTCGTTGACAGAGCAGATAGATACTTCGATTGCAGCGTTACGTAAATATTTTATTCATCCGGAGTTTAAAGCTTTGCTTGAAATGGTGGGACCTGACGGTGAATTCATAGATACTTGTAACGGGCGCGTTATAAACCCGGGGCACTGTATTGAAACTGCGTGGTTTATCATGGAAGAAGCTAAATATCGTAATTGGGATAAGGACTTACTTCAGTTGGCTCTTCAGATTCTTGATTGGTCTTGGGAGTGGGGATGGGACAAGGAATTCGGAGGAATTATCAATTTCCGTGACTGTCGGAATCTTCCTGTTCAGGACTATTCTCAGGATATGAAATTCTGGTGGCCGCAAACAGAAGCTATTATTGCCACTTTATATGCTTATCAGGCTACCGGAGATGAAAAATATCTTCAGATGCATCAACAGGTGAGTGATTGGGCTTATGCTCATTTCCCGGATAAGGAATATGGGGAATGGTATGGTTATCTTCATCGCGACGGTACTGTGGCCCAACCCGCTAAGGGGAATCTTTTTAAAGGACCTTTCCATATACCTCGTATGATGATTCGTGGTTATATGCTTTGTAAAGAGCTTCTTTGAGATATCACTGTTGATAGTTAAAGATACTTTTATTTAGTAAAGCACGTAGAGAAGCCGGCAAGATAAAAGTCTGCAAGTATATATGAAGCGTAACGCAGATGATGTTCAGGTGTTGTCAGTTACGCAGAATTTGACAAGAAACCGCCAGTGCTGAATTCAACCCCTTATTTTGGATTCATCACTGGTAAGGTTTTCTTTTTTTGAAAAACATTCATTTCTTCACTTTTCCCTGTTTGTCTGTGTTAGTGGATAAAGGATGGGGTGCGAGGAGTTCACTTCCATTTTTCATTATAGCAAGTCTTTATTTCATTATAGTAAATCTGAATATGCTTATAGCATAAATTATACTCATCGCGTATATTTTTCCTTCTTGTAGTTGAAACAAACTTCTAGGATTTTATAAAGCACTGCTTTAAGTAGGCAAAAGCTATGCTTTACACCTCCTAAAGCATTGCTTTAGATTTCTCAAAACGATGTGATATATAGGTATGGTGAAGGAGGTCTGAACAAATTTATTGGAGTTGTAGTTAACAAACATGAGCAAACGTTTGAAGTAATCGTCCTGGGGCTCAATAATTGTCGGGGACTTAAAGAATCCGTACCATTTGTGATACCTGTTGCTGTTACACTTATATAGATGACTCTGTTTTGCTTATGCAATCTGTCATTATACCGGTAATTGATTTTGGTTCTACAACAACCCCTAGAGAATTGAATAAGTGTGGTGTTGTCAATAAATAAATGCCTGTTTTTATAAGTATTATTGGTGAATGAATAGATAGTGGTTACAAGTGAATGCATAAGTTCAATTAGAACTTAGTTGAGTTATTTATTCATATTTTCTTCTATCTTATAGAGGATTTAGATATAAATCACCGATATGTATATCTTAAATCGCTGCAAATATATTTATATTATTAATATCTGCAAAGTATTTAATAAATTATTTATAAAAGTATTCCATACAAATGGATTAGGGGCTTATGTATTTATAATGAGTCTAATTAGTGGAACTCCAAGCAATGCCTATATTTTAAAAGAACTAGTTATAAATAACAAATTAAGTAGCGAAGAAGCTAGTCACTTTTTAATGTTTACTTATTTTTCTAATCCTCTTTTTTTAATTGTAATGCTATCAACAATATTTCCTTATAATACAACTATAAAAATTATTATAATCCATTATATTTCTAATTTACTAATTGCATTTCTAATGAGAAAAAAAGCACCTAAAATTACAAATATTAACTTACAAAAAGAAAAAAATTCATCTAAAAATATTTTAATCAAAAGTATCAATAAAAGTATGAATACCCTTCTCATGATTTTAGGTTCAATTATTTTTTATATGCTTCTAACTTACATAGTTACCTTTCCAATTCTAAAAAATCATTTATTAAAAACCATTCTATCTGGATTTTTAGAAATTACAAATGGCCTAAATAATCTAATTTATTTAGAAACGTATAGTAAAATAAAAGAAATCATAGCTATCTCTATCATTTCTTTTGGAGGATTAAGTATCCATACTCAAATAAAATCTATTTTAGAAGATACCAAAATAAATTATTCAAGCTTTTTAAAAGGAAGAATCATACATGTAATAGTAAGTATTTGTATACTGGCTTTTATTTAACAAGCATAAGAAGTAGGATAATTGGTATTTTCTTTTTTAATTCCCAAATAAGTAAAAGTTAAATCATCATGATCAGTAGTATTTACTCCATCAATTAATACAGGTATCACAAGTGTAATTAAATAATAATCATTTTCTAATTCAGTATATTTATAGTAAACACATAAATCATAAGTAGCATTCTTGCTCTTTAGTAAATAATTCTCATCATCATAAATAATACCACTAGAAGAAACAATAATCTGTTTTAATTCATCTAACTGTAAATCTATAATAAGAGTATCCTGCTCTTTTTTGATTTCTAAACCATTTAAATGATAATCTAAAAAATCTTGTTCTATTTTTTTTATAATCTCCGTCCGCGTTATTTCATCTTCACTGGCATAACTAGTATCATGATTAATCACTTCTAAAGATGTCATTACTTTAAGAAGCAATAAAAGAACTATTGAAACCAAAGCAATACTAATAAGCAACTCTAAAATTGTAAATCCTCTACGATTCATATCTTACCACTCCAATACTAGCATACTGATATGTTTGATCTACCAAAAATTCCCCTACTAACCAATAATCAAAGTTCTCATTGTTGGATAAAGATTTCAAATACTGATTAAAAGAACTAGAATAATTCTCCTCATTGTAATTTTTAAGACCATACTTCACCAAATATAAATGTTCTAAAGAAAACTCTTTTAAAAGAGAAGAACAACTATTAAAAGTAAAATCATCACAAGAAAGTAAAACAATATCTCCTTCTAAATGATTAGATAAACCATTTAGTTCTAAATATTCTTTTAAATAAAACATTTTATAAATATCACTAGCATCATCATATAGTATATTTTTCTTAGTATTATCAATCATACTAGTAAAAGTTCCATATAAAAGAAGCAATGATACTGTAACAAAAGTAATCACAATAATAGTTTCCAAAAGAGCAAATCCCCGCTTCATTCTTCTCACCTTCTTTTCTTATTTTTATGAAGTCTTCTATAATAAAAAATACTGACAAAAATAATAGCTAAAATAACCAGAATGATAAGCACAATATGAGAAAACTCATTAAAAAAATCAAGAATAGCATCCCAGTTACTGCCTAACTTAACTCCCATAATGGTCAAAATAGAATTCCAAATAAGTGAACCAAAAATAGTATAAACTAAAAACTGAATCATTGGCATTTCACTCATACCAGCAGGAATACTAATTAAACTACGAACAACAGGAATAAATCTGCAAAAGAAAACAGCTTTATTTCCTTTTTTATCAAACCAACAATCTGCCGCTTCAATATCATTTGGCTTTAACCTAAGAATTTTCCCCACTTTTCCTGAAACAATTTTCTTTAATCTCTCTTTATTTAAAATTTTACCAATATAATATAAAATAATTGCTCCAAGTAAAGAACCCAAAGTAGCAACTAAAATAACTCCCACAATGGAAAGCTTGGTAAATGTAGTCATAAATCCGCCAAATAGCAATATTACTTCTGAAGGAATGGGTGGAAATATATTTTCAATAGCAATAAGGAAGAAAATTCCCAAATAGCCATACTGTTCCATTATAGATAAAATAAATTGTTCCATATCTAAACCTCTTATAATCAGTATAACATAATTAAATATACATGCAAACAAAAAGATGTTGCAGTAGTGTTAAACACAAAGCTTAAAACGTCAACATCATCTATTTAGGTTTCCCCATGGCAAGTCTTGTATCCTAATGCTTTTTTATTTAGCCTTAACCAAATACTAAGTTTAAAAGGATATTGGGCGCACACCTCGCGTGTTATTCACGTTGTTGTTGCTGAGGTTGCCATCCGAATTCACACGGAACACGTTAGCATTACTGCCGTTAAAGTTATACGGAGACATAACAAACAGTCCCATAAAATAGACTAACCAATAAAATTATAGCATATAAAAAGATGTTGTCATAGTCCCAAGTTCAAGACTTAAAACATCAACATCATTTATTTAGGTTTCCCTGTGGCGAGTCTTGTATCCTAATGCTTTTTTATTTAGCCTTGACCAAATAATAAGTTTAAAAGGATATTGGGCGCACACCATTCGTGTTATTCACCCAGTTGTTATTGAGGTTGCCATTCGAATTCACATAGAACACGTTAGCCCAGCCATCAGAATCAGCATTATACGGAGACTAACACAAGCCCAGTTAATTAGACTAACCAATAAAATTATATCACCATTTTAATATTTTGATAAGAAAGAATTTACTAATTCATATCATACATGTTATAATGATTTCTAGGAAGTGATTTTATGCGTTATAATGTAATAAAAGATGCTAATAGAATTATAAATAAAAGTCCTTATTTAATAAGTAATCCTTATGACTATAAAAATAAATGGACAACACTATTTGAAAATAATAAACCAATTCATTTAGAATTAGGCATGGGTAGAGGCGAATTTATCATTAACATGGCAAAAGCCTACCCTAATATTAATTTTATTGGACTAGAACTATATGATTCTCAAATGGTAAAAGCTGTAGATCGCTTGAGAGGTCAAAATTTACCTAATCTAAAATTAATTAATGCTGATGCTAAAGAAATAGATCAAATATTTGGAAAAGAAATTGACACCATTTATCTTACTTTTTCTGAACCATGGCCTAAAAAACAAGATGAAAAGAAAAGATTTACTCATGAATCCTATTTAAGACTATATGATAAAATATTTAAAAAACGTAAACATATCATTTTAAAAACTGACAATAAAGTTTTATTTGCTTATTCACTAGAAAGTTTATCCAATTATTGGTATACATTTAAAACTGTTAGTTTAGATTTACACCATGATGAAAGAAAAATACCCAATATTATGACTGACTTTGAAAAGAATTATGATAAAACAGAAAAAAGGCCAATTTATTATGTAGATGCAATATTTGAAGATTAAACAGAATTTCTGTTTTTTTATTTTAAAAAAAAGCATTTACTTATGCTTCGTAAACGCTTACTTTCTTTTTATCTCGACCTAATCTTTCAAAACGAACAACACCATTTATTTTAGCAAATAAAGTGTGATCTTTACCCATTCCAACATTTACTCCAGGATAAATCTTTGTTCCTCTTTGGCGATAAAGAATAGATCCAGCACTAACCACTTGTCCATCAGCAGCTTTAGCACCTAATCTACGACCTCTAGAATCTCTACCATTACGTGTAGAACCTTGAGCTTTAACGTGAGCAAATAATTGGATATTTAACTTCATAAAATTCATGGTCTAATCCTCCTTTATAATTTTAATATTTTTTTTATAAGTAAATGCTAATTCTTCTAGCATCTCTATCATATTTTCAATAATTAATAAAATATTCTTACTATCACTAGTAATATCAATTGTAAGTTTACTTAATTCTTTATTTTGATAATCTTCTTTATAAATCAAAGAGCTATTATCCAATTTAAGGCAAGCATTAATACTTGTAATAACAATACTTGATGCCGCAGCACAAACAATATCATTTTTAGAAGCATACTCTGCATGACCAGTCATAATAATCTTATTTTTATTAATATGTACTTTAATCATAATTATTTATTAATTTTCTTAACAACTAATTTAGTATATGGTTGTCTATGACCTTGAGTTTTACGATATTTCTTCTTAGGTCTATATTTGAAAACTTTAATTTTCTTTTGTTTCCCATGTTTTTCAACCAAACAAACAACACTAGCACCTTCTACATATGGTGTACCTACTTTTCCGTCAACCGCTAAAACTTCTGTAAAAGTAACTTCACTTCCAGCTTCATTAGGTAATTTTTCAACGTAGATTACATCATTTTCAGCTACATAATATTGTTTCCCACCAGTAACAAATACTGCCTTCATATTCATTCCTCCTTTTCTTAAATAAGACGCACCCTTATGGTAGTTAAAACTTTATAACCATTTCAGTGTGGTTTTTTACGAATATAAAGCTACTCGCATGAATAATTTTAACAAAAGTTTAAGCTTTTGTCAAACACATTCCTATCATTTTATTTAAATTTACTTAATATCTACTATTAATATAAAATTTATATTTCTATATTTCACGAAATTTCACAAATATATTAAGTAATGTTAAAATTTAATATTACAATTCATAAAGATAACAATACTAGAATAATGATAAATATTTCTTTTCAAGTATTTTTTTCTCACTAATATAAGTATTGTTTTTTTTAAAATAATGATAAGTATCTTTTTTAAGTAAACTTAAATCAATTTTATTTTCATGTTTAATCTTTTTATAAGGTAAATCATTTAAATATCGCTCTAACTGAAATCGATAATTTTGATATTTAAAATTTTTAAGCTCTACAATTAATTTATAAATAAGAAAACTAATAATTAAATAATTATTTAAAGAAAAGATTTGATTATAAGTAATAAAAAGTAAGATAGATATAAAACTAATTACAAAGCTAATTTTAAAAGCTTTTTTGAAGGGAAATAGTATTTCCCAAAAACATCTTAAAAATTGATAACCATCCAAAGGAATAATAGGTAGTAAATTAAATAGTAGTATAGTTGTATTATAAGATAAAAATAAAAGATAAGTATTTGTTCGAATAAAAGAAAAAGAATGAAAAAGAGTAAAAAGAAAAAAAAGGATGATTTGAAAAACAACCCCAAAACTAGCAATTAATAGATCATGAGTAATTTTCGTATTTATTTTTTTATCAATTTCCGTTACTCCTCCACTAGGATAAATATTTACTTTAAGAACTTTATAACCTAACAATTTAATAATAAAAATATGACCTAACTCATGAAAAATAACAATAATATAAATTAAAATAATATTCTTAATTAAACCAGTAAATAAAAAAGATAAAATAAGAAAATAAGTAGAAATATGAATATTAAATAGATGCTTGATATTCTTCATAATTCATATACTCACCATCTTTACAGATCGTAATATAAATATCCTCCGCATTACTAGTACCCAAAATACTTCCCGATTCAATATAATCATAAACTTGAATATCCGTATCTGTTATATTTGAATACCATATATCTACTCCATCATTTCCCTGAACAATAATAGTATTTCCTAAACCATCTTTTTCACCAATAAATACTACAATACCACTTGTAATAACATTTACTACTTCATTCATTCCCACTGTTAATTTTACACCGTTTTTAAATGGTTCAATATTAGTATAAGTAATATTACCTGAAACCATAGAAGAATCTGGATCTTTTTTTGAAGTAATATCTACTTTACCAAACAAATTTTGATATAATTCATTAATTTTGGTAAATTCTAACGAGTCTTCTAAAACATATTTTTGATATAATTCTTTATTTCGATCACTAATATTGGTAAATATAATACTACCTAAAACAAAAATAACTGCAATAAGACTTCTAGAAATAAGCCCCTTAACATATTTTAAATTTTTAGGTAAAGCCTCTTTAGAATAAGTATTCCCTTCTTCTACATATTTTTCTCTTCTACGTTTATTTTTACGAATGATATCTAAAACATCCTCATTCATCTTCATCACCTAGATAATTTTATGTATGGCTTAAGTATTTTATAACAAAGAATATAGAATATAAGATGAAAAATATAATTAGAAAATACAAAAGTAAATAAATATAAAATACCATAACCTTTTAAAAAGCCTAAGCTAAATACATATCCAAAATAAAGAAATGAACTAAGTAGTAAAAAATGTCCAAAATTAACTTTAGTAATTTTTAAATGCTTAATAATTAAAAAGAAAAGAAAAAATAACACCGTATTAAAAAAATAAGTATTTAATATAAATAAATCTAAAACTAGAGGAATAAGCAAAAAAGAAAAAAGTTTTTCTTTTGAAAAAGTTAAAATATTTAGTAATACAAAAAAAGTAGGAATATCACTAAAAAAAGAAAGAAAAATATCTAATATCAGAAAAATCATGACGTAATCACCGCCACATAAGAAAGATCATTCATATCTATTACACTAGAAACATCTAAAATATATTCTAATTCTAACCCATCTGTTTTAATTTTTTTCACACTTCCTACTAAAATATCTCCAGGAATATTAGTAAGACCTGACGTATATACTTGATCTCCTTCTTTTATTTCTTGATCTAACTTTATATTTTTAACAATTATTTTATGATCTTTACTACACAAAATTCCATAAGAATTATTGATTCTAACTGAAAGCTCTATACTAGAATTAGTAAGTAAAGAAACAATACTACTATGTTGATTAGCTTCTTTTATAACACCTACTGCACCTAATTCATTAACTACTAAATCTTGTTCTTTTACTCCATCACTAATTCCTTTACCAATTGTAATTTCATCATAAAACTGATAAATATCTCTTAAAATAATTTTACTATAAACAATGTTATAATCTGTATTATTAATTTGCAACAATTTCTGCATATCTTCATATTCTTTTTTATAGTATTCTAACTTTGTATCATATAAAAAATCAGTTAAATATTCTGAATTATCCAAAAAGCCAAATAAATGATCTTTACATAAAAATAATAAATATAATATCAAAAGAGCAAAAATAAACCAATTTTTTTTGATCATAAATTCCACCATTATTATTATTAAACACTTTAATTCAGATATTCATAAAATAAAGCTAAAATAGAAGCATTAATACTTTCATAATAACTAATATTACTAGACTTAATTAATAACTCATAATTACTTATATCACTTAAAAATGCACTATCAACCTTCAATTTTTCTTGATAAAAAGTTATCCCTTTATCTTTAAAATAACTACTCATAAGATCTACAACATTTGAATCTTGATATACTCCAATAATAACTTTATAAATACCATCTTCATTATAAATTATACTATTAGGATAATTACTCTTTTTTTCTTCTGCTAAATTTAAATTATTATAAGATCCTGTATAAAAATAAGTAACTTTAGGATTAATAGCAAAAGCTACTTGATCTTGAAATTTAAAAGATAGAAAAAAAGCAATAGCCATCCCAAGAATTAACGCAATTAAAAATATTTTCACATTCTCTTTCATCACATTCACCAAGACTAGTGTAACACATAAGAATAAAATATTATGTCGAAAAAAATTTTTTTAAATTTAGCCAAAGAAAATAAAAGTAATAACAAAAGCTGCAATAATACCCATCAAATCCGCAAATAAACCAACAGGTAAAGCATATTTTGTTTTAGTAACTTTAATACTTCCAAAATATAAAGCTAGAACATATATAGTTGTATCCGTACATCCTTGTAAAGTAGAAGCAAGTCGTCCAATAAAGCTATCAGGGCCAAAATTAATAAAAATATCATTCATAATTGCTAAAGAAGCAGTACCAGAGATAGGACGTAATAAAGCCATTGGAAGAATATCAATCGGTATATTTGCTAAATCAAACAGTGGTTTTAAAAAACCTAACATTCCATCAATAAAATGACTATCTAAGAAAATATTAACTGCAAATACCATAGCTAATATAGTTGGAGCAATATGAAATACCATAATGAATCCTTCCTTAGCTCCTTCTAAAAAAGAATCATAAACATTTACTTTTTTCTTCACTCCATAAAAAATAATGAGTAAAACAAAAAGAGGAATCACAATTTTACTAATTAAATCCATTTTTCTTCCTCCTTCTAATAAAATAATCTAAAACTAAACCTGAAATACTGGATACTGCTGTTGCCAAAATACTTGTAATAATAATCTCTGTTGGATTAATACTACCATGCATGATTCTAAGAGCTATCACGGTTGTTGGAATTAAAGTAACCCCTCCTGTATTTAACACTAAAAACGTAATCATAGCCTCTGTTGCTTCTGCCTTTTTCGGATTATCTTTTTGAAGCTCATCCATTGCTTTTAAACCAAATGGGGTCGCGGCACTACCTAATCCAAGCATATTAGCCCCAATATTAGAAGCAATATATCCTAATGCTTTATGATTTTTAGGTAAGCTAGGGAACAATCTTCGCAAAATTGGATTTAAAGCTTTAGCAAAAACATGTAATAATCCTGAATTTTCAGCAATTTTCATAATACCTGTCCATAAAACAATTAAAGGCATCATTTCTAAAATAAGACTAAAACCACTACTAGCATGTGTAAGAATTCCATTATTAATTGTATCAATTTCACCTGTAAAAAAAGAATAAAGAATTGAAGTTAAAATTAAAGCAACCCAAATTATATTTACCATGAAGAAAACCACCTCAATATTTTAGAAAAAAAGCTTTCTTTTTTCTCCTCTTCCATTTTTACTTCTATTTTTTTAGCATAAACGCTTTCTGTATGTAAAAGAGTATCACCAAGCATTACTTTAGCTTCACCTATTTTAATTCCATCATAAATATGATCATATTTAAAAAGAGTAATATTTATTTTCAAGTCTTTCTTTTCTTCTTCTGTTACTAAAGCATAATAATTATTTTTAACATAAAATTCTATATCTTCATAATAATCATCATCAATCACAAAATTATTTTGATCAATAGCTAAAACACTATCATATTTTTCAAAATAAGTCTCATATAAACTCTTATGATCATTAAAATCATTTCCATCATTTAAAGTAACAACTACTAAATCTTTATGATCACGAGAAGCTGTTGTAACAAGTGTTCTTCTAGCTGCATCAGTATAACCTGTTTTTCCACCCGTTGTATATTCATACATTGAAAAAAGTTTATTCTTTCCTTCCCAACTATAAGATTTTAAATTACTTTCTGCTGTATATTTTTTAGTAGCAAATATTTTTCGAAAAGTCTCATTTTGCATTGCCACCTTAGTTAAAAGAGCCATATCATAAGCAGTAGAAGTATTACCTATTCCCTTACTATCTAAACCATGAGGATTTACAAAATTTGTATTTTTCATTCCAATAGTAGAAGCATATTCATTCATTAAATATACAAAAGCTTCTTCTGAACCAGCAACTGTTTTAGCAATTGCTATGGCTGCATCATTCCCACTTCGAAGCATTAATCCATATAGTAGATCAATAAGTTTAATTTCCTCACCAACTTCCAAATAAACACTAGAACCATAAGCTTTTAAAATATCTTCATCTACCACTACTATCTTATCTAAATCACTATACATAATCGTAACTAAACAAGTCATAATCTTAGTAATGGAAGCAATTAACTGTGGCTCATCTTTATTTAAGTCATATAATACCCTCCCACTATTTAAATCCATTACAATTGCTTTACTAGCACTAATAGCAAAGATATTACAAGGAAATAAAACAAAAAGAATGAAAACAACTACTATTTTTTTCATAGTCCTCACCTATTTAAATGTATGAACAATCACTATCATTTAGACATAAAAAAAGGAAGCTTTCCTCCTTTACTCTGCTCCTTCTACTACATAAGGATCAGTACTTGTTCCACTACCTTTAAGCAAAATATCAGCTTTTAAATTAATTACAGGACGTATACCATTACTCGAATTAACATATCCATTACCCACATTACCATTACTAGCAACCGTATGAACACTAGCATAATAATCATATAACCGTGGAGACATGGTCCAGTAGCTTTGACCCGTATAAAGATAATAAGAACTGTTTGGTGTACCTAATTTTGCTCCAGCATAAGCTACTTCATCTGCACTAATTAATCCTATAGATATTTTTAAAAGATCGCTACTATTACTACATACAAAACTTGGACTTTTTTTAGAATCCAATCGTTCATAAGAAGCATAATAAAAATCTTCATTCGAAGCAACCCAATTATAACCACTTGCTGTAGTTCGATCAGTACAAAAACCCGTACTACTATTTATATAACTAGATACATTATTTAAGTTACTATCATACCATTGCTCCAATTTTGTTAAAATAGCACTTTTCTTACTACTTCCAAATTGTTCATCAAATGAATATTTTAATCCTACATAATAACTAGCATTATATGAGCTATTAAAAGATCCTGTACTAATTTGAGTACTTGTTCCTGTTGTTTGAGTACTTGTTCCATTATAGATTACTCTAATACTTCCATCTCCATTGATTCTGATAATTCTCCAATAGTATCCAGCAAATTTAACCCAGTTATTGGTTACTGCTCCTCTAAAGTAATAACTTTCTCCCCAGTCATCTTCG
>URNW01000026.1 GCA_900549285.1 uncultured Mycoplasmatota bacterium
ATACCACTAGTAAATGGAACCATTAATTATAGTTTAGCTGATTTAAATATTGTAGCAATAAAAGTAGATGGAAGAGAAGTTGATACAATTCCTGATGGAAATTATAAGTTAACAAGTGAGTCTTATTGTACAATAAATAATAAAAAAGATAGTAGTATTAAACTAAGCTATGATAATAATACTAAAGCATTAAGTGTAACACCAATGACTAAGAAAGGGACAAAATGTTATTTGGATTTTAAAACATCAGCAACAAAGAAAGTAGATACTATACTAGGACAAATAAATGTTAATTTAGATACACCAGATTTTAATAAAACAGCACAGGAAAGCTGTGGTAGTACAAGTACATGTGAAGAGACAAATGGAATATATGAGAGTATAGATGATTATGGAACAACTTATTATTATAGAGGATCTGTAGATAATAATTGGGTAAAATTTGCAGGGTTTTACTGGAGAATTATCAGAATCAATGGTGATGGATCAATCCGTATGATCTATCAAGGAACAAGTGCAAATATAACTGGTACAGAAACACAATTACAAACAAATGTATTTAGCTCAAATTCTAATCGAAGTGAATATGTAGGATATATGTACACAACTGGTCAACAACATGGAAATTCAATAAATAGTACAATTAAAGGAGTATTAGATAGTTGGTATCAAACTAATATAACAAATAAGGGATATGGAAATAAAGTAAGTACAGAAACAGGATTCTGCGGAGATAGAAACATGACAAGCGGATACTCTTGGAGTAGCCAGCCAAGTAGTACTATCTATTATGCAGGATATGGAAGATTAGCACAAAATAGTAGTAGCGTAAACCCAACATTTAAGTGTAATAATAGTAATGATTTATATACAACCTCATCAAGTAGTAAAGGAAATAAAGCACTATCTAATCCAATAGGATTAATAACAGCAGATGAAGTAGTAATGGCAGGATTATCATGGAGTGGAAGTACAACAAGTAATTACTTATATACAGGACAACATTACTGGACCATGTCTCCGTATCGCTTTCTTCTCAGTAATGTACAGTTGTTTTTTGTGAATTCTACTGGTTCCCTCAACGGCTGCTACGTGTCTGACACGCGGGGTACCCGTCCAGTAATAAATCTGTCGGCTGATGTGAAAGTAACAGGAAGTGGAACAAATAGTGATCCATTTGTAGTTTCATAAGACTACAAATGATAGTGAAAGCCTTTGGGAGAAAAGTGTTAAAGTGTCGTTTTGGCTAAGTCTGAAAGTTTTTGGAATACTTTTTATAGTTATGCTTTCCTCATTCATTTTATTATTGTATATTCAGTTAAAAATAATAAAGTTGGATTTCTTTCTAAAGTTTTATGTATTAGTATATGAGTTAGATGACATTGTTAAATATGAATGTTTATCTAATTTATATACTTTTTATTTTATTTATAAGTTAGAAAAAAATGGAGAAATATATTTTAAAATTGTTGCAATAAATGGGTGCTATTGATATGATTAGAATGGTGGTAATTGTAAAGTTAGAAGAATTAACAAAAGAAGAATTATTAGATTTGGCCTATTTTAATCATAATATGACAGAGTATGTCTTACTTTCAATAAAGAATAAGCAAGAAGTATATGATTATGTAGTTAAAAATTTAGAACATATTTTTGATGAAATAAAAAGGTTTGCTTTTGAAGATATTAGTATGGATTTGGAATATTATTTTAAAGATAAAGATAAGTGTTTGTTTAGTGAAGATGATTATTTATCTCACTATGAACTAATATTAGATTATCTAAATGTTTATAGGGTAATAGAGATTTGTGATTTAGAAAAATTAATATCATGTGAAGATTTATCTTATATTCTGGGTGGTTTTTCTAAATTATATCAAAATTTTTATATTTTTTCTTTTAATGGTAAAAATTTAGTTTGTCATACTTTATTTAATAGTTTAGATAAAGCGTTTGATTTTTATGATTTAATTGATGAAATTGATTTAAAAGCTAAAGTTGTTAATATTTATGACCTTGCTAGCTATAAGAAGTTAATGGATTTTGTTAAAAAAGAATTCTTTGTATCTTATTATAATTCTGATAGTGATTATTATGAATTTGCTTTAAGTGAGTTTACTTCTTTATTTGTTATACCTTATTTAGAAGCAAGACAAATTGATGATAATGATGCAGTAAGTAATTTAAGTGAAGAATTAAATTTTTATACTGCTTTTGATGATAAAACTTTTGATAAATTAGTTAATTTATTAGATGGTGTTTATAGTGATTTACCTAAATGGAAATTGGGTGGAAAAATAAAATAAATTATTTATTGTTTCCAAAAGTCTTATAAATTTATAAGTATTGGAAAAATATTTCCAATACTTGACATTTTCGGTTAATTTGCTTATACTATTGATAGAGGTGGAAATATGATAGAGAGAACGAAATATCTTGAGGAATTAAAGTTATGGAAAGATAAAGATTTGATAAAGGTTGTAACTGGTATTCGTAGGTGTGGGAAGTCTACTTTATTTCTTTTATTTATTGATTATTTAAAAAGTATTGGTGTTAAGGATGAAGAAATAATTCATATTAATTTAGAAGATGCTGATTATGATTTTTCAGGGTACAAAGAGTTATATGATTATGTTAATAAGAAAATAAATTCTAAGAAGAAATATTATGTATTTTTAGATGAGGTTCAAAATGTTAAAGATTTTCAAAAAGCTGTTGATAGTTTATATATTAAGAAAAATGTTGATGTTTATATAACTGGTTCTAATGCTTATTTATTAAGTGGAGAATTAGCTACTCTTTTATCGGGAAGATATATTGAAGTAAAGATGTTACCATTGTCATTTAAGGAATATATTAGTGCTTTTGATGATAAAAATTATCAGCAATTATTTTTAGATTATATGAGAAATGGAGGAATGCCTGGTTGTATTGATATTTTAAAAAATAGTCCTAATGAAGTAGATAAATATTTAGATGGTATTTTTTCTACTGTTGTATATAAAGATATTATGGCTAGAAATAATATAACTGATAAATTATTATTAGAAAATATTTTGAAATTTATATTTGATAGTATTGGAAGTCCTATATCAACGAAAAAAATAAGTGATACGTTAACTAGTAAGGGAACGCCTATTAGCAATCATACAACAGAAAAATATATTTCAGCTTTTTTAGAAAGTTTCCTTATTTATCGTGCGGAAAGATTTGATGTTAAGGGTAAGAATTTATTAGTTCGAGATTATAAATATTATGCCGTAGATATGGGACTTAGAAGCTATTTACTTGGAAAAAAGGCAAATAGTGATATGGGACATATTTTAGAAAATATTGTTTATCTTGAATTGCTTAGAAGAGGCTTTAAAGTTTATGTGGGAAAAGTGGATGATTTAGAAGTTGATTTTGTAGCAGAAAATAGAGATGGGCTCCGGTATTTTCAAGTTTCTCTTAGTGTACGAGATGAAAAAGTTTTAGAACGAGAATTAAAATCTCTTCAAAAAACAAAAGATTTTTATCCTAAAATGTTACTTACTTTAGATATGGATTTGGAAGTTGATTATGATGGTATTATAAAAATGAATGTTGTTGATTGGCTATTAAAAGATGAATAAAATTAAAGTTAACTTTTGTAAAGTTACTTTTTTTCATACAATTGTTTTGGTATAATAGATAAGTAAGGTGGTAGTATTAATGTTAGATAAATTAAATGAACAACAAAAAGAAGCAGTAATGCATATAGATGGACCATGTTTAGTAATTGCTGGTGCAGGTTCTGGTAAGACAAAAGTTCTTACGACCAGAATTGCTTATCTTTTAGATCATGGGGTTAGTGATTATCATATTCTTGCTATAACTTTTACTAATAAGGCTGCTAAAGAGATGAGAGAACGTTTAAATTTACTTGTTCCAGGGAATCATGTGTTTGTTGGGACATTTCATTCTTTTGGACTTAAAATCATTCGTGAAAATGTAGATAAGTTAGGAATGGATAAGAATTTTACTATAATAGATAGTGATGATGTTTTGAGTTTAATTAAAAAGATTATGAAAGAGCATGATATTGATCCAAAAGAAGTTAGTCCTTATTTTGTGCGTAATAAAATTAGTTTTATTAAGAATGAATTACTTACAGATGCAGATATGGATAAATTTTTTAATACACCAGTAGAAAAGAAAGTAATTGAGATTTATCATGAGTATGATAAAGTTTTAAGAAAAAACAATTCGGTTGATTTTGATGATTTACTTCGTTTACCTGTAGAATTATTTAAAAGAGATCATGAAGTATTAGAACATTATCAGGAGCATTATCAGTATATATTAATTGATGAGTATCAAGATACCAATGAAGTACAATATAAATTAAGCAAATTACTTGCTAATCGCTATAAAAATATCTTTGTTGTAGGAGATCCTTCGCAATCTATTTATGGCTTTAGAGGAGCTAATTTTAGAAATATTTTGGATTTTGAACATAATTTTAAAGATACAAAAGTTATTATGCTGGAACAAAATTATCGGAGTACCAAAAATATTTTGGATGCGGCTAATTCTGTTATTAAAAATAATAAGGAAAGAAAAGATTTAGATTTATATAGTACTTTGGGTGAAGGTGTCAAAGTAAAATATTTAAGAAGTTATGATGAAAAACATGAAATTACTTTAATTGTTGATGAAATTAAAAAATTGCTAAGTGAAGGTTATCATTATCAGGATTTTGCTATTTTTTATAGAACTAATGCACAATCAAGAAATGTTGAAGAAGTTTTACTTAAAAATGGATTTCCTTATAAAGTTGTAGGTAGTTATTATTTTTATAATCGTAAAGAAATTAAAGATTTGTTATGTTATTTGAGACTTATTAATAATACAAATGATGATGTTAGTTTAAGAAGAGTTATTAACACACCAAAAAGAAAAATTGGAAATAAAAGTATTGAAGATTTAGAAAAGCGAGCTCTTTTAACTGGTGTTTCTATGTTTAATGCTATAGATTCAGGAAAAGAATTAGAATTCAAGAACATTATTTTAGAATTACAACAAGATGCTCTTAATTTATCTTTAACTGAATTAATTGATGTTGTTTTAGAAAAGAGTGGACTAAAAAAAGAGCTTGAAAGTGAAAAGTCTTTAGATTCTGAATTAAGAATGGAAAATTTAATGGAATTTAAAAGTATTACCGCTAGTTATGAAGCAAGAACTGGTTCAGTTAATTTAAATGACTTTTTAGAAGAAATTAGCTTAATTGCTGATATATCAGAACATCAAGATGATGATAATGTAATTACACTGATGACATTACATAGTGCTAAAGGTTTAGAGTTTCCTGTTGTATTTATAACAGGAATGGAAGAAGGTATTTTTCCTCATCAAAATGCTTTTTTGGAGGGAGATAGTGGCATTGAAGAAGAAAGAAGACTTTGTTATGTTGGATTTACAAGAGCAAAGGAAAGACTTTATTTAACTAATGCTAAAAAAAGAATGCTATATGGTAAAACTACAGTTAACGCTCCTTCACGTTTTATTAGTGAAATTGATCAAGATACTTTAGAAACTTTAAATAGTAGTATTAAGGAAGAAAAAGTTTTAAATAAAGATGATTTATATAGTAATGAGGATATTGAATATAAAAAAGGAGATATTGTTATGCATACTATCTATGGTAAGGGTGTTGTTATAGATGTAGATGATAAATTTGTTAGTATTGCTTTTGCAAAAAATTTTGGTATTCGTAAACTTATGAAAAATCATAAGAGTTTGCGAAAACTATAGTGTAAAAAGTCATTGCTCAATATTACTAGGTAATGTTATAATTAAGAAAATAAGGAGGATTTATGCAAGATTTAACTTTAGTAGTGATGGCAGCTGGAATGGGGAGTAGATTTGGTGGTTTAAAGCAAATTGAACCAGTTGGACCAAATGGAGAATTAATACTTGATTATTCGATATATGATGCTAAAAGATATGGTTTTAATAAGGTTGTATTTGTTATTCGTAAGGATATTTATGAGGTATTTAAAGAAAAAATTGGTAATCGAGTTAGTAAACATATACCTGTAGAATATGCTTTTCAATCTTTAGATTATAAATTAGATCGAAAGAAGATTCCAGAGAATAGAGTTAAAATGTGGGGAACAGGTCATGCTGTTTTAGTGGCTCAAGACTATGTTGATGGAGATTTTGCTGTTATTAATGCAGATGATTTTAATAGTTTTGAAGCTTTCGAACATTTTTATAATTTTCATAATACTAGTAGTGATCCCTATGAATATTTAACTATTAATTATCCTTTTTATGTTACGGCTAGTAAATATGGTGCTGTAAAAAGAGGAGTTTGTATGGTAGAAAATAATTATTTAAAAGAAACTATTGAAAGTGAAATTAAAGAAGAGCAAGGGCAGTTAGTTGCATATCCTTTAGATGGAACAGATTCTTTTAATATAGTAAAAGAACAACCAGTTGCAGTTAATTTATTTTTGTTTAAATATAGTTTTTTTGATTTTTTAAATCGTGAATGGGAACAATTTGTAAATAGCGAGTTAACAGATAGTAGTGAATTTATGTTACCTGTTGTACTTCAAAATGCTTTAAAAAGAAATGAAGTTAGAATTAAGGCGGAAACTAGCGAAGGAGTTTGGCTTGGTATGACTTATAAAGAGGATGTGTACGATATTAAAAAATCTATTGAAAAATTAATTTTAGAAGGGAAATATCCTAATAAACTTTGGGATTAGATGAAATTATGAAGGAAAAAACATTGATCGTAATGGCAGCTGGAATGGGGAGTAGATTTGGTGGTTTAAAGCAAATTGAACCAATTGGTCCTAATGGCGAATTTATATTAGATTATTCTATATATGATGCTAAAAAAGCTGGTTTTAATAAGGTTGTATTTGTGATTAAAAAAGAGTTAGAAGAAATTTTTAGAGAAACTGTGGGGAAAAGACTTGAAAATAAAATTCTAGTATCTTATGCTTTTCAAGATATTTCAGATATTCCTAGTAAAAATTATTTGGCTTTAAAGCGAGAAAAACCATGGGGAACTGTTCAAGCAGTATTATGTGCAAAAAAGCAAGTGAATGGTGATTTTGTTGTTATTAATGCGGATGATTTTTATGGTTATGATGCTTTTAAAAAAGCTAGCTTGTTTTTAGATAACAATCAAGATGAAGATGTTTATGCCGCTATTACGTATCCTTATATTAAAACTTCATCTTTGTATGGTAGTGTGAAAAGGGCAGTTTGTTTTATACAAGAAGATCATATTATAGATTTGGTTGAAAGTAAAATTTCAACGAAGGATGGATATGCTTTAGCTGAGCCTTTAAATGGCGAGGATGCTTTTTCTATTTCACTTGATCAAGCAGTTTCCATGAATATTTTTGCTTTTAAACATAGTCTTTTTAAATTTTTAGAAGAATATTTTCGTCAATTTTTTAATCAAGATGATCAAACTATTTTAAATAGTGAAGCTTTATTACCGATTCTTATAGAAGAAAAAATTAAAAAGGGACAAATTACTCTTATAAATGTGAAATCTGATGGTTTATGGTTTGGAATTACTTATAAAGAAGATTTAGAAGTGGTGAAAAAAGAAATTAATATGTTGATTGAGAAAGGAGAATATCCAAGAAATCTTTGGGAATGATATGGATGAGGCAAAAAAAAGAATTCAAGAATTAACTAGTATTTTAAGAAAAGCAAATTATGAGTATTATAATATGGATAATCCAAGTATTACCGATCAAGAGTATGATAAATATTTAAGAGAATTAATTAATTTGGAGGAAAAATATCCTTCTTTAGCAGATCCTAATAGTCCTACTAAAAGGGTAGGAGGGGAAGCTATAGATAAATTTGTGAAAGTAAAACATTCTATTCCTATGATTAGCTTATCAAATGTTTTTAATGAAGAAGAAATTCGAGATTTTGATCGAAGAATAAGAAATTTTGGGTTTCAACCTGAATATGTGTGTGAACTTAAAATTGATGGTTTAAGTGTCTCTTTACACTATGAGCATGGAAAACTTAAATTTGCTGCAACAAGAGGAGATGGTATTACAGGAGAAGATATTACACATAATGTTAAGACCATTAAAACTGTTCCATTAGATTTGGGGCAAGATATTGATATTGAAGTTCGTGGAGAAATTTACATGAACAAAAAGACACTAGAAAAATTAAATCAAGAACGAGAAAAGAATGGTGAAGTAAAATTACAGAATGTTAGAAATGCTGCTGCAGGCTCTATTCGACAATTAGATCCTAAAGTAGCGGCTAAAAGACATTTGGATACTTGGATTTATCATCTTCCAAATCCTATGGATTATCATATTTATACTCATTACGAAGCTTTAGAGTATATGAAGTCTTTAGGTTTTAAAGTAAATGATGCATCAAGACTAGTAAAAGATGTAGATGGTATTTTAAAATTTATTCAAGAATATACAAAAAAAAGAAGTACACTTCCTTATGAAATTGATGGAATTGTTATTAAAGTAAATGATATTCATATGCAACAAGAATTAGGAGCGACTGCAAAATATCCAAGATGGGCTACAGCTTATAAATTTCCAGCAGAAGAAGTTCTTACTAAACTAGTGGATATTAAATTTACAGTGGGAAGGACAGGGCAGATAACTCCTAATGCAGTTTTAGATCCTGTTTTGGTTATGGGCTCTACTATTAGAAGAGCTACTTTACATAATGAAGATTATTGTAAAGAATTAGATTTAAGAATTGGAGATATTGTATCTATAAAAAAAGCAGGAGACGTTATTCCTGAAGTTGTAGAAGCTAAAAAAGAAAGAAGAATAGGAAATGAAATTCCTTTTAAAATGATTAAGGAATGTCCTATTTGTGGTAGTACTTTAGTAAAAAAAGGGAATGTGGATTATTTTTGTGTTAATGATCTTTGTCCTAAAAAGAATATGGAGGGTTTGATACATTTTGCTAGTAGGAATGCAATGAATATTGACGGCTTGGGCGAAGAAATTTTAGAGGATTTCTATAATGAAGGTTTTATTCGTTCTATTCCTGATTTCTATCATTTAAATGAACATAAAGAAGATATTATTGAACTTGAAGGATATGGATTAAAGAAAGTAACTAATTTGTTACTTGCTATTGAAGAAAGTAAACAAAATAGCGTTGAAAGACTTATTTTTGGACTTGGTATTTCAGGAATCGGGGCTAAAAATGCCAAGTTATTAGCTAGTACTTTTAAAGATATGGAACACTTAGCAAATGCTACATATGAAGAATTAACAACTATTAAGGATATTGGTGATATTCTAGCACAAAATATTGTTCATTATTTTGCAAATCCTAGTAATGTGGCTCTTATTAATACTTTAGAGGATTTGGGTGTTAATATGAAGTATTTGGGAATAGAGATAAAACAAAATGATTATTTTACTGATAAAAAATTTGTCATTACAGGTACGATTAGCTTTATGTCAAGAGAAGAAATAAAAGAGCTTATTGAATCTTATGGTGGAAAATGTATTGATAGTGTAAGTAAAAAGACAGATGTCGTAATTGTTGGAGATTCTCCAGGTAGTAAATATGATAAAGCAAAGGAATTAGAAATTACTATTTGGAATGAAGATGACTTTAAGGAAATTGTAGATAGCTTGTAAACTATTTACATTTTTTATTGACATAAATTGTAAAATAATTATAAATTGTCTTATTGCTTAAATAATGATATAATTAATTAGCTATGAGGTGGATGAATGAAAAAATTAAAAAAGATATGGCAAGAAAATAATGTTTTATTTGTTTTACTTTTTATTTTAATTGCTTGTTTGATTGCAATATCTATTGTAGTAATTACTTATTTCGTAGGAGATTCTAGTTCTAAGTATGGAGATCGCTTAGAGGGAATAGAAGATTATCCATTTGATGATGATACTCAAAAGGATATTATTGCTCAAATTAAAGAAAATGAAATTGTAGAAGATGCTAGTATACGGTTAAGTGGTAAGACTATTTATATTACTATTACCTTTGTGCCTGCAACTACTTTAGTTGAGGGTCAAAGCGTTGCCATGGCTTCTTTAGAATATTTTAGTGAAGATACTTTAAGCTTTTATGATTTAGAGTATATGATTGTATCAGAAGGCACAGAAGATACAGATGGATTTACTTTATTAGGTGCTAAGAATGTTTCGGGTACAGGTGGTATTGTTTGGAATAATAATACAGAAGTTAAGGAAGAAGATACAAAAGAAAAGTAGGTAGTTTATGAAAAATAAAAAAAGTGTAATTATTACTATTATTGTAATATTTGCTGTAGTTATTATAGGTTTAATTACTTATCGTGTTTTAACAAATGAAAATAAACTTACTTCTAGTGAGAGAAGATGGATTAATAAAAATATTGATACAGTACAAAATGTCAATGTGATTAATAATATTAATTTATTTGGAAATACAGGTACAGGCGTTTTTTATGAGTTTTTAAATGATTTTGAGAGAGAATATAATTTGGATATTAACCCTGTTACTTTTAATTATGGAGAACAACCAAGTGGAGTTACTTTAGGAACTGTGAAAACTTTAAATGATAATGATTTTGTTTTTTATACTGATCATTATGTTTTAGTTGGTTTAGAGGATGAAGTTATTAGTGGTTATCAGGATTTAATAGGTATGAATATTGGTGTTGTGAAAGATGATGCAACATATATTAGTAGTTATTTTGCTGATTTAGATAAGATTACTTTATCACAGTATGAAAATGAAGAAAAGTTATTGGAAGCATTTAGTAGTAATGAAGATATTCAATATATGATTGTTCCTTTAAGTATTTATTTAGATGAAATTTTAAAGAATGATTATGTTATTAATTATCATTTATCAGATATTTTATTTTATTATGTTATTCGAGGAAATGATGATACTTTAACTAGTATTTTAAAGAAATATTATTATAATTGGTATCAAGATAATTTGGATTCTTATTTGAAAAGAGAGGAATTTAATTTATTTACTACTGCTTTAGGTATTAGTGAAACAGAAGTTGATGCTATGCGTTCGGTTACTTATAATTATGGCTTTATTAATAACAGTCCTTATGAAGTTATTATGAGTGGTAATTATGGGGGAATTATCGCAATGTATTTATATGATTTTAGTGAATTTAGTGATGTAGAATTTCATTATACAAAGTATCGTAATTTGAATCGCTTTAAAAAAGCAATTAGTAATCAAGATGTTGATTTATATTTTAATTATTATAATTTAAGTGATCATTATTATGATATAGATTCTAATTTAGTTGTTCGTTATAGTGTAGTAGCAAATAATGAAAATAATTTAGTTGTTAATAGTATTCAAAGTTTGGTTGGAAAAACGGTTTATGTTGAAGAAAATAGCTTTTTGAAAAATTATTTGAGTAGTATAGATGGGATTCAAATTGAAACTTATGAGGATGATAAAGATTTAAAAAAATTAAACCGTAAGGATGTTATTATTGTAATTGATAAAAATATTTTTGATTTATATTCAGGTAGTAATTTATCTAATTATACAGAAAGATATACGAGTGCTCTTAATTATACTTATCAGTTTAAATCGAGAACAGATAGTGCATTTTATAAATTATTTAGTAAATATGTTATGGTAATTGATCATAATAAAGTGATTTATGATGGGATGTATAGTCATAGTATGACAGTTAAAACAGGTAGTATTCTAGGTACAATTGCTAAATATATTCTAATTACTTTAGTTATTTTTGCTGTTATATTTATTATATTTTATAAAAATAGTAAAAAAATTAAGATTGCTAAACGAATAAAAAAAGATAATAAAATGAAGTTTATTGATCAATTAACGAGTCTTAAAAATCGAAATTATTTAAATGAATATATTAATAATTGGAATAATAATACTGTTTATCCTCAAACAATGATTGTAATAGATTTGAATAATATTCAATTTATTAATGATACTTTAGGTTATGAAGAGGGAGATAAACAGATAAAGGCTGCTGCTAATATTTTAATTAAAACACAACTTAATAATAGTGATATTATGAGAACTGATGGAAATGAATTCTTAATTTATTTGGTTGGTTTTACACAAAAGCAGGTTACTAATTATATTCATAAGTTAAATAAAGAATTTAAGAAACTCCCTTATGAATATGGGGCTGAATTTGGATATTCTATGATTTTTGATAATGTTAAGACAATTGAAGATGCCATATTAGAAGCAACTGATGAAATGAAGAGTCAAAAAAAGAAAAGCGAGGATAAAAATGCGTGAGAAAATAAAAAGGGGAGCTAGTAATTTCTTTAAAATTATTACAAAACCAGAAATGGAAATCTTGCCTGGACATCTTGCTTTTTCTTTTGTTATATCAATTGTTCCGACTCTTACAATATTAACTTATATTGCTTCGATCTTTCATTTTGATTTACATTTTATTAATGATTTTATTTCTCAAGCTTTTAGTCAAGAATTTGCAGATATGCTTTTAGGTGTTAATATGGTTATAAAAGCTGATTGGAATTTCTTTTTAACTCTTATTATTGCTTATATTATTGCTAGTAATGGGGCTGCTAGTGTAATTGCTAGTTCTAATATGATTTATGGAATTAAAAATTCTAGCTTTTTTAAAAGAAGACTTAAATCGTTGTTTATGATTTTGATAATTATTCTTTTATTTGTGTTCTTACTTATATTCAGTGTATTTGGAAATAAGATTATTGAAATGTTACAACTTATGGATATTAGTGAAAAGATTATTACAAATATTACTCTTATTATTAGTGTTCTTAAAGGTCCAATTTCTTGGTTTATTATTTTCTTCTTTATTAAAATTATTTTTACAATGGCACCTGATAAGAAAATAAAGAGTAATGAAGTTAATAAAGGGGCTATATTTACGACAATTGGTTTTGTTGTGATTACTTATATTTATTCTATTTATACTACTAATTTTGCTAATTATGATGTGTTTTATGGTAATTTAGCTAGCATTGTTGTACTTATGATTTGGCTTTATTTATTATCTTATGTTTTTACGATTGGTTTAGCTTTAAATTATAGAGAAGAAGTTATTATTTTAGAAAAAACACAAAAGTTAAATACTGTTGAGAAGTGATTATATTACTTCTTTTTTTTTTATTATCAATTGCTGATTATTTTCACAAATATATTGACTAACATTTAATAATACTGTATATTATAAATATAATACAATATGTTATGCAAAGCAATTTTGACAAGTTTTGTCGAAGGTAATGAAAAGATTTATTAATTGTAGTAGAATGA
>URNW01000027.1 GCA_900549285.1 uncultured Mycoplasmatota bacterium
ATCTATTAGATTAATTTATAATGGAACAAGTACGGCAACAACAGGTGAAAGTACACAAATAGGGACAAGTACATTTAATAGTTCATATAATGACAATGCGTATGTAGGGTATATGTATGGAAGTACAGGAGCAAGTAGTTATGCAGCAACGCATGCTAATACTAATAATAGTACAATCAAAGAAGTATTAGATAATTGGTATCAGACTAATATAGCAAGTAAGGGATATGGAAATAAAGTAAGTACAGAAGCAGGATTTTGTGGAGATAGAGAACCAAGTACAAGTTCATCAACAAGTAACGGTTCAGGAGGAACAGGAACAACAACTACATACTATGGAGGATATATCAGGTTAGTAAATAGTACAAAATCTCCGACGTTAAAATGTAAGAATAGTAGTGATTTATATACAGTAAGTGGAAGTGGTAAAGGAAATAAGGCGTTATCTAATCCAGTAGGACTCATTACAGCAGATGAAATCTCTATAGCAGGTGGCTTATATACGCGTAATAACAGTAGTTATTATCTATATACTAATCAAGCTTATTGTACCATGTCTCCGCTTTACTTTCCTAGCAATACTGCTGAAGTGTTCTTTGTGAATTCGGATGGCGGTATAGGACATAGTTGGGTAAATAGTGGATATGGTGTCCGTCCAGTAATAAATCTGTCAGCTGATGTTAAAATAACTGGCACTGGTACTAGTGATAACCCTTACATTGTAATTTGAAATTGAATTTATCTTGCCTATGTCGCTTAATCCTTTACACATGGGCAAGTATAATACAAAAAAGTGGATTTATTCCACTTTTTGTGTTGTTTAAATTTTGAATGTTTGATACAATAATAGTAGGTGAGTATAGATGAAATTTTTGGAAAAATTAATTATTTTAGTTGTTTTATTTTTAGGAGTTACAATTGGCACAGCTGCTATTATAGGAGTGTACACTAAAACGATTAGAGAAGAAGATAAGAAAGATAATAATAGCATTATTTTAGAAAATATTGATCTATTTGGTAGTATGTAATATGGTTATTACAATTGATGGATTATCTGCAACAGGAAAAAGTAGTGTTGCTAGAAAGCTTGCGGATACTTTACATTATACCTATTTTAATACTGGTCTTGTTTATCGAATGATTACTTATGTCATTTTAAAATATCATTTAGAGAAAGTGGAGGATATTCTTTCTTTTTTAGAATCTGTATCTATAACGATTTTGGGTGATACAATTATTCTAAATGATAAAGACATTACAAGTTTTTTGTATACAAAAGAGATTAGTTTACTTACTTCTAAGTATTCTATGATTCCTGAAGTTAAAGAGTGGGTAAGAGTTCTACAAAAGAAGTATGTAGATCATGGCAATTTAGTAATTGAAGGAAGAGATATTGGGACAGTTGTTGCTTCTAAAGCGAATATTAAATTTTATTTATATGCTTCGCTAGAAGAGAAAGCTAAAAGATTAATGAAGCGAGATCATAAATTAACATTTATGGAAGCGAAAAAAGAATTAGAAACGATTGATTTGAAAAATAAAGTATCTAAAGATTTTATTGAACCTAAAGATGCTATTCAAATTGATACAACTAATTTAAGTTTAGAAGAAGTATATAAGAAAATGTTATCATTTATTTTTGATCAAGTTTAATCCCTTCTTTAGCGGCTGTTCCATATGCTCTAATTAAGCCTCCTTTTCCGAGTTTAATTCCTCCAAAGTATCTTACTATAGCAATTAAGGTATGATTTAAATTATTTTTTTCTATGATATTTAAAATGGGCATACCACTTGTTCCAGATGGCTCTTTATCATCTGATTTTTTTATTATTTGATCTATTTTATAAGCATAGGGGATATGACGAGCTTTTTTATGTTCTTTTTTTAATGATTCGATAATATTTTTTACTTCTTCAACGGTATTTACTTCATAGTAATAACAGATAAATTTTGATTTTTTAATTTCTAAAGTATAAGTATTTAATAATTTCATAATAACACCAATTTTATTATACTAAAAAATGTAGTATAATAAAAGAGTGGTGAAGAAAAATGCTGAAAGAAAAATTAAAATTAATTCCTCATTTGCCTGGTTCTTATCAGATGAAAAATAGTGATGGTACTATTATATATGTTGGTAAAGCTAAAGATTTATTTAAGAGGGTTAATTCCTATTTTAATCGTCCTCAAACGGGTAAGACAGCCAAAATGGTAAGTGAGATAGCAGATTTTTCTTATATTGTAGCTAGTAGTGAACTAGAAGCATTTTTACTTGAATTTAATTTAATTAAAGAGTATGATCCTAAATATAATATTTTACTTAAAGATGATAAAAGTTATCCTTATATTGAATATATTAGTAAACCATATCCTAAACTTCAAGTATCAAGATATTTAACTGTTCGAAAAAAAGATAAGAAAATGCTTTTTGGACCATATCCTAATGCTTATGCAGCGAGAAAGATTGTTGCTTTGATTAATCGGTTATATCCTTTAAAAAAATGTGATACTATGCCTAAAAAAGTGTGCTTATATTATCATATTGGAGAGTGTTTAGGATATTGCGAAAAGCATGTTAATCAAGAAAAATTAATGAAGATGGAAGAAGAAATTTTAAGTTTTTTAAGAGGAAATCAGGATGTTTTAAAAAATAAAATATTAGAGAAAATTCATATGTATAGTGAACAATTAAATTTTGAGATGGCTTTAGAATTAAAAAAAGAATTAGAATATATTAATATTATTTTAGATAAACAGAAAATGGAATTACATGATTATGTTAATCGTGATGTTGTGGGATTTTTCTTTAATAAAGGATATTTAAGTGTACAAATTTTATTTTTACGTAATGGAAGAATGGTAGGGGGTCATTCGGATATATTTCCTGTTGTTTCAGATTATGTTGATGAATTAGATACATATCTTATGAATTTTTACAGTAAACATGAAGTTCCTAGGGAAATACTTTGTACTAATGATATAAATGCTGGCGTTTTAAGTGAAATTATTAATACTAGTTTTGTTGTACCAAAAAAGGGAAAGAAAAAAAATTTAGTGGATATGGCTATTAGAAATGCCAAAATTAATTTGGAAAATGAGTTAGAAATTATTATTCGAGATGAAGAGAAAACAGAGATGGCAAATGAGGAATTAAAAGATTTGCTTGGATTAAAGAAATTGGATCGAATTGATTTATTTGATAACTCTAATCTTTTTGGGTCTTTTACAGTTAGTTGTATGGTTGTGTTTAAACAGGGAAGACCTGCTAAAAAAGAGTATCGAAAGTATAAAATTAGTTTAGATAAAAATGATGATTATCATACTATGCAAGAAGTGATTTATCGAAGATATTATCGTGCTTTAGTTGATCAAACAGAAATGCCTGATTTAATTATTGTGGATGGTGGAATTAATCAAATTAATGCTTGTTTGGAAATTTTAAATAATTTAAATTTAGATATACGGGTTTGTGGTTTAAGAAAAAATGATAAACACAGAACAAATGATTTGATTGATTCTAATGGATATCGAATAGTGGAATTAGATCGTATGAGTCCAGTATTTCATTATTTAACAAGAATGCAGGATGAAGTTCACCGTTACACGATTAGTTATCATAGAACGATACGAAGTAAAGGCGCTATTAGTAGTGTTTTAGATCATATTCATGGAATTGGTGATAAAAGGAAGAAGGAACTTATTAAAGAATTTGGAAGTATCACTAAGATTAAGAATGCCAGTATTGATGATTTAAAGAAGATCTTACCTGAAGATATAGCTATTCGTTTACAGGAATATCTAAGAGAAAAAGATGAAGAAAAGAGTAATAAATAGGTGGTTATATGCAGAAATTAATAGAAATAAAAAAAGATGAGACTATTTTGGTTTCTAGTAAGCCAGAAAGCTTTTTAAAACCAGATTTTATTTATATTCCTATTCATAAGGGAGAACAAATTTTGGTATATCCAAATAGTAAGGTACAAATAGGAGATGAAATTCTTCAATTTCATGATCAAAAAGTTTTAGCCTCAGTGTCAGGAATTGTGAAAAGAGCTGTAAAAAAGAAATCTTTACAAGCGGTTGAATATTATTTGGAAATTGAAAATGATTTTGAAGAAAGTAAAAAAAGAGAAAGTCAATATAAAGGAAAAATTTCTAAAGAAGATATTATTTCTTATTTTGGAGATATTTCAAAAAAGAAAAATATTGTTTTGAATGCAATAGATGATGATATTTATGTTTTGACAGAAAATTTTTATTTATTTTTACATTATGAAGAACTATTAGAATTATTAGATTTGATGGAACAATTATTAGATATCGATAGTATTTATGTTTGTGTGAAAGCTCGAAGTAGTGAGAGTATTCATCAATTAATGAGTGATCTTGGAATGTATCCTAATATTATTTTAAAAGTAGTTCCTGATTTATATTTATTAGGCAATTCTTCCTTTTTATGTTCTTATTTAAATATCAATGAAGAAGAAACTTTAGTAATAAAAGCTCATCAATTTTACCATGCTTATAATTATTTAATTCGTGGAAGAGTTAAAAGTGATATACTAGTTACTATTAGTGGGGATGCTATTGAAAAGCCAATTGTGGTACAAGTAAAAATTGGAACTTTATTAGAAGATGTTTTAAGAGAGTTTGGAGACTTGATAGAGAAAGATGTTTATTATTTTGCTAATGGATTAATGAGGGGAAAAGAAATTGATATTGATTCTTTTGTTATTACGGAAGAGTTTAATAGTGTTTTAGTTATGAAAAAAAAGCCTATAATTCCAGCAGAGGAATGTATAAATTGTGGAATTTGTTATGAAGTATGTCCTGTTAAAATTCATCCTGCTTATCTTTTTGATTCTAAATATTTAGAAAAAGCCCAAAAAAAATGTATAAATTGTGGGTTATGTTCATATATTTGTCCTGTATATATTCCGCTTTATCGTTATTTGAAAGGAGATCAAAATGAATAATCACTTTTATTTGCATTATGAAAAAGATAAAAAAAGCTTAATTCGAGCTTATTTTTGGGCTTTGATTCCTATTATTTTATTTAGCTTTTATAAGAATGGTATTTTATTATATCAAAATGGGTATATTTCTTTTTTGGATATGTTTTTACCTTTTTATTTTTATTTGATTAGTGTTTTAGTAGGATATTTAGTCGCAGTGATAAAAAAAGAAAATCATTTAGAATTTATGTTATATAGTCTTATTATTGCTTGTACAATTTCTATCAATACAAATATGATTATATATCCTATTTTACTTTTTGTTTCTTTATTTATTATGAGCTATTTGGCTAGAAAAAAGAATTTTAATTTTATAGCAGGATCTAGAATCCTACTGGTTTTAGCTTTACTTTTACAACAATATTCTTATTTAAATGTTGGAGAAAAAATAGGAGCTTTTAATTATAGCTTATGGGATATCTTTTTAGGATTTGGAATAAGTGGAATTGGTACAAGTAGTTTTCTTTTAGTATTAGTTGGTTTTCTTATTTTAGTATTTAATAAATTTTATAAAAAATGGATTCCTATTTTTGCTAGTTTTATTTATTTTATTTTGTTTTTAGGAGTTTATTTTATTACAAAAGATATTTTATATTTAGAAAATATTTTAAATGGTACTGTTTATTTTGCTTTTGTTTTTATGGGAAGTGATTTATATGTTACTCCTAATACAAAAAAAGGTATGGTTTTATATGGAATTATGATAGGACTTATGACTTTTATTTTTAATTTATTTCTACCAATTTATGAAGTGCCTTATATTGTTATTTTTCTTATTAGTTTTTTAATTCCTTTTATTAATCGTTTTTGGTTTAAAAAAGATTTACTTTCTTAATTCTTTGTGTTATAGTAGACTCATTCACTCGTAAAAGGATTCTTGTTTTAGAATAAGATGGTCTTTTTACGAGTTTTTCTTTGATTAGAAAAGGAATGAAATGAAAAAAATATTAAAATTAATACTATGTGTTTTACCATTTATGGTATTTATGAGTACAGTTAGGGCTAGAGAAGAAGTATATATTTATTTGGGAGATGAAATTCCTAATGTTAGATTGCATCTTAAAACTCCTACTGTTGAAAAAAATAAAAAAATGTATGAAATTTGGAATAGAAATACGGGAAAATTAGTTTATTGTGTAGAACCTGGAGTTGTACTTAAAAATGGTTATTTTGAGGGATATCCTGATTTGGATCAACTAGCTTTAAATTTTGATGATGAAGATTGGAATTATATGAGAACGATAGCATATTATGGGTATGGCTATCCAGGAAGAGAAGATATTAAGTGGTATGCAATTACACAATTTATGATTTGGGAGTATCTTTTAGAAGGAGTTGGAGAAATATATTTTATAGATACAAATAATCAAAAAATTGATTTATATCAAAGTGAGATGGCTTTAATAAAAGAAGATTTGGCTCATCATTTGGATATACCTTCTTTTTTTCAAGGACAAACCGTTTTGAATTATCAAGTTGATTTAACAAATGAGTTTACTTTTAAAGATGAATATGGTATTTTAGAAGAATTTTCCATTAGTACTAATAATCCAAATGCGAAAATAAATGGAGATGAATTTTCAATTTCTTTTGATCACCCAGGAGATTATCAAGTTGTTTTTTCCCGTGATACAGGTTTAGCTGAAACTCCTAAAATTTATTATAGTCCAAATAGTCAAACTGTTATGAATAGAGGTATTATTGATATTGCTGTATCTGTTTTAAATTTTAGAGTAAATGCTCCTTCTTTTAAATTGATAAAAGAATCTCAAGAGGAAAGTCATTTAACTTTACAAGGAGCTAAATATGGGATTTATTATGAAAATGGAGAATTATATACTACACTTACTACAGATGAAGAGGGTGTGGCTTATTTAGATGAGATTAATTTGGGTAAATATTATTTACAAGAAATAGAAGCTCCTTATGGTTATAAGTTAAATAATGAAAAAATTTATTTTGAAGTGGTAGATGAAGATGTAATTTTACGAGTGAAAGATTCATTAATCAAAAAAGAAATATTAATTGAAAAATATTTAGAAAAGATTCATGGTGAATTAGAACTTGAGAAAGATGCTACTTTTCAGATTTTATTTCAAGATACAATGGAAGTTATTGGTACTTTGAAAACAGATCAATATGGGCAATGTTCTATCCTCCTTCCTTATGGTAATTATATTCTAAGACAGATTACTTCTAAAGAAGGATATGCCTTAGCAACAGATATTCTCCTAACTGTAAATGAAGAAACAAGGGATTTATCCATTCATAAAATTTTAAATCCAGAAATATGGGGAAGTTTAGTTGTTTTGAAAAAAGATCTAGATACAGATACTCCTATTTTAGATGAAGCAGAATTTAGAATTAAGAATGTAGATACAGGAGAATATCTTTCTTTGGAAAACAAAAGTGTTTTTAAAACTGTAGATGCCAAATTACAACTAGATTATATTCCGTATGGAAACTATGAGTTAATTGAAGTGAAAGCTCCTAATGATTATATCATTTCAGAAGAAAATTATTTTTTTCAAATCAACGAAAAAGGACAAGTTATTACTATTGAAGTTCTAAATAAATTGCAAAATGGTTCTTTAATTATTGAAAAGATTGATGATAAAACTATGGATCCTTTAGAGGGTGTTTTGTTTGGTTTATATGATCAAGATCAAAATTTATTACAAGAATATTATACGGATTTGAATGGCAGAATTCAAATTGATTCTCTTCTAGAAGGTCTTTATTACATTAAAGAATTAAACACTCTTCCTGGATACGAATTATTAGATGGATTTTTAGATGTTGCTATAAAAAACAATACAATTAGTACCATTAAAGTTACTAATCGTTTAAAAATTGATGTTCCTAAAACAGGGGTAGATGAATTTATGAGGATATTTTTAGTAGCTATTTTTTGTTTAACACTTGGAGTTATTATTTATAAACATGAGCAAAATGTTTAAAGTTAGCAGTGTACTTTTAATTCTATTGGGAATACTTATTCCTTTTTTATCATTTACTAAATATGAAATTAAAAGGATTCATGATAGAAAAAAGGTGGAAGAAGTACTTATACAAAATAATTATTATGCTATATTAGAAATAGATAAAATAAACTTAAAAAGAGAATTGTATGATATAAATGATTCTCGAAATAATGTGAATCAGAATATTATGTTGCATAAAAAAAGTGTGATGCCTCATGAAAATATAAATAGTCATATTATTTTAGCTGCTCATTCAGGAAATGGTAGTCAGGCGTATTTTCAAAATTTATATTTATTAGAAATTGGAGATATTATTAAATTTTATTATCAAAATAAAATTTGGATTTATGAAATTGTAGAAATAGAATATCAGGATAAAACAGGGGTTCTTTATCTTAAAGAAGATTATAAAGAAATGATTACTCTTATTACTTGTACTAAAGGGAAGTCTGATAAGCAAACAATCTATTATGGTAGGTTAAAAGAGTGGAAAAATGTATGAAAATGCAAATTTTTTTAAAAAATTGCATTTTTTTAAAGGATTTTTGGGGGTTATGGGTAATAAATATAATTAGAAGCGTGAAAATAAAGGGGTGAGGCACATGATCACAGATGAAGAAATTGAACATATTAGAAAAAGTGCCAATATAATTGATATTATTTCTAGTTATATTCCTCTTACTCAAAAAGGAAAAAATTATTTTGGTGTTTGTCCTTTTCATGAAGATCATTCGCCTAGTATGAGTGTTTCAGAAGAAAAACAGATTTATAAATGTTTTTCTTGTGGAGCAGCAGGGAATGTTTTTACTTTTGTCAGTGAATACGAAAATGTTAAGTTTTTAGAAGCAGTTAAAATTGTTGCTTCAAAGTGTGGAATTCCTTTTCAGGGTATTATAAAAAAAGAAATACCTAAAAAAAATCATATAGAATATGAAATTATGAGTTTAGCTTTAAAATTTTATCAAAATAATTTAAATAGTAAAGAAGGAATTTTAGCAAAAGAATATTTAAAAAATAGGTCTTTAGGAGAAGATGTAATAAAGGAATTTGATTTAGGATTGGCAATAGGTGGTAATGTATCTTTGAGTAAAATACTTATGAATCAAAAATATGATATTACTACTTTAAATAATCTAGGTTTGATTAATCAAAATAAAGATTATGTCTATGATGTTTTTCAGAAGAGAATTATGTTTCCTATTCATGATTTAGAGGGAAATGTTGTAGGATTTACAGGAAGAATTTATGAAAATACCGATCAAGCAAAATATATTAATTCTAAAGAATCTGCTATCTTTAAAAAAGGACAAATTTTATTTAATTATCATAGAGCAAAACAGGAAATTAAAAGAAAAAAAGAAATTATTTTGGTGGAAGGAAATATGGACGCTATTAGAATGTATGCGTCTGGTATTAAAAATGTTGTTGCTTTAATGGGAACTAGCCTTACTAAAGATCAAGTAGCAATTATTAAAGGATTACGAGCACATGTAATATTAATGTTTGATAATGATTCGGCTGGAGAGGTGGCTACTTATCAAAATGGTTTGATTTTAGAAGAAGCTGGACTAAATTTTCAAATTGTTCGTTTAAGTGGAGAAAAAGATCCAGATGAGTATATTATTAAAAATGGGGTAAAAGCATTAGAAGAAAATATTTTATCTCCAATTTCTTTCTTAGATTTTAAGTTAAAATATTTTAAGAAAGATAAAGATTTATCGAAGATTGATGATTTAGCTAGTTATATTAAATTAATTATTGGTGATTTAAAGAATGTTTCGGATGATCTTACGAGGGAGTTAATGTTAAAGAAACTTAGTGAAGATTATCATATATCTTTGGATTTGCTTTATGGAGAGCTAAAAAAAATAGATATTAAAAAAAATAAAGTAGAAAGTGTAAAAAAGCTTGATAAAATTAAATATTCGAAGTATGATAAGGCTTGTCAAAATATTTTATATTTTATGATGAATGATGGAGTATTTATTCAAAAATTTCAAAATGAATTAGGATATTTTGATGAAAAGAAGTATCGGAATGTGGTAAATGAAATCATTTATTATTATGAGATACATAAAGTAATGGAATTAAGTTCTTTTATTTCCTTTGTTAGTACTAAAGATTACATATATGATGATGTTATGGAGATAATAAAAACATGTAGTATTAGTAATTTTGATATGGTAACTTTTGAGGAGTTTTTGAAAGTTGCTAAGGAAGAAATGGTAAAAAAAGAAATAGAAGAGTTAAAAATAAAGTTAGCTAATTCTATGGATGCTAATGAAGAATTAGAATTGGCTCAAAAAATATTAGATTTGAAAAAAGGATGTGTGGGTAATGAATCATAATGAAGAAGGAAAGACAGCAAAAAAAATTGTCGAAATTAAATCATTAGAAGAGAGAATTGGAGAGTTAATTGAACTTGGTAAAAAGCAAAAGTTTATTACTTTTGAACAATTAGTAGAAAGTCTTAAAGGGCTTGATATGGATAATGATTCTTTAGATGAAATTTATAATACTTTAATGGATAATGATATTCAAGTTATAGCTGAAGAAGATGAAGATGTAACAGATGAAGATGGCGTTCCTAAAATAGGACTTGAAGAGCCAATTATTTTGGATGATAGTGAAATTACTAAAGATATTAATATTAATGATCCTGTTAGAATGTATTTGAAAGAAATTGGACGAATTAGTTTGCTTTCACCTGAGGAAGAACTTGCTTTAAGTGAGAGAGTAGCGGCTGGAGATGAAGATGCTAAAAATGAACTTGCTGAATCTAATTTGCGGTTAGTTGTAAGTATTGCTAAAAGATATGTAGGTAGAGGATTACTATTTTTGGATTTGATTCAAGAAGGAAATATTGGCTTAATGAAAGCGGTAGATAAGTTTGATAGTGATAAAGGTTATAAGTTTTCTACTTATGCTACTTGGTGGATTAGACAGGCAATTACTAGAGCTTTAGCAGATCAAGCAAGAACAATACGTGTTCCTGTACATATGGTAGAAACAATTAATAAAATGAGTCGTATTCAAAGGCAGTTAACTCTTGAGTTAAATCGTGAACCTAGTGAAGAGGAACTTGCTAAAAAAATGGGTATTAGTGTTGAAAAAGTAAGAGAAGTCATTAAAATTAGCCAAGAGCCAGTATCTTTGGAAACACCTATTGGGGAAGAAGATGATTCTCATCTTGGTGATTTTATTAAAGACGAATCTAGTATGTCGCCAGAAGAATATGCTACTAATGAAATTTTAAAAGAAGAGATTAAAAGTGTACTTATGACTTTGCAAGTAAGAGAACAAGAAGTTCTTGAACTTCGTTTTGGTCTTGTAGATGGTACTTGCCATACTCTAGAAGAAGTTGGAAAGAAATTTAATGTTACAAGAGAACGTATTCGTCAAATTGAAGCGAAAGCATTAAGAAAGTTACGTCATCCCTCTCGTGCTAAAAAATTAAAGGATTTCTTATCTGATTAATGATTAATTTGAAATTAAAAGCGATTGCTTCTTTGATAGAAAAAGAAGACATTGTTATAGATACTTGTTGTGATCATGCTTATTTAGCTATTTATTTGAAGAAAAATAGATTATGTAAAGAGGTATATGCTAGTGATATTAATCCAAATGCTTTAAATCAAGCTAAAAAAAATATTGAAGCATCTAAACTTCATATATGTACTTATTTATCTGATGGCTTTAAAAGTATTGGCAATTTAGATGTTGATACAGCAGTTATTGCTGGTGTTGGGGCAAATACAGTTTTAGATATATTAGATTTTGCTCCTTCTAGTATTCAAAAATTTATTATTAGTAGTAATAATAATTGGGAAGATTTAAGAAAAAAGCTTTATAGTCGAGGACTATATATAAAAAAAGAAGTAGTTGTTTTGGATAAACATAAATATTATGTGATTATGCTTGTAACAAGAGAGTTTGTAAAAGAAAATGCTTTATCTTTGAAATATGGAAAATCAAATCATAAAGAATATTATCTTTATTTAAAAGAAAAAGAATTGGAAGTTTTAGATAAAATTCCTAAAAATAAAATATTTTTAAGAATTTATCATCTTAAAAATATTTATTATTTAAATAAGCTTATAAGAAGAATTTAGGATTATTATTTGGTACAGTTTTTATGATGGCTGTATCTTTTTTTTCTTTGGTTGAAGAATAATTTGATTTCTTTTCTGTTTTAGAATTACTTGGATTTAATTCTTTTAATACTCCTAAAATAGTTTTCGCATTATTAATCATAGGCTTTGCTTCTTTATAAAGAGGAATGACTTGGTTAGCTACATTTAGAGTTTTAGAAATACCTGATAAAATTTTTGTAAAACTTAATCCTGTACCGTAAGGATTTCCAAACATAGATTATCACCTAGTATAATATATGTAATATTTTAAATTTTATTTACTTGAAATAGGTATTTTAATTTTATCTATTTTTCCTAAAAGATAATCAGCAGAAATATGATATTTTTTACAAATTGTATATAAAAATGGAGTAGCAATTACATTCCTTCCTCTTTCATAGTTAGCTAGAGCAGATCTAGCTATGTTTAGCTCTTTTGATAGTTTTTCTTGTGTTATTTTATTATCTTTTCTTAATTCTTTTAGATGGGTTACCATTTTACTTATATTTATTTCTTCATTCTGGTTTTGATAGGCTTTCTCATTTGTAAATTCAAATAAGTAATCTAGAGAAACATCAAAATAGCTACATAAAGCATTGAGATGTTTGATTGGAATGATTTCATATTCTTTTTCATATTTAGCATAGAGACTATTATCAATTTCTAAATATTTGGCAATTTCTTTTTGACTTAAATTTTTTTCATCTCTTAATTCAATTATTCTTTTGCTATATATCATTTATTTTCACCACATTAATTTTCTCATGTTTATTTTGCTAAAAAAGATAATTGGCAAAATAGAAACATTTTTCTTGACTTTCAATTTGACTCATCATATAATTTTTATATAAGATGGGAAACTTAATAGTAGTTTATATCAGAATAAATGAAGTATTACTTAATAAGAGGTACTATGTATAAAATGATTAGAATGGAAAAGAAAAGGTGGAGTAAATGAAAGGGAAAATAAAATATATAGTAATAGTAGTAATAGCAATCATAATAATAGGAATAGGAATGACATATTCCTATTTTAGAGTGGG
>URNW01000028.1 GCA_900549285.1 uncultured Mycoplasmatota bacterium
TTCCATATCCTGCATAGTAGATTGTACTACTTGGAGTACTACTCCATGATGATCCGCTTGCCATTTCTCTATCTCCACAGAATCCTGCCTCTGTACTAATCTTATCAGCATAACTTTTTAAATTATTACTATACCAAGTATCCAATATTCCTTTAATTGTGCTATTTGTTGTATTTCCGTGTTGCTGGTTTGTCGTGTACATATATCCAACATATTCACTGCTATTATAACTTGAGTTAAATGCACTTGTTTGTATTTGTGTTCCTGTACCAGTTGTATTTGCACTTGCTCCTTGATAGATCATACGGATTGATCCATCTCCATTGATTCTGATAATTCGCCAGTAAAATCCTGCAAATTTTAACCAGTTATCACTTGGATTTCCTGCAAAATAATAGGTATCTCCCCAATCATCTTGTGCTTTATAAATTGTCCCCGTCGTTAAATCCTCTACCTTACTTGATGTAGTTAATGGTAAACTTCTTATTTTTATTTCTTTATCCGCTAGTATTTCATCTTTAGCACTTACAAATTCATCAAAATACAAATAACAACTTGTTCCATTTTTATTTAAGTTATTTAAATATAATTTATTATCTTCCCATGTTGGAATTGTATTATTACTACATACACTTTTGCTCGTATTTAAACTATATCCACTAGGTATATTTTCACTTATATTATAAGTTCCTTTTTTATCTTCTAACATAAATACTAATGATGTATTTTGATTATTTAATTTTTCTTCTACTAATACTCTATTTTCTTCTTTATCAAAACTAAATATTCCTATTAATAATACTCCCATTCCTAATATTACTAGCCCTATTTTCTTCATAGTATCCTACCTTTACTAACTCATTCTACTACAATTAATAAATCTTTTCATTACCTTCGACAAAACTTGTCAAAAGATTTTCTATATGATATTTATCTATGGTATATTTATAGTATAAAGCATAATTGAGTAAATTTCAATATCATTTTCAATATTTCAGTCAATTATAACAAAAGAAAAAAGCCCATATAGGCTTTAAATATTACTAATACCAGCTCTTTTATATTCTTCACATAATTGATCCAAATCTTTGATAAAGCTGTCTATTTCTTCTTCACTAGTAATTCTAGCTCCACTAGCATATTTATGACCACCACCATGGTACTTACTAGCAACTTCATTAATAATAGGTCCATGAGAACGAATACTTACTTTATAAACATGATTCTTTACATCTTCAGTAATAAAAGTCCAAACTAAAACTTCACGAATAAAATTAAAACTATTAATAAGATTAGCAGGTGTTGCTAAATCCACATGATACTCTTTAATAATTTCATTTGGAAGAACAATATAACCAAGTCCATTTTCTGTTACAGTCATATTAATAGCAATATATCCTTGAAACTTTACTTCATCAATACTTCGATCATATAAATAATTATATAAAGAAGTAAAATCTAAATTACTAGCATTTATTAAATCATGTACTACTTGAAAAGTCTTATTAGTAGTATAAGGAAGTAAAAAGCGATCACTATCTGATACAATACCTAAATAAAGATTCCCTGCTATTTTTGTATCTAATTTAAGAGGTGTCTTCATAATTAATTCTGCAATCATCTGACAAGTAGAACAACTAGTCTCATCAGTCCAATCAACAGATCCTTTAATATCTTCAGCTGGATGATGATCAATTTTTATAATCTCTCTATACTCTAAACCATCAATCCCATCTACTCTAGAAATATTAGGAACATCTAAAACAATCAATAAAGAATCTTTATAAAGTTCATTATCAATTTTATCTAAAATTCCATAGTATTTAAACTTAGAAACTCCAAGTCCTACCGCATAAACCTCTTTTTCAGGAAAAGTAAGACGAATGGAATCTCTAAGTGCTACCGTAGAGGCAATTGCATCAGGATCTGGACCTACATGCCTAGCAATTACTATTTTTGAATATTCTTTAATTTTTTTATATATTTTTTTTACAACAATATTATTAATGGGTAACACCCTTTCTATTTAATTAAATCATAAGTATCAAGTGCAATCATAAGTTCTTCATTTGTTGGTTCAACATAAACTAGAACCTTAGATGAATCACTTGAAATAATTCCTTCATTTTGATCTAAATAACTTGCAATTTGCATATTTTTATCATGATCCACATAAATACCCAAAGAACTTAATTTATTTAAAATTTCTTCTCTAAATTCCCTAGCATTTTCTCCTAAACCAGCCGTAAAAACAATAGCTTCTACTTTACCATCTAACTCTACATAATACTTAGCAATATAATCTACAATTCGATTAACATACATATTATTAGCAAGAATAGCAGCGTGATTACCCTCTGTCATTTGAGCCTCAATATCTCTATGATCACTATAACCATCACTTATACCAAATAATCCACTCTTCTTATTTAAAATATTATCTACTTCTTTTAAAGATAAACCTGTTTTTTCTATATAATAAGGAATAATAGAGTAATCAATATCCCCACTCCTAGTTCCCATAATTAAACCTGCATTAGGAGTAAAGCCCATAGTTGTATCAAAACTTTTACCATTTTTAATTGCACAAATAGATCCACCACTACCAATATGACAACTAATAATATTAATATCTTTATGACCTAGTTTATCTTGCATAACTTTAGTAATATATTTATGACTAGTTCCATGAAAGCCATATTTACGTATTTGATAATTTTGATACCAATCAAAAGGTACAGAATACAAATATTGTTCTTCCTCCATAGTTTGATGAAAAGCAGTATCAAAAACCCCTACCATAGGTGTATTAGGTAAAACTTCTCTAAAAGCTTTTACTCCTAAAATATTAGCAGGATTATGAAGAGGTGCTAAACTAGAAAAATCCTCTACTGTTTTTATTACATCATCATCAATAATAACACTGCTAGCATACTGATCTCCTCCATGAACTAAACGGTGTCCAATCCCATCAATTTCATCTAAAGATGTGATAATTTGATTATCAAATAATTCTTTAATAAGAAGCTCAATTGCATCTTTATGATCTTTCATATCTGCTTCTTTTTTTATTTTAGAACCATTCATCTTAATACTATAAATACCACCATCAAGACCAATCTTCTCAAAATAACCACTAATTAATTCTTTTTCTTCAGGTAAAAGGATCATATTAAATTTTAATGATGAACTACCTGCATTTACTGTTAATATTTTCATAAATTCTCTCCTTTATATTCTTATTATACAAAAAAAAGAAAGATATTTCTATCCTTTTTTACACATATTTACTCCTCTAGCCATAAAGCTACTAAAGTAATATCTTCATCTATTTCTTCTAAAAAAGAAAATTCTTCTTGATCTAAATACCATCCTAAAAACAAATATCCTTCCCTCACAGGATCATCAGGTTTTACTGCTTTTTTTCCTACTTCTACTTCTTGATCATCAATTTTACTTCCTCCATTAGAATCAAATGAAACTTTAACCATCTCTTTTTTATGATTATCTTTTTGATATTTTGCCACCAATACCATATTTCTATTAATAGGATTGGAAAAATCAAATTTTTTATTATGATAACACCAATATAAAAATTGATATCCTTCTCTTTCAGGAATAGGCACTTCTTTTATGGTTTCTCCCTCTTTTACTTGTATCTTTAAATCTTCATCACTTAATGAATCAAATAATACTGTATATTCTTGATCTTCTATTTTTTCCCATAAAGCGGTTAAAGTAATATCTTCATCTATTTTAGTAGCAAAATTAAATTTTTCTTCTTCTAAATACCATCCTAGAAATAAATATCCTTCCCTCACAGGATCATCTGGCTTTTTTACGATCCCTTTAAATCCAGTTTGGCTACTTTCTACAATACTTCCCCCATTAGAATTAAAAGTTACATGATATCCATCTTTCTTAAAAATGAAAAATAACACGCCAATTAATATGCCTACTATAACGATAGCTAATATATATTTACCTATTTTATTCATAATATACCTCTTTTTTATTATAAGAAAAGTTATCAATTTCATACTATTTTCTACTTACATTTAAAGCTAAGCCAACACTAAGCATACTAATAAGTAAACTAGATCCTCCATAAGAAAAGAAAGGTAAAGTAACTCCTGTAACAGGAATTAACCCGACAACAACTGCCAAATTTAAAGCAGCTTGAATAAAAATACCAAAAGCAAGACCAAAAACTAAATACTTCTGAAATAAGTCATTACTCCTAAGAGCAATTCTAAGCATTCGATAAAAGATAAAAAAGAAAAAACTACAAACAATTACAACACCTAAAAATCCAAACTCTTCACTAATAATAGAAAAAATAAAATCAGTTTGTGGTTCTGGTAAATAAAAATGTTTTTGCCGCGAATTTAAAAAACCTTGTCCTAAAAGTCCTCCAGGACCAATCGCATATAAACTTTGAATAATTTGATATCCACTTCCCAAAGGATCACTCCAAGGATTTAAAAAAGATATAATTCTTGCCATACGATAAGGAGCAACTACAATTAACCCTACGATTCCTGCTAAACCTAATATACCTAACTTGATAAAAAAAGATATCTTTAAGCCTGAAATAAAAATTAAAGCAATCAAAGTAAGTGCTATCACCATAGCTGTTCCAAAATCTGGTTCTAACATGATTAGTAAAAAGAAAATACCAATTACCAAAAAGATAGGAAGTGCCCCTTTTTTTACATCACGCATATTTTTTTGATTAGAAGCCAAATATTTAGCTGTAAAAATAATTAATCCCAACTTAGCAAACTCACTAGGTTGTATTCCTAATCCACCAATTCCAAACCAACTCCTACTACCATTACGAATACTGCCTATTCCTGGAATTAAAACTAAAATTAAAAGCAAAAAACAACCAATCAAAATTAAGTTAGCTTTTCTTTTTAAAAAATTTAAAGATATTTTACTAGAAAAGATCATTACCAATATCCCCACTAAAAAAAATAAACCTTGTTGCTTCACATATTTAAATGCATCTTGATATTTAAATTCTGCCCAAATACTACTAGCTGAATAAATCATGATAATACCAAAAATACTGATGATGATAACACTAATAAAAAGAAAATAATCAATATGCTTTTTCTTCATAATCATCACCTAACAAATATTATGTCAAGAAAAAAAATGTAGAACTTATACATTTTTTTAATACCAATTTAGCAATATTATCATCTTGTTTAATATGATAGCAAGATGTGGGCTTTGTAAACCACTACTACCATATTTATCTTGCCACTGATACATAAACAAAGTTAAAAAAGCAATAAAAAAGCTATTAAAGAATATAGCTTTTATAACCAAACACCATAGGTAATCGCAGCCATTGCTAAAATTAAACCTGCTACCCAAAAATATCTTACAATATCTTGTTCATTCATTCCACATACTTCAAAATGATGATGTAAGGGAGCTCTTTTAAATACTTTTTTATTAAATTTACGAATAGCAATAATTTGAATTAAACTACTTAATGTTTCCACTACAAATACACCACCAATTAAAGCTAAAGAAAGTTCATGCCTTGTAATAATAGCAATCGTAGCTAAAGCCGCTCCTAATGATAAAGATCCTAAATCTCCCATAAAAACTTTTGCTGGATGAGCATTAAATACTAAAAAGCCTAACAAAGCTCCCGCTAAAATAAAGCAAAAAATAGCAACTTCTTGGTATCCTTCCATCCAACCAGCATTCCAAGAAATAAGTCCAAAGGCAAAGAATGCAATTGCACTAAGTCCACCAGCTAATCCATCTAGACCATCTGTAATATTTACAGCATTACTACTACCAACAAGTAAAAATAAAATAAATAATCCAAAAGTCCAACCAAGAGGTATCGTAATACCTAAACTAGAAATTACTAAATCTGATTTACCACCATTACTCATAAAAATATAAAAGAAAATAAGAGCAATAATCATTTGAATCAATAGTTTAGATACAATACTAAGCCCCTTGTTATTATGATATTTAATTTTTAAATAATCATCTACAAATCCTAATCCTGCATAAGCTAAAAACACAAACACTAAAATAATTAAATTATGAGATATTAAAATACTATTATTAAAATATAACAAAATAAGAGCAACAATTGTTGGAATAATAAAGATAAGTCCCCCCATAGTTGGCGTTCCTTCTTTTTTTAAATGTCTCTCACCAATATAATGACTAACATATTGCCCAATATGAAACCGTTTTAAAATAGGAATTAATATTACACCTGTAATAATTGCTAAAATAAAACCTAATAAAATAGCCATTGCTGCTTTAGCAAGTATTAACATAACCCACCTCTTCCTTTAAATAATTATACTACTTATTATTCCAAATTTCTTTAATATAAGTCCTATTTGACACCATAATTGACGGCTAACCTAATAATAATTTAACACTTTCTCCTTCTGCTACATATAATCCCTCATTAGGGCTTTGATAAATAACTGTATTTCCACTTCCTGAATATTCAATTTTATAATTTTTTAAAGTTTTAGCTGCTTCTTCTTTACTCATCCCAACAACATTTGGCAAAATACTATATTTTTTATCTAGCCAAGTATATTCTTTAGCCATACCTTCTTTACTAGGTTCAATCCCCATAATATCAATAGCAGATAACATTACATTCCGAGCAATAGGAGCTGATACAACACCACCATATTGTGTTACTCCTTTTGGATTATCAATAGCTACATATATAACAATTTCTGGATCATCAGCTGGTAAAAATCCCATAAAAGATAATATATAATTACCATCTAAATATCCTCCATTTTCTACTTTTTGAGCAGTACCTGTTTTTCCTCCAACCCGATAATTTTCAATATAGGCATTTTTACCACTACCATTAGCAACCACACTCTCTAAAGCATATCGAACTAAACTACTGGTCTCATCACTAATAACCTCTCTTACTACTTCAGGTTCAAATGACTGAATTAAACTATCCGTTTCGCTTTCCAACATAGCACTTACAATATAAGGAGTATAAAGATCTCCACCATTAATAGCAGCCGAAACAGCACGAATTTGTTGAATTGGTGTAACACTAATTCCTTGACCAAAACTAGTCGTTGCCAGTTCCACAGGTCCCATTTGATCAACATCAAATAAAATACCATTAGCCTCACCATTTAAATCAATTCCTGTTTTTTCACCAAAACCATAAGCATGAATATACTCCATAAGTGTATCTACACCTAAAGTTTGTCCAATTTTTACAAAACCTGGATTACAAGAATTTTCTACAACTTCAAGCATAGTCTGTACTCCATGCCCACCCGATTTCCAACAATGAATTGTAGCACCGTCCACATTAATAGATCCACTATCAGTAAAAGTATCTAAAAATAGATTAATCGTCTGTTCTTCTAGTGCGGCTGATAAAGTTATAATCTTAAAAGTACTACCAGGTTCATAAGTCATCCAAATTGGAAGATTCCGATTAATAACTTCTGTAGTATAATCCTCATAATGATTACTGTCAAAACTAGGACGACTAGCCATAGCTAAAACTTCGCCAGTATTAGGATCCATAGCTACAATAAGTGCCTGTTCTGGATCATATTTAGCAACTGCATTGTCTAATTCATTTTCAATAGCAAGCTGTAGATCAAGATCGATAGTAAGCTCTAAAGTAATTCCACTAGTTGGCGCTTCATATACTTCTGTAAGTTCTAGCTTATTTCCTTTGCCATCAGAAAAATATTTAATAGCACCATCTGCTCCTGTTAAATATTCATCATAATAAAGCTCGATTCCAGATAATCCTTGATTATCTATACCAACATAACCCAAAACATGAGATAAAACGGATTCATAAGGATAATATCTTTTACTTTCTTTTAAAAGATAAACTCCATCATAGCCCAAATCATCAATCAAAGAAGCAATTTCAAAATCTAACCCTCTTCCTTCAGGATGCACTCTTTCAATAGATGTCGATTTTGTTACGTGCTTTAACATATCTTGATAATCTGTACCAAGAATATCAGATAAATCTTTCGCAACCTGTTCTGGATCATCAATCTGTCCTGGAACCACTACTAAAGATACTGTTGTAATATTAGTAGCAAGCACTTTTCCATTTCGATCCACAATTTCTCCACGATCAGCTTTAATAGGAAGCTCCCTACTCCAAAGACTTTCTGCTAAATCAGAAAGTTTATCATAAGCAAAAACCTGAATATAAAAAACTTTAATGATAATAGCTACTAAAATAATGATACTAATAATAAAAATAAATCTAATTCTTTCATGAATATTACTAAAGAACATATGCTTCACCTATCAAACTATATGTCAAATAAAAAAAATTAGAAGTATTCTAATTTTTTAAAACATTATTTAAACAATTTACTCCAAACTTTTTTAACTTTTAAAAAGAAACCTTCTTTCTCATCTTCTTTTTCTTGTATCTCATCTGTATAAATCCAATCAGGAAAATAAGAAATAACTTTCTTAACTTCATTATATAACTCTTCAATATGATCACATATTTCTAATAACATTACATCATCTTGCATATGAAAGCCACTATAAAAAGCCAAATCATCTATTAATAAATCAATACTCTTAGAATTTAAATGAACCTCTAAAAAATTTAAAAAATATAAAATATTTTCTTGAAATAAATTTAATTTATATTTACCAAAACTAATGATTTCTTCCAAAGAATATTCTTTTACTTGAAAAGAGGTACGTAACTTTAAAACTTCTTTAAAATAATAATATTCCCTAGAAACAATGTAGTCCACTTTTTGATAGCGAATAATTTCAATTTTCTGCCTAAATTTAGGATTTAGTTTAATATATTTCTTTAAATCTAAAATTTGTTCTTCTCTACAATAAGTATTAAAAACATGAATAAAAGTATCAAATGATAAAACATTATTCACTCTTACAATACCTAAAATAACACTATCAGTAACATCCGAAATACTATATTTTTTTTCATCTAATAAATTAATAGCCATCTTTATATAATTAATAAGATCATCTGGAATATAATATTCGCCATTTTCTAATAAAATCAAATAATTATCTTGTAAATCTTTCATTAAAAGATAATCAATATAACCATTCTCATTTTTAAGAATTGGACCATCCAATAATTTTTTCAATATATGTATTTCTTCCATATTACATAGCTTTAATATCCATTCAGGATCATTTTGATAACAAGTTATAATTTCATGATAAATTTCATTCCTTGTAATTTTTTCATAATCCTTAGGACAAGCTTGAATTTTTTGATAAAAAGAATAAATTTCTTCTTTCCCTTCTTTAGAAATAAACTCTTTTAAACTCATCACTGATACTCCTCTAAAAGCTTTTGATGAATCCCTGGTTCCACAATGTTAATTGCGTTAATAGCATTCTCTAAACTAATTTTAAAGTTTCCTTTATAAAAAGCATTTTCTGCTTTAATAAGTCCTAATTCCACATCTTTATATAAAGCACGATAACGATTTCCATAAACAATCGCTGCTTCAGCCATTTTAGCCGTTTTCACAGCTTCTTTTGTAGTATTATAAACTTTTAAAGTCAAATCACGAGCTGTATCTACTCTAGTATTTAAAGTTTTAATAGAAATAGGCCTTTTATCAAGTTCTAAAACCATATCCGAAATAGCACCAGCAGCTTCTGATAATTCAACATAAAAATTTTTAGGTGTTATAGGTAGCTTATAAGACTTCAAATTAGTTTTAGCCTGATTTAAAATATATTTAATTTCATCTAATTGTTCTCTTGCTCTTTTTTCATCCTCTTTTAAACTTCCTAAACTTCTAAGTGTTTGTTCTACTTTTTCTTCTGTTTTTAAAAGTTTACTATTTAATATTTCCATTTCTTTTGAAAGACGTGAAAAAGCAAAAACATGTCTTCTATGCATATCAATAATACGATTATAATCATCTTTTATTTCAACGATTTCTTGAGCAATAACATCTAAAACTGAAACATCATCATCACTTAAATCATAACTATATTTAAGATCATCAATTTTTCGATTTAAATCATTACTAATTTTCTCCAATTTAGTTGTTTTAATTAAAATACTTCTTTGAAAATCTTCAAATACTCTTTTTGATAATCTTTCCTTATCAAAATTATGATATAAAGAATCAAAATAATCTAAAATTGTTTTAAGTTCAAAAACACTATCTTCCAAATTAAGGACATTAAGCCTTTGAAAAACATCACTAATCTTTTTCTCAGATTCTGTAATATTATAAGAAATATTAAGATAATCTAAATTATATCCTTCTTTTTCCATTTTAGCAGTTATTTTCTCTATATCTGCAATTTTATCAGGGATTAACTTCTTTCCCATAATAATGATAGAAGGAGCTTCTTCTACTACTATTTTTAAATTTCCAATAGTATCATCTATTGCTTTTACAATCTTTCCAACTTCTGTATACTCATTTTTTTCCATAGCTACTTCAAAAGCACTAAAAAGTTTATCAACATTTTCAAATTGTAATTCAATTGGTTTAGATACTTCTCCATAGTCATTTTTATTAGAATTATACTTTGTAAGAATAAGCCGATATTCACTTTTAAGTTTTGTAATAGTTTCCCTGTTTTTTTCCTCACTAAGAGTGATCTCTTTGATTTCATCTAACAAAAAATTGGATTTTGTCTTTACATATGCAATCTGTAATTCCAAAGCTGCTATTTTAGGCTTCAAAGATTTATAATCTCTATCTTCAAAACTAGTTTCAATTTCAATCAACCCATCTGTAATTTTAGGAACTTCAACCTCTTTAATCTCTTTTAATCTTTTTTGCCAATTATCATATTTTTTCTGCATCACATCATTATTAATTAATGCTCCCACTTTATTTAATTCAGATAAAATAGATGCTCCAACAATTAAATTTTTATCTCTCTCTAAGTTTGCAATTTCTTCTTGATATTTTTTCCGTTCCTTTTTATTAATTAAATTCAAAACAACAATAATCAAAACCACTGTAAATACATAATAAAGAATACCAATAAAAATAAAAGTAGTTCTCGACATATCATTCACTTCCTATGATTTAATTGTATCACATATTTAGGTTATTTGTCGATATAAGGTCGTTAAAAATTTCTTCTTTTTAATAGTTTTTTTTCAATGTCAAAGATAAACTAGAAGTACGAAAATCATCTAATTGATCTTCCTTTGTTAACATATTAAAATAAAGATTACCACCACAGACTAATTCTACACCATCAATACCACTATGATTAGAGCGAAAAGATAAATATTTATGAGGTTCAAGTTCTGTAGTATTGCTAAGAAAATCTATTACAGCTTGATATCCAGGCAAATCATTTCTACCCAAAAATTTTAAATAACTTTCATTTTGATATACAACAAATTGATTAGGAGCAGTCATTTGATCATATAAATTATCACCTAAACTCGCTACCCATTTTGCACTAGTAATTCTGTTATAAGCAGTATTAATTACATTGCTAGCCTCTTCATAATTCATTCCTTCACCATTTGCCTCTGCACAAGCAATTGCACAACATACATCAAGTTCTTCATAAGTAAGATGATATAAATCTAAAATTTTATCTATTTTATCCTCTAAAGAAATACTCCGATAATTATCTTGTATAGAACTTCTTTGTTTTAATGTCTCCTCTACTATTCTCTCAAAACGAACAAACTGAATAGCATCAAAATTTGGATATTCCAAATGACTTTTATTACTAGAAGGTTCTGATTTAGCTGATGATCCAAGCAAAAACACAGTTAAAATTATACTAGAAGTGATTTTTAGACCATATTTAGAACATACTTCTCTTATAGTATCAAATCTTTCTTTATCCAATTTAAAATTCATAAAAGCACCCCCAAAAAGCAAACATGTACAAAATATTATCATAAATAAAAAAGAATAGCCACCAATCTAAGCTATTCTAAACATTATTTTACATCATATTTACATTAAATTACTACATAAGGATCTTCACTAGTACCACTTCCTGTTAACTCTACATCATTTGCTAAATTAATGACAGGTCTAACACCCCATACTACATTCATACTAGTAGAATTAAGATCACCTTTTGAATTAACACCAAAAATAGAGCCGCTATTACCTGTTCCCATAAAATAATATGGAGACATAGTCCAATAATTAACTTTATTATATAAATAATAACTGTCATTTTCATTTCTCCATGAACTTCCTGCCATGATCACTTCATCCGCGGTAATTAGTCCAATTGGATAAGTTAATGCTTTATTTCCCTTACTGCTTCCACTTGCTGTATATAAATCTGCACTATTACTACATTTAAATGTTGGATTTACACTGCTTACAGTTAATCTTTCCCTTGGCATATAATTAATTGTACCATTTGGATTACTGCTCCATTCATCTCCATCTGCTGTTTCTCTATCTCCACAAAATCCTGATTCTTTACTGATCTTATCAGCATAACTTGCTAGATTACTACTATACCAATCATCTAATGTCTCTTTAATGGAACTATCAGTACTAGTTCCATGTTGTGCACCTTCCGTATACATGTATCCTACATACTCACTTTGATTATATTTTATATTAAATTTTTGTGATGTATTTATAAGTGTCGATTCTCCTTTTGTATTTGTACTTGTTCCATTATAAATGACTCTTATACTTCCATCTCCATTGATTCGGATAATTCTCCAATAATATCCTGCAAATTTTAACCAGTTATCTGTTGGATTCCCTGCAAAATAATAGGTATCTCCCCAGTCATCTTCTGCTTTATATATAACTCCTGTCGTAGTATCTGTTATTATAGTTGATGTCGTTAATGGTAATGTCCTAGTTTTTATTGTTGGATAATTAGCAAGTATTGTATCTTTAGCACTTGGTTTCTCTGTTATTACATTTGTTGTTAGTTCAC
>URNW01000029.1 GCA_900549285.1 uncultured Mycoplasmatota bacterium
GTTTTACTTTTCAACTCACCACTAAAGCTCTACTGAACCCCCAGACTATCTGGGGGTTTTCCTTAACAAAAAATGGAGCCTTTCGGCTCCTTCAGGGGGCTATTCATATTTAGTCCCTTTTACTATTTTTTCAGCTATTTTTATTCATTTTTGCATGATTTTTCCCCTTTTAATCAAAATCAATTAAAAACTTTTTATAAAATTTCAAAATTTTGCTACCTAAAGTACTCAGCTAATTCTAGTTTTTAAACATCTAACTAGTCTCATACCCAATTCTGGTCTAGCATATTTTTCTTCTAATGATAAAATACTATTTTTATATCTTTCATAAGCTTCGTCATATTGTTTAAGTTCAATCGCATGTACACAAAACTTTACCACATTTTGATAAATATCTGAATAAACCTCTTGAAAATTTGACGAATTATTAATAGCTTCAACAATCACTGGAGCAGTTTCATAATAATGAATAATATCTTCTTCTGAAACAAAATGATCTCTAAACCATCTTAGTACTTGTAATTCATAGCAATTGTCATTAAATTCAGCATTAAAATGTTGCATACAAGCTGAAGTTAAATAACAAGATCCAGAAGAAGTTTCTTTCTTACCATCAACTTTTGTAGTAGTTGAATATGATTTGTTTTCATAATTTACTTTTACATGAACTGTATCATGAGGTTTTGACCGTGAATCTGGACTATATATATCTACTTTTGCGCCCTTTCCATTACTAAAATTAGTAACCTTAATTTCTTTTTTACTACCCATAATTCATTTATCTCCTCTCATTTCTATCAATTTTTTTCTTAATTTCATAATTTCATACATCCATATAACAATTTCATCACTAAGTTCACTTTCGCTTCCAATTGAACCATCATATAAATAATCTTCTTTTATCTTATCCATTCTATTATAAACATTTAATAGTTCATCAGATTTTATAAAGTCTAAATTTCTTTTTATCTGAAATTCTGCTCCCCATTTAACTACTATCTTAAATAAATCAAGAAGTTCACTACGAATATCTTTATAAACCTTTAATTCAATCATTATCGCAAGAGGACCAATAAGTCTTGCAAATGCAATCTCCAATTCACATTCAATAGAATATATTTCTTTTTCAGACATTTCTCATCTTCCATTCTTTAATCTCCTCTTATACTTATTACCAATAAAATTTTATCAAAGGAATAAAAATATTTCAACTACATTAGATAAAATTATTTAATAAAAAAATAATCAAATAACAAAAATGGAGCCTTGCGGCTCCTTCAGGGGGTTTTGGTTGACTCACTTTCACACAAAGTCGTAAAAGTGATTCGGACATGATGTTTATCATGTCATAATAATGATATTATTTTTTTTATCATTTGTCAATCACTTTTTAAAATTAATTTAATCTTTCTAAATCTTTTACAACTTTATAATAATTCATGTTATTCTTATAATAACCACTTTGTAAATATTCTTCACTATCTTGTTTAGCCTGTACCATGATTTTAAGATCATTTTTAAGATCAGCAATTTTAAATGTTTTAACCCCACTTTGTCTAATTCCAAATAAATCTCCTTCACCGCGTAACTCCAAATCTTTTTCAGCAATATAAAATCCATCATTACTTTGCTCAAGAACTTTAAGCCTTTCTATTTCTTTATCACAAATTAAATAGCAATAAGAATCTAAATCATTTCTACCAACTCTTCCCCGTAATTGATGAATAGTAGCCAAACCAAAACGATCAGCATCAAAAATAACAATAATAGTTGCATTCTTAACATCAACCCCAACTTCAATAACAGTAGTAGAAATAAGAATTTTAGTTTCATTATCTTTAAACCTCTGCATAATAGCATCTTTTTCTTTTTGTTTTAATTTCCCATGCAAAATTTCAATAGGAACCTTCCCTTGATAAGCAACATTAAATTTTTCTTTTAAAGTTTCTACACTTTTTAAATCTAATTCCTCATTATCATCAATTATACTAGCAACTACATAAACTTGATGCCCCTTCTTTATTTCTTCTAAAACATGTAATAAAACTTCTTTAAGTTCACTATACTTTTTTATTTTGGTAATAATTTCTTTCCTACCAACTGGTTTATGTCGAATAAATGAAACATCTAAATCACCATATAATGTTAAGGCATAAGTTCTAGGAATTGGTGTAGCACTCATATAAAGAGCATCAGGAACCTCTCCTTTACTTTTTAATATTTCCCTTTGCTTCACTCCAAATCTATGCTGCTCATCTGTAACAGTAAGACCTAAACGATAGAAAGCAACACTTTCTTCAATAATAGCATGTGTTCCAATTAAAAAATCAATCTCTCCACTAACTAATCTTTCTTTCACTCTCTCCTTTTCCTTTTTTGTCATACTGCCCACTAATAAATCAATAGTAAGATTAAATTCCCTAAAATAATTAAGGGCAGAAAGAAAGTGTTGCCTAGCTAAAACTTCAGTAGGTGCCATTAAAACGCTTTGATATCCTGCTAAATAATTAGCATATATACTAATAAAACTAATAATTGTTTTACCACTACCAACATCACCAAGCACTAATCGATTCATTTTTTTATTGCTTCTAATATCGTTTAATATCAAAGATAAAGCTTCATTTTGACCTTCTGTTAAAGAAAATGGAAGAGTTTGAATAAAAGACTCCAATTTATTTTGATCAAAATATTTTTCTTCCTTCCAAGTATTCTCATTCTCATCCTTCATATAAGCTATCTTAAATAAAAATATAAACAATTCTTCATACTTTAAATATAATTTAGCCTTTTTTATTTCTTCATAATTATGTGGTATATGAATCATCCGTAAAGCTTGTTTTTTGCTAATAAAATCATATTTTAAACGAAACTCACTTGGAACATAATCTAGCACTTTAGCACTATCTAATAAAGCATTTTCAATAACTTTTCGAATATCACTATTTTTTATACCTTTTTTTACATGATAGACTGGAATAATTTCCTTCTTATTCAAAGGACAAAGCTTAATATCATCACAAATAAAAGTATTTCTTTTACAATCATATTTACCAATTAAAGTAATTTTTTTACCAATAATAATATTAGGTTTCAAAAAAGCCCTATTAAAAATAACCGCATACATCACCCTACCATTATGATTTACTCGAAATTGTAATTTATTAAAATTTTTCCGAATAAAAGCAGTGGTAGCCGTTGTTTCAACAATAACGTTAATAGCAATTCTTTCATGATCATAATCCTGATTTAAAGTAACTGGTTGAAACAAATCATAACGATAAGGATAATAAGAAAGTAAATCATTTAAAGAAAAAATATTCAAACTTTGCAAATTTTGAAGCATTTTTGGACCTACACCTTTAATATCATTTAATTCCATTCTATCAATCACCCTAATCATTATACCAAAAGAAAAGAAGAATCTCTATTTTTTCTTCTTTTTCTTACGATCATCTTCAAAAATATCATAAAATTCTTCTGTATCATCAGATAAATAATCTTCTCTTGTTTTTATTCCATCTTCAACCTTTTCATCTCCAGAAGTAATTTCTTCCTGCAAAAAATCATGTTTTTTTTGTTTCTTCTCTTCTTTTGCCCTTCTTTTCGCCTCTTTTTTTAATTCTTTTTTACTTTTCTTTATTTCAGTATCTTGATTATTTTCTTCTAAGTCTTTTTCTAATTTTACTTCTTCAATTTTCAAAGTTGAATCATCTTCTTCGTTTGCTTCTTTTTTATGATCAGCCTCAGTAATCTTTTTTACCTCAGAAACGACATCATTTAACTTTCTAGTAGCTTCTATTTTAGCTTCTTGTTTTTCAATAAATTGATTGATCTTTTTTTGCTTTTTCTTCGTACTATGAAGTAAGATAAAAATTAAAATTAGCATTAAGAATAAAGCACCCGCAAAAGCAATAATTACATAAGTATAATTATTAATAGTCTTATTAGTATCTTGAATAAAAGATTCATCAAAAAGTATAGCAGCTCCACTAGATGGATCATATAAGTATAAATTTTCTTTTCCATCCTCTAAATTAATAGCGTTAATAATAACCAAGTTACTATCCTCACTATATTTGTATACATCTCTTTTAACTCCATTAATATTAGCTGTTGTTTTTATATAATCAAGATCTTTTGTGAAATCAACTGGAACCAAAACATAAGATTTTGAATTAAGCTCACTATATAAGCTATACTTTCCATCATGATAACGATATAAAGAAATAACACCCTCTTCATCTTTTAATCCTACAAGTGTATATCCCAAAGTATCATTTACAAAAGCAGGAATATCAAAATCTTGAATTTTTACTGTAGTATCAGAAAAAGTTACTGGTGCCGTAAGAAGTGTTTTACTTTTTACAACTGTATAATTTTTGCCATCAATAGAAACTATAATTGGATTTTGATCTTCTACATTAATAATTAAATTATAAGTCTTTTCATCTCCATTTTGAGCAGTTACAACTATAGGAACAGTATTAAGCCCTTCTGTAACCTCAATATCTCCATCTCCATGAATTGTAGCAGTAGAATCATTTTTTAATGCTTCAACATGAACACTGGTAGTACCAGTTGGAACTGTAACTTTGTATTCTAACGTATTTTTATCAAATACAGGATCAATACTATAACTCTCTTCTCCAACTTTTACCGTTAATCCTTTCAAATTATTATCTTTACTATAACTAGCTTCCAATTCAGCTTGAGTCATTAAAGTAAGTTTTTTATTAGACTTACTAATACTCATACTCTGTTCATTCCAATCATAAATATCATAACTACCAACAGTAACATTAGTAGAACCACTTTTTAATGCTTTAAATTTCAAAGTATAAGTTTTAGACTTTATTTTACCATCCCCATAATTAACAAAATAAGTCCCATTATTCTCTGCAGTTGATGAAGTAAGTCTTAAATAACTACTATCATAATTAATATCAAATTCCCAAGCTCCTAAAGCAGTTGAACTAGATAAAGTAACAGTTACCGTAACAGTATTACCAACAACAACCGTTGAAGAAGAAGAAATACTAATTTTACCACTAGAAGCACTTGCATTAGTCATAAATATTCCAAATAAGACAACTACCATAAATAAACTTAAAACTTTTTTCATAAATCCTCCTTATTGACTAATCTTTTCAATTCCCAACACATCTTTTTGAATAACCACTAAATCTAAAACTAAAATTTTACCATCCTTATTAGCATCCGCAGCATCCAAATATACTCCCGATAATGTAGAAGCCTTCAAAATATGTTTTTGTAACTTTAATAAATCTAAAGATGATATTTTTCCATCTCCACTTACATCTCCAGAAATAAGTACAGTAAATGTTGATTTTGTAGTACCATTAATAGTAACCTTATAACCAGTTCCTACGAAATCACCCGAATTAACTGCACGTCCATTACTATCAGTAATACTAACTGTTCCATTTCCTCCAATACCTTCCAAAGCTCCTTTTAAAGCAGAAACCGTTGTATTAGCTTGAATTCCAGTAATGTATTCTCCACTATACTTATAACCTGCACTAGTTATAATTGAGGTAGGAGCTAATTCTGAAGGTACAGAACTACTACTATTTTCTCCACTTCCTCCACTAGGAGTATTATTAATATCTTGACTCATATTATGATAAACAGGAATATAAAAGGTAAATGGACTTTCTAATAATCCCATTTTCTTATAAGAATTATAAGTTGAAGTAGCTTCACTAGATGGAGCAGCAATATTAGTCATATATTGATGACTATAAATAGAATCAGCATTAACAGGAACTACGTTAAATTTTTGTAAATAAGTATTGTATTGCCCATTTTTCAAATAATCATCAGATAACAAATCTGCTCCACCCTTAATACCATTATAAACAGTATTCCATCCATGATTTTTAGCATATGATAATCCACAATTTGTAATATTGTTTACACAATTACTAGTAACACCAATATTATAAAAATTATAATAGCCATAATATTCATTATTATTACCAGTATAAACACCACTATATAAGTTATATAAACTAGTTCCTGTTCCCATTTCTTGATACATTCTTGCTGCAAGAGAAATAGGGTTAAAATCTTTTTCTTTACCTGCATCATTTACTAATTGAGCAAAACTAGTACCTAATCCTACATGATACTGATAAAATGATGCTCCCTTTAACATAGTATCAATCGCTGAGGTATAAGTAGAAGAAAGACTATCATCATACTTTAAATATTCAAATTGAAAAACATACTTATCGCTTAAAAAATTCCTTGGATCCATATAAAATGCCACAGCTGTTTTACTAGCAGCTCTAAAAGATCCTTCTTTAGAACTACAACTAGTATCAATGTATTCTGAATTATTAGATTGGATTAAACTTCGACCGCAAACACTTTCTTTCTCAACTGCTACACTCCATTCCAAATTCGTTTGTACTGCTTTAAAATTCCAAGTTGGATGATTTGCTTTCATATTACATAAACCAGACCAATAACTAGAAGGAAAACCAGCTTCCTTCATCTGTACCTCACATGCTGTAGTAGGCTCTTTACCATCATCATAGTTTATTCCACCTAAACGAACATATTCACTACAAACATAACCAGTTTTACCATTATAATCAATTTGATACCATCCAGCATCACAAGAACCATTTTGCTTTTCATCTCTTACTATACTAGTATTATTCAAATAATAAGATGATCCAACTCCTTCTAATCCTAAAATCGCATAACCAGTACTAGGTCCACTTCTAATGTTATTAGTATCCAAAAAAATAACATACTCACTAGCAAAAACATTCAAAGTTAGACAAGAAAAGACAAATATAAAGAAACAAATAAATAATGCAAAACTCTTCTTCATATTTACCTCCTTACTATAATCCATAATAATTATAAACGATTTACACAAAATTCACAACAAATACCACCAAAGTACACAGTAAAAAGGTGTAAAGCGTAGATTTAAATTGCAAGTATTTCAAATATATTATATAATAAATAGTGTTTATAAAAATAAAAATGAGGGTTGCCAATGAAAGTATTATTAAACAAGTTAAAAAAATCAAATAAAATATTTTTGATAATTTATCTAATAACATCTATTATCTATTTGATTACATATATTTTCCTAATTAAAAATCTAATAAGCCTAGCTGGTATTGAAACAGTAATAAGAATCATCATCATTGTTATTTTTGGAATATGGCTCATTACTTATATTCTATGGAATTTAATTAATTTAATCTTACGAAAACACATAAAAATTGCTATCACAACAGCTATAACAGTAATATTTGCAATTATATTTAGTTTTGCAAATTACTATATTAATGTAATATATACAGGTATTAGTAATATTTCTGAAGAAGAATATATTAATTATACAAGCAATCTAGTAGTCTTAAATGGCACTGAAATAAATAGCGATAGTACATTAGGTATGATTAATAATAAAGATGATATTGAAGGAAACGTTTTAGCAAAGAAACTAATTGAAAAAGAAAATCTAACAAATAATAAAATAGTAGAATATTCTAGTTATTATGAAATGATTTTTGACCTATTAGATAAAGAAATTGATGGAATATTTTTAACGACAAATTATCAGACAATCTTTGGAAGTGAAGAAGCCTTCCAAGAACTAAAAAATACAACAGTAGCGTATCAATATAGTGAAAAAATGAAAAACCAAGATACAACCCTAGTGAGCAATAAAAAATTAACAGATCCTTTTACTATTCTTTTAATGGGTGTAGATAGTGAAATTGATGGATTAAATGCCAATGCATCCTTTAATGGTGATACACTAATGCTAATAACATTTAATCCTAAGACTTTAAATGCAACTATGTTTTCTATCCCTAGAGATACTTATGTGCCGATCGCTTGCAACAATAATCGTTATGCTAAAATAAATTCTAGTGCAGCATATGGCACAAGTTGCGTAATTGATACAGTAGAACAATTAACAGATATCACGATCGATTATTATGTAAAAATAAATTTTAAAGGAGTAGTTGATTTAGTAGATGCTCTTGGTGGTATTGAAGTAGATATTGAAAAGCCAGATTTTAATTACAACCATGGTATTAATTGTGGAGGAAAATTCTGTGAGCAAAATAGTGATAGAAATACAAGTGCTAGTGGTATGATCTATTTAGACCCAGGCTTACAAACAATTAATGGTGAAGAAGCTCTCGCCTATTCCAGATGTCGCCATCTTTACTTACAAAGTGATATTGACCGAAATAAACATCAACAACAAGTAGTAGAAGCAATTGCTAAGAAGGCAGCCAATCTCGAAAATCTAACCAATTTTGAAAAAATATTAAATTCTATAACCAAAAATATCACAACCAATATGAGTTCAAAACAAATTTTATCATTCTATGATGTATTAAAATCAATGATTGCTAGTTCTTTAAGTGATGGATCATTCTTAACAATTGAAAAAACTTATCTAGAATATTACAGCTTACCAGTAAGATTAAGCAATAATGGATCATTTACATCTGCAATAGGATACTATCCTGGTTCTTTAGAAGCAATTACAAAATTAATGAAAGAAAATTTAGAACTAGAAAAACATGAAATGACAAAGACATTTAGCTTTGATGCCAATGAAGAATATACTACCAAAATAACTGGGCAAGGAATTACAACAGGAGCAAAATTAGAAACCATGCCAAACTTTGTAGGAAAAAGTGTAAATGAAGTAGAAACTTGGGCAACAAATCATAACATAATTTTACATAAAGAATTTGTAGATGAAACCAGCAGTTATTATAATCCTAACATAGCTCCAGGCTTAGTTTCAAATCAGAGTATATCAAATGGCATTTTATTAAGTAGTATAAATGAAATAACCATTTATATCAACAGTATTAGTAGCACCCAAAATAATCCAACCAAACCAAATGAAGAAAACAATAACTTCGATACTCCAGATGATAATGATGAACAAATTGATAAAGATGATCCACTTGATGACATCTTACCAGGTAATGATGACAAAGTAGATACAAATGATAAAGATGAAACAAGTGAGTCTGAAACAAACAAAAAAACAGTATAATTAAAACTTAAAACTGTTTTTTTATTTTTAAAAATATCTTCATTTTACAACAAATATAATAAAATACTAAAATAAAATATTGAATAATCAAAATAAAGTCAAAGATATCTGCTTATTTACGCCAGTCTCCTAATTCCCCACAATATAATTAATGGAAATGCGAATAAAACATATTTTAATATTCTTTTACTAACATGTAGTGATATTGCTTATAATCTTTTTTATTAAAGAAAAAATAATGAACAAAGCACTTACATTTATGGAACAACAAAAATATAGAGATAAACTTACTGACAATTTATCTCAAATTCTAAATAGATAAATAAAAAAAGAACCCGTTTTGAACTAGTCAAGTAAAAGTAGACAGTAAAAAAACACTCTATTAAAACCCTGATT
>URNW01000030.1 GCA_900549285.1 uncultured Mycoplasmatota bacterium
TAAAGTGGCACGCGAGCTGGGTTCAGAACGTCGTGAGACAGTTCGGTCCCTATCCGTCGTTGGCGCAGGAAAATTGAGGAGAGCTGATCCTAGTACGAGAGGACCGGATTGGACATACCTCTGGTGTATCTGTTGTAACGCCAGTTGCAGTGCAGAGTAGCTATGTATGGACGGGATAACTGCTGAAAGCATCTAAGCAGGAAGCCTCCTCCAAGATGAATTTTCCCATTCTTCGTGAAGTAAGATTCCTTGTAGACTACAAGGTTGATAGGCTGGGGGTGGAAGCGTAGTGATACGTTGAGCTGACCAGTACTAATAAATCGAGGATTTAACTTATTATTTAATTAATTTGTGAGTAAAGCATTATCAAGTTTTTAAAGGACAAAATCCTTTTACCAGTAACGATAGCCTAGTGGACACACCTCTTCCCATCCCGAACAGAGAAGTTAAGCACTAGAACGCCGACGATAGTGATAAGCGAAAATAGGAAGTTGCTGGTTTTTTTGTGTTTAAAAACAGCTTACATTTAAGCTGTTATTTTTAATTTCAAAATAATAAAGTATATAAAAACTGATATTATCAAATATCAGTCTCCATACCAAACTACTCTAACTATAAATGCCCTCGATACATTTACAAACAAATTATATAATGTAATTTAATTAAAATCAAGTCTTTTTTCATAAAAATAAAAATTTTTTTAGGAAAACAAAGTTCGACAATATTTCATTTTCTAAAATGTTAAAATAGATCATTAGGGAGGAAATATATGATTTTTAATGAAAACAATAATCGAGGAATTATGAATGAAATAAAATTTACTAAAATTTTTGATAAAAAAACAGTAAAAGAGTTAAGTCAACAATGTCAGGAATTACTTAACGAATTATTTGATGGTTTAAATGAAAATGATTATATAGAATGTTGGAAAAGCAAATTCAAAGAAAAGGCAGATATTAAAATACGCATTAACGAAGATATAAAAGGAATTAGTATTAAAATGGGAGAAAACAATTCTGTACATCAGGAACACATTAACAGTCTTTCTAATTATTTATTAAACATAGGAATTAAATATGACATAATTAACAAATTGCGAGCATACAATTTCGGTTTAATTAATGGCATCCAAGTAGATGCCGAAACATATAAAAAGAGAAAAAGTAGTGATATAGTCGCAATAAAAATGAGTTTAAATGATTTTTATATCAAAATAAATTTAATGATACGATTTTTGTTCAAAGGTTCAGAAACTCAGTTTTATGATACTGATGCAATTATCCATGGTACTCCAGAAAATTTTTTGTGGGCTACAAAAAGCGAAATAATGAAATATTTGCTCACATATCCAGAAGACGACGACACAAACGTAAAAGTAGGACCTTTATATCTTCAATGCCGAAATCGCAATTTAAAAAATAATATTAAATCAGTCTACACAGAGGAATATATCCAAGTAAAATGGTATACCATAAAAAAAGATTTATACTTGATAACAAAGGAGAGAACCTTAAAAAAAGCATCAAAAAATATCAACAATTGACAAATATTTTATAATAAATGTTCTTTTTTTATAAATTTTATGGTAAAGTTATAGTAGTGATGTATATGAAAAAGATAATTATTTTTGGTGGAGGTAGTGGTCTATCTCAAATGTTAAAAGGATTAAAATTATTTCCTGTAGATATTACTGCTGTAGTATCTGTATCGGATAATGGAGGGTCAACCTTACGATTAAGAAAAGATTTTAATATCCCTGCAGTAGGAGATATATCAAAAGTATTAATGGCAATGAGTAATACCGAGCAAGATATTGTAAATTTAATGAATTATCGTTTTAAGCAATCAAAAAGTTTAGGAAATCATTCAATTAAAAATTTATTGCTAACAGCCTTATTAGATCAAAAGGGGGATTTTGCCAGTGCCATTCCCGTTTTAGCCAAACTATTAGATATTGAAGGACAAGTTTTACCTATTACCGAAGAGAATGTTGAACTTGTAGGGATTACCTGTGATGATAAAAAAATATATGGAGAAACAAGCATAACAAAATGCAAGAAGAAAATTAAAAGAGTAGCATATGACCATGAAGTCAAAGCAAATCCTGAAGTAATAAACGCAATAAAAGAAGCTGATTTAATTATTTTTTCTTCTGGAAGCTTACTTACAAGTATTATTCCTAATATTATTATAGAAGAAGTGGTAACTACAATTAAAAATAGTAAGGCCCCTAAATTATATATTTGTAATTTAGTAACGCAACCAGGAGAAACTGATGATTTTAAAGTTAGTGATCATATTCAAGTTTTAGATGAATATTTAGGAGAGGGAACAATTAACATGGTATTAGCAAATGATGTAGAAATTCCCAAAGAATTAGTTTTAAAGTATGCAACAGAAGAGCAGAAAGATCCAGTATTATTAGATGAAGATGTACTAAAAAAAATGAATGTAAAAGTAATAAAAGACAAGATATATTCTGTTGAAGAAGGATATTTAAGACACGACACTTTAAAAACGGCATATTTAATTTTCTCAATATTAATGGAGAATGATAAATGACATACACCACGAGGATAAAAGAAGAAATTACTAAAAATACTTTAAATGAGAATGAAAAAATATGTGAATTATCTGGATTTATACGATTTGGTGCTCAGATAAAAAACAGCATCATAATAACATTGGAAAATGCTAGTATAGCTAGAAGAATATATAGTGAATCAAAGGAAATATTTGGTATTCGTCCCAAAATTACGATAAGAAATCAAAGACGCTTTAGAATCAAGCAAATATATATTTTAGAAATAAAGGAAAAAGTGGACTACATTTTAAAATTTTTGAATTTGATGGAAGGGAAGAAAAAGATATTACCAAATGAATTCTTTCTGACAAATAATGAAGAAAAAATTGCTTATTTAGAAGGCGTATTTTTAGCAGTTGGGACAGTAAATGATCCAGCATCAAGTGGCTATCACTTAGAAATGGTAACAGAGATGAATCGAGAAGTCATCTTTTTAACGAAACTATTTAAAGATTTGGGCATAACAGCAAAACATATTAAAAGAAATTCTAAATATATGCTATATATAAAAAATGCGGAAGTAATCGGGGATATCATCAAAATGTTTAAAGCCACTAATTCTTATTTTTATTTTGAAGACATAAGAATTTATAGAGATCATAAAAATATGGTAAACAGACTAAATAATTGTGAAATAGCAAATCAAGAGAAAACAATCACTACAGGTTTAAAACAACTAGAAGATATTAAATATTTAAAAGAACAAGATTTATATTCCCTATTAGATGAATCAACCAAAATAGTTTTAGATTATCGTGAAAAATATCCTGAAAGCTCTCTTAGAGAACTAGCGGACATAATAAGCATGGAAACTGATTATAAAATTGGCAAAAGTGGCGTAAATCATCACTTTATTAAGGTAAAAAATTTAATTAAAAGACATCAAAACAAATAAAAAATGCAAGACTATTTTTTCTGCATTTTTTTTAATGTCAATCCGATATTTTGAACTTTTTTAGAATGTTCATTATAGTATAGCTGTTCCTCATACATATATAATAAAAATTGTAACCACTGATTAAAAGCATCATCAATATTCGCTCCTTCATGAAAAGGAATAGCATTTAATTTGCGGTAATAAGTTTGTTTATTAAGATAAATACTATAAGAAATATTGACAGGAGCTATTTTTAAATTAATATCATTTCCATTTTTAGTTTGATAGATTTTATTAATCAATTCTGTAAATTTAAGATTTTGTAAAACTCTAGCAACTCTTCCGTTACCATCAACGAAAGGATGAATTTTAATAAATAAAAAATGGATAAAAGCAGCTTTAATAAAAGGATCATTATGAATAAGAGAATCGGCATTATTATTAAAAATTTTAATAAAGTCTTGCATAAATAAAGGAACATCTTCAGCCTCAGGAGCATTATAAACTTTTTGACCTTTAAGTAAAATAAATACAGGTACTTGGCGATAACTTCCAATTGGATAAGGAATATTTGCATGTTTTAATAGTAGCTTTTGAATTTCACAAATTTTTCGATTTGTTAAATATTTGCTAACATTAATAAGATCATAATTAATAAAATCAAAAGGAGATAATATTTTTTCTTCTTCAATTTGATTAGAATATAATAATTCATTAAATAATTCTAAGGTCAAAAAAGTTACTAATTGCTCATCACCATAAGATAATAAACGATTCAAATAACTATGAAAATGTTCTTGCAATTCTGATAATTGCTCTAACGTTTCTTGATAAATATGGACAGATTGAATATATTTTTGAAGATTAAAATAGGGAGTACTACCTTCCAAAAAAATCACCTCAAATCAGGTGATATCCTATCATAAAAGAGAAACATTGTCAAATAATTACATCTATAAGTCCGTAATGAAGTGCTTCCTCGCTACTCATATAATTATCTCTCTCACAATCTTTAATAATTTTATGAAGAGTCTGTCCTGTATTAAGAGCTAGAATACTATTTAGTTTCTTTTTGATTTTAAGAATATGTTCAGCTGCAATTTTAATATCAGTCGCTTGACCTTGAGCACCGCCTAAAACTTGATGAATCATAACCTCAGCATTTTGAAGAGCGCATCTTTTTCCTTTTGCCCCACTAGAAAGAAGAAAAGCCCCCATACTTGCTGCCATACCAACGACAATTGTTCTTACATCACTTTTAATATAATTCATAGTATCATATATAGCTAAACCACTAGTAACAGAACCACCAGGACTATTAATATAAAGAAAAATATCTTCATGATTTTGAGCATCCAAATATAATAATTCACTTACAATAATACTAGCCATAGCATCATTAATTTCTCCGCTTAAAAAAATAATACGATCTTTAAGAAGTCTAGAATATAAGTCATATGCATATTCTTTATTACTACTGCGTTCTATAACTGTCGGTACAATCATTTTTAATCACCTGTATAATATATAGGCTGAATAATAAAAAAATATGCAAAATTTATGACAAAATCTTAAAAATATGATAAGATATTATAAAGTAGAGGGATATCAATATGGAAAAAATAGAAATTACTTTTGAACATCAAACAATAGAAGTTAATAAAAATACAACGTATTTAGAGATTAGTAAAGAATCCAAAAAGAAAGACTCTGTTTTAGCTGTGAAAAAAAATAATGAACTTTTTCCTCTTACCCAAAGAGCGGTCGAAAATGAAATAATTGAGTTTATAGATGCCTCTTCAATAGAAGGAGCAAAGATTTATAAAGCAGCGATTAAATTTATTTTAGAAGTAGCTTTAAAAACAATAATTCCTAGCAGTGATATTGATTTTCTTCATAGTGTCCCAGGAGGTATGCTTGCAGAGATAAAAGTAAACAAAATCTTAACCGATACAGATATATCAGAAATAAAAAAAGAAATGGCTAATATTATTGATGAAGATGATGAATTTAAAAAGTATAATATATTAAAAAAAGAAGCAATTGATTTTTATGAAGCATCTACATATTATGAAAAAGCGATTAATGTAAAAACCTGTGATGATATTGTAACCATTTATAAATTAAAAAATTATATTAATTATTTTTATGTACCTATGCCATACAGTACTAGATATATAACAAAATTTGAACTAAAATATTTAGGAAATAATCGCCTTATCATTTTATACCCAAGTAATTTAACAGAAGGAAGATTACCAGAATATGTTCATCATGAAAATATTATTAATGCCTATTATGATGGAAAATCTTGGCTAAAAAAATTAAATGCTCCCTATGTAAGCGATTTAAATACTTTAATTAGTAATCGAAAAATTAAAGGCTTTATTGAGTCCTGTGAACTTCACTTTACAGATGAAATAAAAAAAGCATGTGATAAGATTATTCGTAATAATGACAAAAAATTTATTATGATCGCTGGTCCTTCAAGCAGTGGGAAAACAACAACTTCAAGAGTTTTAGGAGCATATTTAAGAAGTAAAGGATATGATCCTATATGTCTTTCTACAGATGATTATTTTGTAGATCGAATAGATACACCTAAAGATGAATTTGGCGAATTTGATTTTGAATGTTTAAATGCAATAGATACCAAACAATTTAATGAGGATTTAATGCACTTATTAAAAGGAGAAGAGGTAAATATTCCTACCTTTAATTTTATTACAGGACAAAGGGAATATCATAATAATTTAATAAAATTAAATGAAAATAGTATCATTTTAATAGAGGGACTACATTCTTTAAATGATGATTTAACCCCAGGGATTCCTGATCGTTATAAATATAAAATATATTTAAGTCCATTCATTCCTTTAAATATTGATCGCCATAATTATATATCAACACTGGATTTAAGATTAATAAGAAGAATAGTAAGGGATAATAGAACAAGGGGATATACAGTAAGTGAAGTAATTGAAAAATGGCAAAGTGTTAGAAATGGGGAAGAAAAATATATATTTCCTTTTACGCATCAAGCAGATATGATTATTAATACGGCACTTCCTTATGAGTTAGGAGTTTTAAAAGTATATGCTGAACCACTTTTATTATCTATAGATACGGATTCTAAATATTATGAAGAAGCAAGAAGGTTATTAAAATTTTTAAGAAGTTTTTATTCTATAACGAGTGAATATGTAAGTAAAAATAGTATTTTAAGAGAATTTATAGGAGGAAATAATAATGATTAGAGTAGCAATAAATGGTTTTGGAAGAATTGGACGTTTAGCTTTTAGAAGAATTTTAACAACAACGGATTTTGATTTAGTAGCGATTAATGATTTAGGAACACCCTCTGATTTAGCATATTTAGCAAAATATGATACAACCCATAGGAGTTTTCATGAAGATTTAATTGAGTCAGAAGGAAGTAATATCGTGATAAATGGTATAAAAAAGATTCAAGTATTAAATGAATTAGATCCTACTAAATTACCATGGAAAGAATTAAATATAGATTTAGTATTAGAATGTACAGGAAAATTTACTAAATATGAAGATGCTTATAAGCATATAAAAGCAGGAGCAAAAAAAGTATTAATATCTGCTCCATCTAAATCAGACAATGTAAAAACAGTTGTTTATGGAGTAAATGAATCAATATTAGATGGAACTGAAGAAATTGTATCAGGAGCATCTTGTACGACAAATTGTCTAGCTCCCTTAGCTAAAGTATTAAATGATACGATAGGAATTGAAAGAGGATATATGAGTACAATTCATGCTTATACCAATGATCAAGCAACACTAGATGTATCTCATAAAAAAGGAATAATGTCCCGTAGAGGAAGAGCTTGTGCAGCAAATATTGTACCAACTTCAACTGGAGCTGCAAATGCAATTGGAAAAGTAATCCCAGAATTAAATGGTTTATTAGAAGGCATAGCATATCGTGTTCCTGTAATGGATGGATCAATGATTGAATTAACATTTATTTCTAAACGAATGACCTCAGTAGAGGAAATAAATCATATAATAGAACTTCATACTAGTGATACCCTAAAAATTACTTATGATCCAATTGTATCAAGTGATATTATTGGAAAAAATGTTGGAGCTTTAGTAGATGGTCTACTTACAAGTGTAAATGATAATCTTGTTAAAGTAACAGCTTGGTATGATAATGAATATGGTTATACCTCTCAAATGCTTAGAACAGCTAAATCAATGTTTAAATAATACCGGAACTATTTTCTGGTATTTTCTGGATAAAGAAAAGAAGAAAGAAAAAGATTAAACCTCCAGGAGCTCTTTTATCTCCTTTGGTTTAATCTTTTTATTTGTTTTAATTTTTACTTTCTTTTCTAGTTTACCAACACAATAATCAGCACTAATACCAGATAATTCACAAAAACCTTTTAAATCAGCTGTACTAATAGTACGAATTCCTTTTTCATAGTGAGTAATCAAAGGTCTACTAACATTTAATTTTTGAGCCAAACGGTCTTGTGTTAAACCTAAATCTTTTCTAATTTCTTTGATATGACTACCTAATAATTTCAAATCAATTTTATCCACCTTAATAACATTTTTATTAATTTTTTCCACAAATCCTAACATATAATCAAAAGAAACCGTATACTCATTACATATAATATTAATATGTTCAATAGATAATCCTGTATAACCATTTTCAATATCCGAAACATAACTTTTAGATATTCCTAAAATTTGTCCAAACTCTTTTTGTGTTAATCCATTTTGAATTCGAATATTTCTTGCTCTATTTTCCACTTCAGTGATATTTCTAAACTCTTTTTCCATAATTTACCACCAACAACATTATCTAGGCAAACCTTTATAAAATTAATATAAATGCGAAAATTGTAACAAAAAGATTGATTTTTCCTTATGAATATTGTATATTAATAATGTAATAGTAGAATACCTGATAAATTTGTAATGTTTTGAAAACCTTTGTCGAAACAGATGAATTTATTACTTATTTGTATTATAGTGTTGAAAGTAAAGGAACAGGGTATTATGAAAAAAAGAATAGTAATATTAGTTGTAAGTCTAATAGCCATAACGGGAATCATAGTAGGAGTAAGTTATGCATTCTTTAGTATTGG
>URNW01000031.1 GCA_900549285.1 uncultured Mycoplasmatota bacterium
TGGATTAGATAATGCTTTATTTCCTTTGCTACTTGATGAGGTTGTATATAAATCATTACTATTATTGCATTTTAATGTAGGTATTTTATCATTATATAGTCTTTCATAAGCTACATAATAATGATCAGAACTGGTACTATTCCATAGTCCATTCATTAAATTTCTATCTCCACAAAATCCTGCTTCTGTACTAATTTGATCAGTATAACTTTTTAAATTATTACTATACCAAGTATCCAATATCTCCTTAATAGCACTATTTGTTGCATTTCCATGTTGTTCTCCTCCTGTATACATATAACCTACGTATTCACTTCTATTATAATTTGAATTAAATACTTGATAGGCATTAATCATTGTATTTTCACCTGTTGTTGCTGTACTTGTTCCATTATAGATTAACCTAATAGATCCATCTCCATTAATTCTGATGATCCTCCAGTAGTATCCTGCAAATTTTACCCAATTATTATTGACTGCCCCTCTAAAGTAATAGCTTTCTCCCCAGTCATCTTCTGCTTTATATATTCCTTCATCTGTTGTTGCTGTTTTACTAAAATCTGGTGTTCCTTCATTTACTTGACTATTTGAAAGAATCAAATCTTTTGCTCCCATTAGGTCAAAATACAAATAACAACTTGTTCCCTTTTTATTTAAGTTATTTAAATATAATTTATGATCTTCCCATGTTGGAATTGTATTATTACTACATACACTTTTGCTCGTATTTAAACTATACCCACTAGGTATATCTTCACTTATATTATAATTTCCTTCTTTATCTTCTAACATAAATACTAATGATGTGTTTTGATTATTTAATTTCTCTTCTACTAATACTCTATTTTCTTCTTTATTAAAACTAAATATTCCTATTAATAATACTCCCATTCCTAATATTACTAACCCTATTTTCTTCATAGTATCCTACCTTTACTAACTCATTCTACTACAATTAATAAATCTTTTCATTACCTTCGACAAAACTTGTCAAAACTTCCATTCTCATAGTTATATTATAACTATCATGATATATTCCTAGTATATATTATTATTGAGAAATAGTCAATTATTTTGTTACTATTTACGTATTAAAAACATAAAAAAAGAGTGATATTTCATCACCCATTTTAAAATTAATTATTATCTTTTAATATTTCAATAGCTTTATGCATTTTCATATCATATTTAACAACATCTAAAGATCCATAAGCTTCTAATAATTCTTTTTCTGTAATACCATAATTATCTGCCATTTCTTTAGATTTAGCTTTCACTTCTTCATCAGAAAAATCAATCTTCTCAGCTTCTGCTATAGCTTCTAATAAATAACGATATTTAACTCTTTTTGTAGCTTCTGGTTCCATTTGTTCATGTAACTTATCATGAGTCATACCAGTTATCTTCATATAATCATCTAATTTAATGCCTTGCATTTTAAGTTGTTCTTCAAATTGATGAATCATTCTATGAACTTCTTCAGAAATAATTTCTGGATTAATTTCTACTTTCATATTTTCACTAGCTTTTTCCATACATTTTTCTACAAATTCATCTTCAATCTCAGCATTTTTACGATCAATTAAAACCTTTTCAACTTCACTTAAAAATTCTTCTTCTGTTTTAATATTTTCATATCCTAAATCTTTATAAAATTCTTCATTTAATTCAGGTACAATACGTTGTTTAATTTCTCTAATAGTTACATTAAATTTAACATCTTTTCCTTTGAGATCTGCTACATAATCATCTGGAAATTTTAAATTTAGTTCTCTTGTTTCTCCAACTTTCATTCCAACTAAACCTTCTTCAAATCCAGGAATAAAAGTATGAGATCCTATTTCTAATGGATAATTTTCTCCTTTACCACCTTCAAGAGCTTTACCATCAACAAATCCTTCAAAATCTATAACAGCAGTATCCCCGTTTTGAACATCTCCATCTTCTTTAGGAGCAATTTCAGCATATTCTTCTCTAATTCTTTTTACCTCAGAATCGATTTCTTCTTTAGATACTTTTGCTTTTTCTTTCTTTAAACCTAATTTCTTATATTCACCTAAAACTACTTCTGGTTTACTAATGATAGTAAATTGAAAAGTAACTTTATTTTCATTAATTTCTTTAATATCAAGATTTGGTTCCACAATAGGCAAAACTTTTGCTTCATCTAAAGCTTTTTGATAAGCTTCATCCATTACATAATCTACAGCATCCATAAATAAAGATTCTAAACCAAAATTTTTAATATAAATATCTTTAGGAGCAGAACCTTTTCTAAAACCTGCAATTGTAACTTCTTTATTTCTTTTCTTAAAAGATTTATCTAAAGCTCTTTGCCAAGATTCACCTTCAATTGTAATAGTAACATTTTTTACATTATTCATAACTTACATCCTTTCAAACTGGTAATATTATAACGTATATTAAGGGATTTTACAACCCTAAAGAATACATCACTTAACAAAAACAATCTCACCCTTTTTAATATATTGTTTTAAAAAGTTTATTTTATCTAAACTGTTATCAAATATTAAATCTCCTAATAATAAAGCATCTTCAATATATGTTTTAGAATAATCTTCAAAATTTTTCACATGTAAATTTTGAAATAAATAATCAATATATTCCTGATCGAAATGATCACTCATCACATATAACATTAATTTAAGATAAAAATAAATAGTATTTTGAATCATTGCTTTATCTAATAACCCATTCGCACATCTAATTTCAATATCATTATTTATTTCTTCTTCTAAAGATAAGAAAGAATAATTTTGAAAATTAAGAGCCCATTTTTTATCATAATTTAATGCCTTAGGGCAATATAAAGTTTCTAAAAAATTAAAAATAAATTGACATTTTAACTGGGTAGCCTCAGCAATAGGATGAGCAAAATATAAAATCTTAGAGCGAGCAACAGAGTGATTTCCATACGAAAATTTAAAAATTACATGTTCAAAAATACACCACAATTTCACAAAATTTACAACATTTTGAATATCTTGTGCAAATATTTGAGCACCTACATGAACTTGAAATGCAGTTTCATCTGTAACTTGAGCTTTTAGTTTTTTTAAACATTGAATTACTTCTGCTAATACTTTCCAATCAATATCCGAATCATGTAAAATAGGAGAAGAAATTTCTCCTCCAACTGCAAAATCATCTACAACATAACTGCAGCTTTTATCTTCATGAATAAACCAATCCTGAAATTTTACATCCCGACTTAATTCTTTTTTTACATAATATAATAAAACATCTTGAAATTCTAATTCTACTCCAAAACTAATATTAGGATCCACTCCAATATTTTTATGATACTTCAAACGATAATCATTTAACTTGATAAACAAAAGCTCTAAGTCTTTCTTAGACAAATCCTTAAAATTGCCATGATAATTTAAATAATTTTTCATATAAAAACCCCTAAATCAAGGGATATTATACACTTATTAAAACAAAAATGCAATTAAATTAGAAAATTTATCAATAAACACAAAAACAATAGCCATACTAGCAATTAAGAAAGGTCCAAAAGGAACTTCACTATCCTTATTTAACATAATTGCTCCCAAAGCATAAGGAAGAGCTAATAAACTCGAAAAAATAATAGAGACTAATCCTAAGGGAAATCCTAGTATAATACCCATTACTCCAGCAAGTTTAATATCTCCTCCCCCTAAAGCATCTCTTTTAAATATTTTCTTTCCTATAAAAGCAATCAATAACATAATTAAAAATAAAGCAACTCCACTTAATAAACTAAGCCCCATATTTTTAAATCCATAAAAATAAGCTCTAAAAATTAAAATGAGCAAAGTAGCTGCAATCAATGGACTATCTAGTATGATCATATATTTAAAATCACTGATAAATATAATAAAAACTAATCCTGCTATAATTAATGAAGCAAAAAATTCATAGCTAATTCCAAAAGAATAATAACTAACTAAAATAACTAAAGCATTTAAAATACCAATAAATAAATTAAAAATCCATGAATTTTCTTCTTTTTTTACTACTTCTGGAACATATAAAGGAAGCATATCCCCAATAAAAGCATATAATAATCCTAATCCAAAACCTATTAGAAAAAGTAATATAATCATTTTTCACCTATCCTATCTGTCCATATAAGCTAAACATTGGTATTACAACTGCAAGTATTACTATTCCAACAATTAAAGCTAAAATAACAATCATAATGGGTTCTAAAAAGCTTTTTAAATTTGTAACTCGTGCTTTATGTAAATCATTAAAATAACTAGCAACTTTCTCCATCATTAAAGATAACTCCCCTGTAGCTTCCCCTGTAACGATCATATAATAACAAGCATCAGGAACACACCACTTATTATAAAATGATTTACTTATTTTATCTCCCCTAGCAATATTACTAATTGTTTCAATCATAATTTCTTTATAAACTTCATTATTTGTAATATTAACTAAAATTTCCATACTATCCGTAATATAAACACTATTACGAAGTAAACTAGCAAAAGTCTTAGTAAATAAAGTTAATTCATGATAAATAATAATTTTTCCAAAAAAAGGAATATGCATGCCAAAACTTTGAATCATTCTACGAACCATTTTATTATATTTATATAAAAATAATAAAATAAGTATAATACCAAAAGCAATTAATAAAATCATATTAATATGAGAAGTAATATATTTACTCAAATTAATAATAGATAAAGTAAATCCACTAACAGTAATACCTGCTTGATCATAAATTTGAATAAACTCAGGAATTACATAAACCATAATAAAAGTTAAAATAGCAATTGAAAATACTAGCAAAATAGCAGGATAAATAATAGCACTAATCATTTCTTTCCTTGTTTTATCAATCTCTGTATAATAACTAGCCATATCATCTAAAGTTTTAATAATTTCACCTGTAGCCTCAGCACTACGAACCATATTAATAAGTAAAGCCGGAAAAACTCTTCCTTGATTTTGTAAAGCGGTACTAAAACTTTCTCCTAAAGTAAGTTCATAGCTAATTGCTTCATACAATCTTTTTTTCTTTTTATCACGGCTCGCTTGTTCTTTCATAATATGAATGGTATCATTTAAAGTTAATCCTGCCTTTAAATAAGTACAAACTTGTGTTAGCCAAAAAATCAGATCTTTAGTACTCATAGGATTATCCTGTTCTAACCCTATTTTTTTAAGAAAATTAGCCCCCCTAGCTTTCTTTACATGATAAACATCTATTCCCTCGTTAGCTAAAAAATTATGAAGTGTAATTTTATTAGTAGCACTCATCATACCCTTAACTTTTTTACCATTTTTATTTGTACCATAGTAATAATAATAGTCTTTATTAATTTTTCGGGAATTAATCTCTTGTTGCATTTCTTTTAATAATTCTTGTTTTTCTAGCATGATTCGATTGCGTTCATCCATACTTAAAATAACCTGTTCTTCTTCAGTTGGCTCTACATTTTTTAAAGGAATACCACTTGAAACTTGTTCTCTTCTCTTAAAATCTTTTTTATTTATATAATAATCAATCATATTATACCAAACATCAAAGAAAACAAATTTCACTCCTATAAAGAAATGCTTAACAAAACTAATAATAAATGTAAAAGGTGCTAATAAAATTTCCATAGCCATCTTTCCTATTCTTTTAAAATTATAACATAAAAATAATCATAGTTCTAGTCCAAAACAAAAAGTGGAATTAATCCACTTATTAATTTTATTTATTTATATGATTAGCTAGCTCCAACTACTACATACGGATCAGTACTTGTTCCACTTCCTGTTACTTTTACATCACTAGCTAGATTGATGACAGGTCTAACACCCTGATAATAATCTGTACGTCCAGTATCAAGCATTCCTCCTGAACCTACGCGAAATACAACAGCACTATTATGAAAATGATATGGTGTCATAGTCCAATAATAATCATTATTATATAAATAGTAACTACTATTTCCTTTCTTAGATGATCCTCCCGCCATAATTACTTCATCTGCAGTAATTAGTCCAATTGGATAAGTTAGTGCTTTATTTCCTTTGCTACTTCCACTTACCGTATATAAATCTGCACTATTACTACATTTAAATGTTGGATTTACACTACTACTATTTTGTGCCAGTCTTACACGTCCCACGTAATACATTGGACTTATTGGATCGCTACTCCATTCATAGCCACTTGCCATTTCTCTATCACCACAAAATCCTGCTTCTTTACTGATCTTATCAGTATAACTTGCTAGATTACTACTATACCAATCATCTAATGTCTCTTTAATGGAACTA
>URNW01000032.1 GCA_900549285.1 uncultured Mycoplasmatota bacterium
CTGATGTGAAAGTAACAGGAAGCGGAACAAGTAGTGATCCATTTGTAGTTTCATAGAACTACAAATGGTAGTGAACACTTCAAGGAGGAGTGTAGTGGTGTCGTGATGCAAAATGACTCTTCATTTTGCATCTGCCTCACCAATAGTTATATATAACAAATTATATCCAATTTGCAAAGCTTGCTTTGCAAGAAATAAATTTGAAGTACAGGTATAGTCGCCAATGTAATTGTCGACTATATAAATAAAAATAAACAGGCAAACAAAAAGGAGCATTTGCTCCTGTGATGTTTGTCTGTTTTTGTTTTGAAAAAAATTAAATTTCGTATGGTGTTGAAGATGAGCCATTTCCACTTTTTATTGTAATGTCAGCTGACAGATTTATTACTGGGCGCACACCATACGTGAAATCCACGCGGTTGTAGAAGAGGGAGCCATCCGAACCCACACGGAACACGTAAGCATCACCGAAAGAGTTAACGAAATACGGAGACATGGTCCAATAGTTTGCACTATTATATAAGTAATAACTGCTATTTCCACTACTCCATGATCCTCCTGCCATTACTACTTCATCTGCTGTAATTAGTCCAATTGGATTTGCTAATTTTTTATTTCCTTTACTACTTGATGAGGTTGTATACAAGTCATTACTATTACTACACTTTAATGTTGGATTTACACTACTACTATTTTGTACTAATCTTCCATATCCTGCATAGTAAATTGTACTACTTGGTTGGCTACTCCAACTGTATCCACTTGTCATTTCTCTATCTCCACAGAATCCTGCTTCTTTACTGATCTTGTCTGCATAACTTGCTAAATTACTACTATACCAACTATCTAATACATCTTTTATTGGACTATCTGTTGTGTTTCCATGTTGTTGGCTTGTTGTGTACATATAACCTACGTATTCACTTCGGTTATAACTTGAGTTAAATGCTTGGGAACTATTGATCATTGTACTGCTTCCTGTTGTTGCTGGACTACCTTGACCACTATAGATTAATCTAATAGATCCGTCTCCATTGATTCTTACAATTCGCCAGTAGAATCCTGCAAACTTTACCCAGTTATCTGTTGGATTTCCTGCAAAATAATAGGTATCTCCCCAGTCATCTTGAGCCTTATAAATTGTTCCTGTTGTAGTATCTGTTACCGTTGTACTAGTTGTAAACGGTAAACTTCTTGTTTTAACAGTTTTAAAATGAGCTAAAATTGTTTCGCCTGCTGAACTAGCCCCCTTGTCAAAATAAAGATGACATTTAGAACCTACTTGTAAATTAGCAATAGTATGATTACCATCAATTGTTTCTAGTTTAGCATTGGTATCTTTAACACCATTTACTGTACAATAACTCTTTTCTGTGTTAATGGTATAATCACTACCTGGCATTTTAGAAATAGGATCATATGTTCCTCCATCATTTTGTTGTTCCATAGCAAGAATACTAAAATCATAAGGAACATAATTAATTGTCCCAGATGCTAAAGGAATACTTGCTGTTACTTTATATTTAGCAAAAGTAAAACCTATAGCAATAGCAGCCAAAATTACAACCAGAAAACACCCTGCAATTAAAAACTTCTTTTTTTTGCTGCGGTGCAAAACTTCAAATTCCATAATTTTCCACCCACTCCATACTTATCCACTCCTTTATTCTAGATAAATATATCATAATTTCTAAAAAAAGTCTACTATTTATAGAACTTTTACATAAATTTCTACTATAAATGTTAGTAACTTATAAAACATAAGAAATTATAATAGAAATGTATGCAGTAGGTGGTAGTATCATGAGGTTTAACAGAAACGACGAAAATTATGTATATGGTTTTGTTGGAAAAAATATAAAGAAGTATCGAAAAATGAAAGGTTTAACTCAAGATGCACTTGCCGATCTAGTAAATTATTCTCCCTCATTTATCGCAAATATTGAAAGTAATACTCATCAAACATTTTCATTAGGTGCTTTATGGCGTATAGCAACAGCACTAGGAGTTAGTTTAGATGAATTATGTTATGATTCAAATCATTTAGGAAATAACAACTTTAAAAGCGAAAAATACATATGTTTAAATTGTCATAATGAACTAGATCTACCACCAGAAATAACCGAAGTATTTACATTTATTTATAATGTTAGTAAATCAAAAGAACAATATCCAATCTTTACCTGTCCTAAATGTGGAAAAAAAATGATTCCTGAAAAAACTCAGAATCAAAACAAAATATGACAATTTTTTTAACAAATACATGTTAATATAAAAATGTGATATTTATGAATAATGAAATAATTTATAATGAAATAGGGAAACTTATAAAAAAAGAGCGTAAAAATGCTGGAATAACCCAAGAACAATTAGCTACACTAACAAATTATTCTCTATCTTTTATAGCCAATATAGAAAGCAATACCTACCAATCATTTTCCATTCATACCCTTTATAATATAGCCCAAGCTTTAAATATTTCTGTTCATAACTTAATACCAAGTGAAAAAATAATAACCCCAAAAGAAACCAAATTAGTATGCCTAAATTGCCAATATAATGTTAGTATCCCCAAAGAAATAGGAAATTTAATAGAAGATATTACAAAATTAGAAAAAGAAAATATCAGATTTACTTGTCCTAATTGTCATAAAGAAAAAATAATAATCAAATAAAAAAAATGCTTCAAAGCATTATTTTTTCATTTGTAAAGAACTTTTAATAAAAGGCATTAAATCTCCATCTAAAACTTTAAAAGGATCTGTTGATTCAAACTTAGAACGGTGATCCTTCACCAATTTATAAGGTTCTAAAATATAACTACGTATTTGACTACCAAAATCAATATTAATAGTATCTCCACTTATTTCCTTTTTTAACTTTTCTTTTTCTGCTAACTCTTTTTGATAAATTTTATTTTTTAATAGTTCCATAGCAATTTCTTTATTTCGCAACTGACTTCGTTCTGTCTGACAAGTAACAACTGTTTTTGTTGGTAAATGAGTAATTCTAACTGCTGAATTACTAGTATTAACTGATTGTCCACCTGCACCACTAGAATGATAAACATCAATTTTCAAATCTTCATCTTTAATATTTACTTCTATACTAGTATCAAACTCAGGTGTTACACTAACAGAAGCAAAAGAAGTATGTCTCCTTTTATTAGAATCAAAAGGACTAATTCTAACTAATCTATGAACCCCATTTTCTTCTTTTAAATATCCATAAGCATAATCTCCCTTAATATATAAAGTAGCACTTTTAATACCAGCTTCCTCTCCAGCCTGATAATCAATTATTTGATATTGATAATTATTTTTTTCTAAAAATCTTTGATACATTCTAAATAACATACTAGCCCAATCACAAGACTCTGTTCCACCAGCACCTGGATGAATTTCTAAATAACAATTAAAAGAATCATATTCACCAGTAAGTAAAGTATCAATTTCTAATTCATCTACTTCTTTTTTAATATTTTCTATATCTTCTAAAAAAATAGATTCTCCCATTTCTAACAATTCTAATAAAATATGAATTTGATCTAATAAATCATTATATATTTTTAATTGTTTTTGAATAATTTTTAATTGTTGATAAGTCTTATTTGCTAGGGAAACATCATTCCAAAAATCTTCTTTTAAAACAATTTTTTCTAATCTATTTTTTTCTTTTTCCAAATATTCAGTGTCAAAGAGACCTCCCTAGATCTAACACTTTATTTTCTAAATTTTCTAATTCTATTTTTAATTCTTTTTCTTCCATCATCTACCACCATTCTTAAAATAATATTTTTGTCTCTCTTGATTATCTTCTATTACTTTTTTTAAAAAAGATGAATCCAACTCAGAATAAATAAAATGAAACAAAACATCCAATGCCTGATTTTTAGTTTCATCAGATACTTTCTTTTTACAATGAGTAATAATATAATTATAAACATCCAATAAAAAGCCAGAATCTTCTGTATCTAAAGAATAATCTTTTTTTAAATGCAAGTAATAATCTAAATCTATTTTTTGTATGATATCTATAAAATCATTTAATATTTTTTCATTCTTAGTTACTTTATCTAAAAATTCTTCTGAACTATTCACTTTAAAAATATCAATATTCATTTCTCCAAAAGTTACTTTCTCTAAACTTGTTTCATATGGTGTCATTAAAGAATGATTAAAAAAGTGATTTTCTAAAGAATTATCCCACGTAGGATCAGAAATAAACACCCCATCTATATGATATTTCAAATCACTTAAACGTACAAGTACTCGTGAATGATAAGCAACATTACCTCTTAAAAGTTCAAGTTTTTCTCTATTTAATTGAGCTTCTTGAGCCAAAGTAGGAATTTCCCTTTCTTTTTGAATAATAATTTCAACATTACAAGCAGATATTCCTACTAATTCCAGTAAAGCAACAAATAAATTACTAAATCCCTCACAAACAATAAATTGATTAAACAAAACATACTCTAATTCCCGAGATAAAGCAAAATGCTGATTTACTTCTAAGTATTCTTTAAAATGAGTAACAATTTCATAAACAGCTAAATATCGTTCATAAGTACTTAAAGTAGAAGAAGCAATATCTTTCACCATCATTTTCATATAAGACATGATAAAGATATATTGGTCTAATTGCATAGATTCTATAATAGAAATCTTTTCCCCTTGATCCATAACTTCTTGAAATAATTCTAAATAATTAAATAATTGCTTATCATCTCTAATATTAAAATTGATATGTTTTCCATTTAAAGTTTTTATTACCTTTAATACAGAATCATAATTCTGATATTCAAAGGTAATAGAAACACCATTTTTTAAATATTGATTTAAGTATTCTATTTCAAGGTCATCTAAAGGCATATAAAAATGAAAAGAATCTAAAAACATAAGATCAGAAGCACAATATTGCCCTACTTTAACCTTTTTAAAGTAAGCTAAATACTCTATTTCTCTACTACTATATTTTCCAACTACTTTATTTGTCATAATATTAAATAAACTTTCTGATTGATTTAATAAATCAAAAATTTCTCTTGTCAAAGTAAAGGGATCATCTTCGCATCCCAAAATAATAGATGAAATATACTGATTATCTCTAATTGCTTCTAGTACTTCCATTGTAATAAGAGAAGTAGAAAGTATTTTTAAATTAGGAAAGGAATAGCTAGAAACAATAGATAGAAAATCATTCATGTTATAATTAAGGGGTAAAAAAAGTGTATTATTATCTTTATCATACGTTAACTTAAAAACATTTGGAAGAGCAATTATATTTAATTTATTGTGTACATCATGAAGCATTTTCTTCACCCACTTATCTATCATTCATTATAAGATAAAACAAAAGAAAAATCAATTGATTTACTATCCCATCTATCGCAGTTGCATATAAATCAAGAAATTGTCTATAATAAGCTTATATCTTTAATTCTAGCAAGTAATTCTTTCCAATAATTACCGCCACCATTTCCTTTAAGTCTTACATCATCTATAGTAAAACCTTTAATCATATACTCTTTTAATCTTTTAGTTCCCATTTTCTAAAATTAGTAGCAATTTTAGATTTTATTCTATACCCTAAAGAAATAATCATATCAAGCTTATAATATTTAGTATTATAAGCTTGTTTACCCTTATTCCCCATATGTTCCATTTTGGAACATGTGCTATTTTCTTCTAATTCTTCATCATTATATATATTATTAATATATTTTGTTATCCAGGTCTCTTAACATCAAATAATATTGCCAGTGCTTCTGTATTTAGCCAAACATCTTCATCTTTAAGTAATACTTCTACTTTTATATTGCCCTCTTCATCATTATAAAACAAAATGCTCTTTTCATTGCCAATTGATTTATTATCCATATCTATCCTACTTGCTTAATATTTTTTAGTTAATTTATATATGGCATTATACCATTATTTTCATTATTAAACAATAAATTTTCACCAGCATAGCTGGTGATTTTTCTGTTTCGCCTAAAAGGCTTTACTACTGGCTTCTACTGAAGTAGCCTGTT
>URNW01000033.1 GCA_900549285.1 uncultured Mycoplasmatota bacterium
TGCTCTTCCAATAGTTCTAGCTATTTTACTTACAAACTGAACATGAATCATTCTTTTAGAAATATGATCATGGTATGTTTTTGAGAATACTTGAGTTTTATCTTGATAGCGAATAAAAGCTAAAGAATAAATAATGCGATCAATATCTCTAAAAAAAGGCGTTCTAATATCTTTATTATTTGGTTTTAAATATATTGCTAATTCATTTTTACAAGCATATTTGCTTAAATTTTGATTGTGATTATTCATTTTAATATAAATCTCTTCTTGCATGGTATCCTCCTTTTTTAATCATATCAAAAAAAGTAAAAAAAATAAACCCTATAGTGTAGGATTTATTATATTAGAAGTATCAGTAATACCTAATTTTTTTAAAATTTTATTTAAATTATCTTTTATTTTTTCTTGTTCTTCTTCTGTTAATTCTTTTATATCTATACTTTCAAATTCCTCCATTATGTTTATATCACTTTTACTAAGATTAAAAGAACCTATATATTCTATATTATTTTTTTCATTAGATGATTCTACTATATAATTCATTTTAAAACTTGCTTCCCATTCTGTTTCTTTGTCTTCGATATTATTTAACTGAATAGTTACTCTTTCTATGACATCATTCTTTGAAGATTTTATTTCTAATATTTTTTCTTCTTTTTTGGCTTTTAATTTTATATTAGAAATTATTTTGCCATATTCACTAAATTCTAATTCTAAAAGTCCATCTTGATAGTTTATTTTAATATTGGTATCATCATTTCCTATTAAAAATTCTACTTCATTATCTATATTAGTAAAACGAATTACTTTCTCTTCTTTAGTCTCAATATTTCCAGCAATAATTTTATTTTTCTTGGTATATAAATTTATTTTTATTTCATCATCTTTATTTAATCTTATTTCTTTTCTTAAACTATCTTTTAGTTTTTCTATTGTTAGTCCCATAACATTAGATAAAGACTTCAATAATTCATCATTTTTTAACATTTCATCTTTGATATAGTTTATTGTTCTTTCTATATTTTCTTCATCTAATAAATAAGTAACTTTTTGACTAGTTATATTCTTACTATTTACATTTATATTTTCTTTGGTAATACTCATTTTTGCTTCTTCTAAAGAAGATATTAGAAGCTCTTTCATTTCTAATAAAATCGTATGTAAATTATCATAGTCTATCTTATATAAATTTAAATCATTGAAATTAAAATCTAGATCAATTACTCCCAAATCTAATATTTTATCATATAATTCTTTGCTTTGTAGATAAGCATGATTATCTAAGGAAGATAATAACACATTTATTATTTCGGTTTTTCCTTGATTTAATCTAGCACCGAGATGAAAAGCTTGACTTGGATTATTTACTCCTAATAACAGATTCATTTCATAATTATTTAAATCTTGATATTCTTTGATGTTCGTATTTAATCTTAAATTGGTATTTATCACAAAAGGCTCATTTATATAATCTAGATTAAAGGAAGTTTTTAAATTTTCTTTTAAGAAACTATCAAGTAATTTATAAGTATTTGTAATTGCCTTTTTATAAATACTCCTAGGATTAGAATTTAGTTTTTCTATCCCAACATATAAACCTATCCCTATTGCTAAAACAATACAAATTAGAAGTAGAATCGTTTTTATTCCTTTTTTCTCTTTTTTTACTTGCTCTTTTGTTTGCAAATTTTCTTGAATATTCATAACCACACACACCTTTATATATTACTTTTTTATCGTAACAGTCATTTTCATTTTTATCTATCTTTTTTCTTTAGTTTACAATATACTATTTGAATCTTTTTAAATACTATATAATAAATTGTTCCCAAGATAATAGTATTTATTGTAATTAAAATGAGAGTGATTGTTTTGATTATTTGAACATTATTTTTATATTTTTCTTCATTTTCTGCTTTCTTTTTTTTCTCTTGTTCTATTTCTTCATATTCTTTGATTAATATTTCAGCATTTTTTGCATTTTCTTCATCACTATGATTACTATAATTCAAGAAGTATTCTTTTACCTTCAAAGTTAGATCATTTTCTTCTTTTTCATAATAGGTTTTTAATTTTTCTATATATTCTGGTATTTCGTACAAAGATGGGGTAAGACTACTATTTGTGATTGGCAAATTATTTTCCTTTTCAAATATATTAGCGACAGAATATAATAAATTCTCTTCATTCTTTCTACTGAAAAATTCTAGTCCATATGAAAATTCATCAATATACCCCATTGGTACAGTAAGAGATGGATATCCTATTACACTTCCTAAAAAGCTTCCTGGACCATTTACTCCTTCATTACTATTTAGGGTAAATACTTTATTTTTAGTAGTAGGATATATTATTAAATCTAAATCATATTGATTAAATATCTCTAAAATGTGATTTTCAAATATCTCTTTTTTACTACTTATTGTATCAGCATCATATGTCCAACTACCATTGCAACCAGACAAATAGCCATTTAAACTATATATTTTACCATCTGCATTTACTAGATCTTGAAAATTTCTTATACTTCCTATGGTTTTTGTAACATAATCATTAAAACCATCACAAAAAGAATCTCCACTCATTGTACTAGTTGCTATACTATAATAATACTCATTTATTAATTCATCTAAATAAATTATTTCGGCTCCACTCGCTTCTAATAATGCTATTTTTTCTTTTGTTAAATTATAAATATCTTCATCTGTTTTACTATTAGCTCTGATACTACTATTTTCTTTTCCTTCTAAATAACTATTAATCACTCCTATTTTAATACCTTCTAATGAATCTAGATTAGGATGATATCCATTTTCTTCTTCATTTATTACACTTAAAATAATGGTATTATCTACAACTGTTTTAGTCATAATTCCAATCGTGTCTCTAGTTGTATCATAAGGAATTACGCCATCAGAACTAATTAGTCCTAAACTTGGTCTTAATCCTATTAATCCAGCAGCGGAGGCAGGAAGTCTAACAGATGAATTCGTATCTGTTCCAAGGGAGGCGGCAGCAAATGAAGTAGCTACAGCTACAGCAGATCCTCCACTTGAACCATAAGGAGTATAACTAGTATTAAAAGCATTTTTTACTTTACCATAACTACTATTAGAATTTCCAGCAGAAAAAGCAAATTCACTCATATTTGTACTAGCTAAAATAATAGCTCCCGCTTCTTTTAATTTTTTTATTGCTTCAGCATCTTCTTTAGGCATATTATCACTTAAAGCTAAAGATCCAGCAGTTGTAGCAATATTTGTTACATCAATATTTGTTTTTACGACAATTGGTATTCCGTGTAAGAGGCTTCTTACTTGCCCATTTTTTCTTTCTTCATCTAAAACTCTTGCTTCTTCTTTAGCCTTATCATTAATTTTTCTAATAGCATTAAAATCATCATTATAAGCTTCTATTCTTTCTAAATATAGTGTTACTAATAATTCACTTGTTAAATATCCCTTATCTAAAGCCTCTGCTAAATCTGTTATACTCATAGTTGTAATATCAACTACAGCTTTTGTACTAGCAAAAACTGTGATAGGATATAGTAAAATTAATATCAATACTGTTTTAACCAATTTCATAATAAACCTCATTTATATTATATATGATTATTTCTATAAATGAAAATAAAAAAATTCGTTTCATGTCGAATTTTGTCTAATATTTTTTCTTACTTTCTCTTTTATAATAAATAGCTGTTATTTAGTATTAGTGTGCGTCTGATTCTTTTTATGAGTAGTTTAAACTACTGATTTATATCAGGGGTTTTGATGAAAGTAGGAGGAGTGTCAATGAGTAACCAAACTATTGCTGATTATAATAATTATGCTTATTTCTATTATTGTAGATAAGCAAAAGAAAAGACGCTAAGTAGCGTCTGCAACAAAAGTGTGGGCATTATCCAAACTAAATCATATTAATTATATTATATCTTTTTTTAGAAATCTATTTTAAAATAATTTTTTAAAAAAATCTTTACTTTTTAAATACAGTCCTGTATATCGATCATAATATACATTTAGAAAATGATTAATTTCATTTTTTACTTTATCACTAATTTTAAGTTTACTGATACTTTTAATATCAACATAATAATACATTCTTAAAAGTTCTATTGTTTTTTTATCTACTATCATTTCATTTTGATAACAATTAGAACAAATATAACCCCCTCTATCTCCATCAATGGTTATGATATTAACTTTAGAGCCACATGAAACGCATGAATCTAAATTGAGCCCTACTCCTAGATTATCTAAGTATTTAATTTCAAGAATATTCGCGATTACTAGGGGATCTAATCCTAATTCTATTTTTAAAATAGCATTTATAAAATCTTCGTATAAATTATCGGTTGTTTGCTTTAATACTTGAGTTGTTAATTCCGTCATATAATTTAAATAGCTTAATAAAACAATATCATTTTTTATCTTACTTAATGGATTTATTATATCAACACTGCTTAAAGTTGACAATTTATTTTCTTTATAATAAATATTAAATTTTCCATAAGTAAACTTTAAAGTTGTAGCTCGAAAAGGGCTTTTTAGGCTTTTTGCTCCTTTACACATAATAGAGATAATTCCTTCTATTGTATACACATGAATTATTTTTGATGTTTCACCATAGGGAATCTCTCTTACAATGATGCCTTCTACTTCTTTTAACATAATATCATTCCTAACACTAATATTATAGCTTAAAACAAAGCAAACTACAAATTAAATGAGTGAAGTTATGTTGAAGGCTTCACTCTTTCACTGTATTATACTTGCCCATGTGTAAAGGAAAAAGCAACATAAGCAAGATAAATTTAGTTTCAAATTACAACATAAGGGTCGCTACTTGTTCCACTTCCAGTTATTGTTACATCACTTGCTAGATTAATGACAGGTCTAACACCACTCGTACTATCCGTGCGAAACTCGTTGAGTCCACCATGGTAATCAACGACAAACGTGGCAGAATACATAGCAGCTCGTCCAAAGGAATTCGGAGACATGGTCCAATAATTTTGATTATTATATAGATAATAATTTATATTATTTGTTCCATCTACTCCTCCAGCATAGGCTACTTCATCTACTGTTATTAATCCTATGGGATTAGATAATGCTTTATTCCCTTTACTACTTGATGAGGTTGTATATAAATCACTGCTATTCCTACATTTCAGTGTTGGAAACTTTGTACTATTTACTAATCTTATATATCCGCCATAGAAAGTTTGTTTTGTTCCTGTCCCTCCTGAACCATTACTAGCTGTATTGCTTGTACTTGGTTCTCGATCTCCACAAAAGCCTGCTTCTGTACTTATTTTATCAGCAGAACTTGTTAGATTACTGTCATACCAACTATCCAATACTCCTTTTATTGTACTACTATTTCCAAGTCCATGCACTTGATTACTTGTGTACATATATCCTACATACATGTTATTATTGTATGAACTATTAAATGCACTTGTGCTTATTTGTGTGCTTGTTCCAGTTGTA
>URNW01000034.1 GCA_900549285.1 uncultured Mycoplasmatota bacterium
GCAAAGGACTGAAAATCCTTGTGTCCCCGGTTCGATTCCTGGTGGCACCACCAAACAAAGTGCATAGAACTTCTTACAAAACGTTGTAACTGAATAAGTTACAGCGTTTTTTGTTTTTTTGGGGTAAAACATAGGTAAAACTTTTAATAAAAACATATTTAATTATCTGATTTTCAATTGGTTATATTGCAAAGATAAGTTTTTTTTCGTATTTTAGCACCATTATTTTAAAATAATATGGTATGAAAGTTGGTATCAAGATGAAATACATAAGTTATCATCACTTCAAAAATAGATTTTATATACTTAATGTATTACCATATATAAAGTGCATAACTCAATAAATATATAATGGAAAATACGGAAAATAAGATAAGGCATATTTATTGCATAGAGGGAAACTGGAATAAACATCCTCACAGCAATCAAAGCATAAAACCTATACTGGATTTATTGTTCACTTTCTCTAAAATCAAATACATATATAAAAAATGCATTACCAAAAGAGATTTTATAAAGGGGCTTCAAAGCTTCACACAAAAACGATATTCAAATTATACCGTTTTATATATTGCGTATCATGGACGTAAAAACCGCATTTGTATCGGTAACGAGTATATAACATTAAAAGAGATTGCAGATGTATTAGAAGGCAAATTAAACGGTATTATCGTACATATTGGAAGTTGTTCTACACTTAATACTACTGAAAAAAATATCACAGATTTTATTAACCGTACAGGATGCGCTCTCATTTCAGGCTATAAGAAAGATGTGCCATATATTGACAGTATTGCTTTTGAATTACTTTACTTTAATGTACTGAATACATACAAAACTTATACCTCTATCAAAAAGAACATTGTCAGCAAGTATCCTACATTAGTAGATATTCTTAGATTTACCTTTTTATATTAATGCGAATTTGATATAAAATTAGAAGAAAATAAGCCATCTGTCAAAGAACTCTATCTCTCTTTTAATAACTTAGATTTTTATCTCAAATTCACGCTATTTGAACTTCTGATGTTCCAACTTATGACACTTAGAGCAAAGAGTGATTAAATCAGCATCGTCCACATCCCATGGATTTTTACTTCTTGGATATCTTTTATGATGAACTTCCAGTGTATTAAATGATTTTATTTCATAAAGCGGAAATATTATGGAATACCCATCAATAAATATCCTGGCTCTACCTTGATAAGCAAATCTATTATCCCGTTCAATATTTTGACATAAAAAAAACTTATGCGATGTTTTAATTCTATTATCATGTTCTATCAAAATAGAGTCTATGAAGCCTGGATTTTTTCCCTTTCGTTTATATCGTAAAGAGCTTTTTAATGATTTTAAATAATACTCATATGTATCTTTGGTAGAACACTTGACATCTGATAGTATTTGCATTTTCCTAGCAGGAAGCATCGATTGGTATAAAATTGGCAACCGGCTTAAATCTTCGTAAAAATAGTTCATCCACAAATTATATTTGGGGATATAGTAACTTTCTTGATTAAATCTCAAATCTTTATCAACTTCAAATTTTATTTCGTTCTTCTGAATTTGTTTGTAAACATCTATCACACAAGAAGCGATCTCTTCAAAATCCACAATCTCATACAATTCATTTATGTCTTTCAAAACATAAATATTATGACAGTATTGGCAACGATAACGATCTCTTTTCCTTATTTTTTCTCTCTTTTCAATCCATCTTTTGTCTCTCAACTTTTTTTTATACAAACTGTTTTCCCCAGTAGTCTTTAATATTCCCAAATCCTCTCTGTTGCATCTTTCATAAAAATAAGATAGAATTTTTTCCTCATTTGTTATATAAAAATTGTATTTGTCTATATTTGGATAGCTATCTTCTTCTATTTGGTTATTTTCTTCAGAATATATATCAACAGTTGTTAGTTCATGCTCATATCTAAGGGTACAACTTTCAACTCTCTCTTTATTATTCAAAGAAGATAGTTTTTTTTTAATATCATAATCTTTTTTATTTTCTCTCTTCTCTAAATCCTTTATCCCCATCCACAAAATTATTATAGATACTATTAAAAATATAGGTGCAATGTAAAGAAGAGCTATTAGTCCTATGAATATTAAAATTAAATATAATATCAGTCTTAATTTATCTAGCATACAGCTTCAATTATTTTAATTATATTACTAATAAATAAACAGGTATATTAAAGATGAAAAGAAAATCCAAACAAGTATAGATA